>CAZXLI010000121.1:0-17173 GCA_964641795.1 uncultured Bordetella sp. | reverse complement strand
GTCGAAGTTCTTCGGATCGACCACCGTCGAGTGGATGTTGGTGAAGACCTTGAACTCGGGGGCGCAGCGGATGTCGTAGCCGTAGCTCGAGGTGCCGTAGCTGACGATCTTGTGCCCGTCCGGCGCCTGGCGCACCTGGCCGGGCTCGAAGGGTTCGATCATCCCGTGCGATTCGGCCATGCGCCGGATCCACTTGTCGCTCTTGATGCTCATTGGCCGGATTCTAGAGTCGGGTCTTGCAGCTCTATTCCCCCGTAGCGCAAGGCCAAGACACCTTGCGCCTCCAGTGCACGCAGCGCCTTGTTCACGCTCTGGCGGCTGACGCCCATCATCAACGCCAGCTGCTCCTGCGGCAGGCGCAGGTGGCGCCGCGGCGGGCGGCTGCCATAGCCACGGGCCTGCCGGCGCAGCATCTTGACCAGGCGCTGCTCCAGCGGCAGGCGCTGGATGTCTTCCAGTACCTCGAAGGCCTGGCGCAGCTTGCCGCAGGCCAGCCGGGCGAGGTCGCGCCAATGGGTTGGATGCGCGTCCAGCCAGGCCATCAGCGCGGCCTCGGGCACCAGCAGCAGCTCGGTATCGCCATCGGCGCTCGCATCGTGGGTGCGCGGCAGGCCGTCGATCATCGAGATTTCGCCGAACCACTGGTAGGGCTCGATGAAGGCCAGCAGCGCCGCATCGCCCTCGGCATCGATCGAGCCGACGCGCAAGGCGCCGGCCACCACGCAGCACAACCCGGCCGCCGCCTCGCCGCGCGCGAACAGCGCCTCGCCATCGGCCAGCGGCTGCAGCCGGCCCAGGGCCACCAGCGCCTGCTGCAGATCGACCGGGCAACTGCCGAACCACGGCTCGCTGGCCAGCAGGCCGCGCAGCGACTCGGGTGCGGGGCGGGAGGTCTTCATTCGGCGTCGGGCGGCAGATCGTCGGGATTTTGACAGTCGCTCAAGCCGCTGCTCCACTAGCATTCGTCGATCCGAATGCAAGGAGACACACCGATGCGCAACGCCACCGACCTGATGGTGCAGTACGCCGCCTACCACCGCGACCGCCGCAACATCGCCACCCACTTCGTCGGCATACCGTTGATCGTGTTCGCGGTCGGCGTGCTGCTGGCGCGCGCCAGCCTGTTCGGCTTCAGCGCGGCCTGGATCGTCTGGGCCCTGGCCACCGCCTGGTACCTGACGCGCGGCAACCTGGTGCTGGGCCTGGCCACCAGCGCCGTCAACGCCGTGCTGATGCTGCTGGCCCATCCGCTGGCTGCGGGCTCGATGGCCGGCTGGCTGGCCTGGGGCGTCGGCGCCTTCGTCGTCGGCTGGATCATCCAGTTCATCGGCCATTACTACGAAGGTCGCAAGCCGGCCTTCGTCGACGACCTGGTCGGCCTGCTGGTCGGCCCGATGTTCGTCGTCGCCGAAGCGATGTTCGCGGCCGGTTGGGGCCGCCCGCTGCTGGCCGAGATCGAGCGGCGCGTCGGCCCGACGCACCTGCGCGACCTGGCTGCGCCCGTCGCGCATTGACCGCCCATCCCGCAGCCCGGCCGGCACCCGGCGCGGTGCTGGTGATGGGCGCCGGCAGCATCGGCTGCTGGCTGGGCGGCCGGCTGGCCGCGGCTGGCGTGCCCGTGCATTTCGTCGGCCGGCCGCGCGTGCTGCAGGCGCTGCGCGAGCACGGCCTCACGCTGACCGACCGCGACGGCGGCCATGCGCAGCTGGCGCCGGCGCGGCTGTCGCTGCACGAGCGGCCGCCGGCCGGCCCGCCGCCTGCGCTGGTGCTGCTGTGCGTGAAGAGTGGCGCCACCGCCGAAGCCGCTGCGCAGCTGGAACAAGCCTTGCCCGCCGGCACCCCGGTGGTCTCGATGCAGAACGGCCTGTCGAACGTGCCCGCCGCACAGGCCGCCGCGCCGGCGCTGCAATGGATCGCCGGCATGGTGCCGTACAACGTGGCCGAGCTCGGCCCCGGCCGCTTCCACCGCGGCACCAGCGGGCTGCTTGCCGCGCAGGACCATCCGGCACTGCGCGGCTGGCTGCCGGCGTTCGAAGCCGCCGGCCTGCCGCTGGCATTGCATGCCGACTTGCGAGCGGTGCAGTGGGGCAAGCTGCTGCTGAACCTGAACAACGCGGTCAATGCACTGTCCGGCCTGCCCCTGCGCGCACAGCTGCTCGATGCCGACCTGCGCCGCTGCACCGCGGCGCTGATCGACGAAACACTGGCGCTGCTGGCCCAGGCCGGCATCGTGCCGGCGAAGATGTCGCCGCTGCCGCCGGCCTGGGTGCCGCGGGTGATGCGGCTGCCCACGCCGTTGTTCAAGCTGGTGGCCGCGGGCTCATTGCGCATCGACGCGCAGGCACGCTCCAGCATGGCCGATGACCTGGCGCTGGGCCGCGCCACCGAGATCGACGCGCTGCAGGGCGAGGTGATCCGCCTGGCCCGCTCGCTCGGCCGCACGGCCCCGCTGAACGAGCGCATCAGCGCGCTGGTGAAGGCCTGGCCCGCGCATCGCCAGCCGATCGGCGGCCGCGCGCTGCGCCAGGCACTGGACCTCAGCCAGCGCCCGAGCGCGTCCGCGCCGACCAGCGGCTGACCACTGCCACCAGGTCTTCGGCGACCACCGGCTTGCTGAGGAAGTCGTTCATGCCAGCGGCCAGGCAGGCCGCGCGGTCCTCGGCAAAGGCATTGGCGGTGAGCGCCACCACCGGCACGTGGCGGCCGCGTTCGCCGGCCTGGCCGGCACGCAGGCGGCGCGTCACCTCGATGCCGTCCATGTCCGGCATCTGCCAGTCCATCAGCAGCACGTCGAAGCTCATGTCGGCACAGCGCTGCAGGGCCTGCGCGCCATCGGCCGCCACTTCGGTGTGGAAGCCGGCCTGCCCGAGCATCGCGCCCACGATGGTCTGGTTCACCGGATCGTCCTCGACGATCAGCACCCGCCCGACGCTGCGCCCGGCGGGTGGCCCCGTCCTGTCCGTGCCATCAGCCGCCTTCGCGGCCGTGGCCACGCCGAAGCGGCTGACCAGCGCCGAGCGCAGCACCGGCTTGATCACGCTGCGCGGCAGGCGCACGCGCTCGCGCGCGGATTCGGCGGCATACCAGGCCAGCCGGCTCATGCCGATCACGCGCGACGGGTCGACCCAGTCGACCGCGGCCTCCAGCAACGCCAGCGCTTCGGGCGCGTCGGTGGCCACCAGCAGCCAGGCGGGCCGGCCCTGGGCGTCGGGCCAGGTGCAGGCGGCGTGCAGGGCGGTCGGCGTGGTGCAGCGCAGTGCCTGGCAGCCCATGCGCTGCAGCAGCGCCGCCAGCCCCTGCGCGCTGGCCTCGTGCGGCTCGACGAAGGCGACGCGGTAGCCCAGCGGCTCGGGCTCCGGCCGCACCGGCTCGACCGCAGGGATCGACAGGCGCACGCTGAAGCACGACCCTTGCCCCGGCTGGCTGCCCACCTCGATGCTGCCGCCCATCGCCAGCACCAGCTTGCGGCAGATCGTCAGCCCCAGCCCGCTGCCGCCGAAGCGGCGCGTGGTGCCGCTGTCGGCCTGCGCGAACGGCTCGAAGATGCGCTGCTGCGCGGCCGCGTCGAGGCCGATGCCGGTGTCGGTGACGCGAAACAGCAGTTCGTCGGCCTGCAGGCCCGGCTCGATGTGCAGCACCACCTCGCCCTGCAAGGTGAACTTCACCGCATTGCCCAGCAGGTTGAGCAGGATCTGGCGCAGCCGCGTGACGTCGCCGACGCGCCAGGCCGCCATCGCCGGGTCCAGCACGCAGGCCACCTGCAGCCCCTTGCCGCGCGCCGGCGCGGCGGCCGTGGCCACCACCGCCTCGATCGCATCGACGAGGTTGAACTCCTCGCGCTGCAGTTCCAGCACGCCGGCCTCGATGCGCGCGAGGTGCAGCACGCCGTCTATCAGCCCGAGCAGGTGGTTGCCGCTGGCGCGGATGATGTCCAGCAGCTCCTCGCGCCGCTGCTCGTCGCCGCCATGGTCCTGCAGCAGCTGGCAGGCGCCGATCACGCCATTCAGCGGCGTGCGCAGCTCATGGCTCATGCTGGCCAGGAACTCGCTCTTGGCGGCGTTCGCGGCCTCGGCCACGGCGCGCTCATAACGCAGACGTTCAGCGGCCAGGCGGCTGTGACGCTGCTGCGCGGCCACGGCCAGCAGCAGGCCCAGCAACACCGTCAGCAGCGGGGCCAGCAGCGGCAGCTGCTGCTGCCCAAACGCCAGCGCCGACAGGCTCAGCGCCAGCAGTGCGGCGGCGGCCGCGGCGGCGGCCAGTGCGTCGCGCGGCAGCAGGGGCCGGCCGCGGCGCCACAGCCAGGCGCTCGGCGCCAGCGCCAGCAGCAGCAGCACGGCCGGCGACCAGGCCGGCGGCGGCGCGATCACCCGGCCCGCCGCCAGCGCCGCCTGCGCGGCGGCCAGCCACTCGGTGCCTGAGAGCTGCCCGGCCGGTGTCATCACGCGGTTGCCCAGGCCCGCGCTGCTGCCGATGAAGACCCGCTTGCCCTGCAGGCGCCGGCGCAGGTCGGACGCCACCGGCTGTCCCAGCGCGGCGGCGGCCACCACATGGAAGGGCAACCGCGCCAGGGTCTCGGCCGGCAGTGGCGGCAGGCGCGCACGGCCCATCGCATCCACCGGCCAGCGCTGCGCACCGAGCAGAACGGCCTGGCCGTCATAACGCAGATCCTGCGCGTCCACGGTCGCCTGCTGCACCGCCAGCGGCAGCGCGGACAGGCGCTGGCCCGCCGCCTCGTGCAGCAGGGCGATGCGGCGCAGCTGGCCATCGGTGTCCAGCGGCATCGACACCATGCCGATGCGCGCCGTCTGCAAGGACTCCGCCGGCAGCAGCAGCGCCGGCCAGCGGGCCGCGGGGGCGCTGCCCGCCGGCCACGGTGCGGCCGCGCCCGCGACCGCGCCCGCCTCCGGCGCGCCGGCTTCCAACGGCGTGCCGCCGGCCAGCCGCGGCGAGGCCGCCGCCAGCACCACCGGCATCGTGCCGGCGCGCTGCAGTGCCCGCTGCAGCGCGGCATCGCCTTCGCGCGCGTCGGCCATCACCACGTCGACGGCCACGGCGCGTGCACCGGCTTCGCGCAGGTAGTCGATCACCAGCGCGTAGGCATCGCGCCGCAGCGGCCAGTTGCCGAAGGCCGGGGCCAGCGCGCGCAGCGAGGCTTCGTCGATGTCGAGCACCAGCACCTCGTCGACCGGCACCGCGGGCGCCACCCAGCGCAGCTGCGCGTCGGTGAGCAGTTCGTCGGCGCGCCGCAGGGCCGGCTGCGTGGCCGCCAGCCAGATCAGCACCAGGCCGGCCAGCGCGGTGGCCAGGGGCACCCAGGCCAGCCCCGGCCGCTCGCGCTTCGGTGGCCAACGGGCGGAGGTTGGCGTCGACATCTCGAGACCGTGGCGCAAGAACGCTACAGCGCCAGCAGCAGCATCACCGCCGGCAGCAGCAGCCACCACAGCTGGCGCGGCACCTCGAGCTGCTGCACGCTGCCCCAGGGGCCGACGTAGCCATCGGCATCGATCGCGCGCACCCGCACGTGATAGTGGCCGGGCGGCGGCAGCGCGAGCGTGGCCTCGGGCTTGTCGCTGGCCAGTTGCTGCACGAGGTCGGTGAAAGCAGCATCGCGTGCCAGCTGCAGCTCGTAGCGCTGGCCGGGCTCGGCCTCGGCCCAGCGCAGCACGATGCCGTCGGCCGACACGGCCGGCGGCTGCACCGGCGGCGCGGGCGGGATCGGCTTGACGGTGAAGGCCTGCGCGTCGCCGAAGGGGCCGGCATCGCCATCGGCCCGCACGCTGGCCAGGCGCCAGAAGTAGCGGCCCGGCGGCAACGGCACCGATTGCTCGGTGGCGCGCAATCCGGACTGGTCGATGCGCGGCACGGCGAAGTCCTCGCTCTCGGCCACCTGCAGCCGGTAGCTTGCCGCTTCCTGGGCCTGGGTCCAGGCCAGCTGCGTGGGCTCGCCGTAGATGCGGGCGTCGGCCCGCGGCTGGCGCGTGAACGGCGGCTCGGGCCGCGCCTTCAGCACGAAGACCTGGCGCGCGTCCTGGCCCTCGAGCCCCTGCGCGCTGATGCCACGCACCCGCAATTCGTAGCGGCCGTCGGGCAGATCGGGCCAGCGGGCCAGCGGCTCGGCGCTGCGGCCATCGAGCAGCAGGCGGTCGGCGGCATCGCCGCCCTCGGCCGGGAAGACCTGCGCGCGGTAGGCGCCGGCGCCGGCCAGTGGCAACCAGCTCAGCCGCAAGGGCACGCGCTCGAGCCGCCGCGCCGTGCTGGACAGGTCAGGCGCGGCGAGCAGCCGCTGCGGCGGCGCCACCGCCTGGCCCGCGACGGCCACGGTGCCGAAGCCGGCGCCGATCGCGGTGCCTGGCGGCACGGTCTTGCTGCCGGCCCGCGCTTCGCCCGCGGCGGCCACCGTGCCTTCGAGCACCTCGACGCGCGTGGTCTGTGCCTCGACCTGGGTGCGGAATTCGGTGCCGCGCACGCCCAGGTTCACCGAAGGCGTGCCGATGTCGTAGCGGCGGCCGGCAACACCCGGCACGACGCGCGAATCGACGCTGCCGCTGTCCAGCTTGAGCCGCGTATCCGGCACGCCGGCGGCCCCGATCTGCACCAGGCGCTCGAACCGGACCTGGGTCTCCGGCCGCACCAGCAGGCGCGAGCCATCCGGAAACTTCAACGCCAGCGCGGCATCGCGACCCGCCAGCAGCAGGTCACCGCTGCCCAGCGTGACACCGGCGGCCACCGCTTCGGGGGCCGCGCCCGCCCGTTGCACGCGCACGTCGCCCTGCACATGCAGCACCTCGGCGCGCACCGGCTGCACGCGCAGCCAGGCCAGCGGAATGCGCAGGTGCTGCCCGGGCACCAGCCGGCGCGGGTTGGCCACGCGGTTGAGCTTCTGCAGCTTGCGCCAATCAACCCCCGGGCCGCATTGGCGGGCGGTGACGCCGATCAGCGTGTCGCCGCGCTCGATGCGATAGGACCATTCGCCAGCGGTCGGGTCGGCAACGGCAGGCGCCGCGACCGCATGGCACGCCATGCAGGCGAGGCCGGCGATCACGCACCCCCCGCGCAAGCGCGCCTGCGAGCCGGGCCGGCCGCCCGGCGAGCCGCGGCCCCCTGCCTTCACTGTGCCTTCCACGCGACCACCACCTCCTGCACCCGCTGCCCACAGCCTGCCATCGTCGGCCGTCCTTGCCAAGCGCACATTTGCGCAGGGCCAGCCGGCAAGGCCCGCGAAGCAGGGCTGTATACATTCACAGTGTTCGCGCGCACAATCGGCGGCTTGCATGGCCAATGCCGCATCGATGGAGTCACGCATGGATCACCCGGCCCCCTCGCCCGCCAGCCACACACCCCCCACCATCACGCCCGGCCTGCTGTACCACGCGGCGCCGAAGGCCATCGAGTGGCTCTGCCGCGTGTATGGCTTCCAGCCCAGGCGGGTGGTGCCCGGCGAGCCGGGTCGCGTGCTGCATGCCCACCTGGTGCTGGGCAATGGCGGGGTGATGCTGAGTTCGGCCGAGGACTACGGCCACCCGTCGATGTGCCGCTCGCCGCGCCAGGTGGGCGGCGTCGGCACGGCCGAGATCGTGGTGCATGTGCCCGAGATCGAAGCGCACTACCGGCATGCCGTGGCCCAGGGGGCCGAGATCCTGATCGCGCTCGAGGACAAGCCGTATGGCGGCCGCGGCTACGCGAGCCGCGACCCCGAAGGCCATGTCTGGGCCTTCGGCTCGTACGACGCCTGGGCGCCTGAGCCCGCGCCACAGCGGCAGCGGGCGACCGGCACCTTCGAGGTCACGATGCAGCCACTGCCCGCGCGCGAACCGGCGGCCAGCCCGCTGTTCGCCCGGCGGTCGCTCGACAAGCGGTTCTCCGGCGACCTGGTGGGCACCGGCTGCGGCGAGATGCTGAGCGCCGGCACCGCGACGCCCGGCTCGGCGGTGTACGTCGCGATCGAGCAGGTCACCGGCACGCTGCAGGGGCGCCAGGGCGGCTTCGTGTTCCGCCACACCGGCACGATGGACCGCGGGCAGCCCAGCCTCGCGATCACCGTGGTGCCCGATTCCGGCACCGGTGAGCTCGCCGGCCTGCGCGGCGACTTCTCGCTCGAGATCGTCGACGGCCAGCACCGCTACGTCTTCGAATACACGCTGCCTGCGCCGGACTGAAACGCGCCCACCCCCGAAGCGGCCTGCGGCCGCGTCACGGCACCAGCACCGCTGCGCCGTTCAGGCGGCCCGCGCGCAGGTCGTCCAGCGCCTGGTTGGCATCGGCCAGCGCATACACCTGGCTGTGCACCTGCAGCGGGTGGCGCGCGGCATGGGCCAGGAACTCGTGGCCGTCGCGGCGCGTCAGGTTGGCCACAGACAGCAGCTGCCGCTCCTCCCACATCAGGCGATAGGGAAAGCCCGGCACGTCGCTCATGTGGATGCCGCCGCAGACCACCCGCCCGCCCTTGCGCACGGCCGCCAGGGCCAGCGGCACCAGCGCGCCGCTGGGCGCGAAGATCAGCGCGGCATCCAGCGGCCAGGGCGGCGTCTCGTCGCTGCCGCCGGCCCAGGCGGCGCCCAGGCTGCGCGCGAAGTCCTGCGCCGCGGCATCGCCCGGCCGGGTGAAGGCGCACACGCGCCGGCCTTCCTGCAGCGCCACCTGCGCCACCAGGTGCGCGGCCGCGCCGAAGCCATAGAAGCCGAGGTCGCGTGCACCGTCCAGGCCCGCGCCCAGGGCCAGGCCGTCGGTCGCCAGGCGCAGCGTGCGCCAGCCGATCAGGCCGGCGCACAGCAAGGGCGCCAGCTGTTCGGGCGGCTGCACCAGCCCTGCCAGCGGCAGGCAGAAATCGGCGCGCGCCAGCACATGGGTCGCGAAGCCACCGTCGCGGCTGCAGCCGGTGAACACGGGGGCGTCGCACAGGTTCTCGAAGCGTCCGCGGCAGAAGCGGCAGTGGCCGCAGCTGCCACCGAGCCAGGGCACGCCGAATCGCTGACCCACGAAATGAGCGTCCACGCCAGGGCCCAGCGCCTCGACGACCCCGACGACCTGGTGCCCGGGCACCACCGGCAATTGGGCCTGCGGCAGTTCACCGTCCACCAGGTGCAGGTCGGTGCGGCAGACGCCGCAGGCCAGCACGCGCAGCCGCACTTCGCCGGGGCCCGGCACGGGGTCTGGGCGCTGCACCAGGCGCAGCGGCTCGCCGGTCCGGGACAGCACCATCGCCTGCATCCCGGGATTCTGGCCTTGGGCCCGCCGCAGCGCCGACCTGCCGCACGTGCTGGCTTGCTCCTGATCAAGCGCCGCGGTGCGAGCCCATGCGCCAATCGGCCGTCGTCGCCAAGCCTGCACCCATGGACCTGAAGAAGCACTGGAACCTCGGCTCGCTGCTGACGGTCATCGCGCTGATGGCACTGGTGTGGAGCTGGCGCAGCACCGAACGCCAGGTCGACACCCTGCCCTACAGCGGCTTCGAGCAGCTGTTGAAGGAAGGCCGCATCGCCGAGGTCACGCTCACCGACCAGCAGGTGATCGGCCGGCTGAAGGCGCCGGATGCGCAGGGACACCAGATCGTCATCGCCACGCTGGTCGAGCCGGCGCTGGCGCAGCGCCTGGGCGAATTCGGCGTGCCCTTCCGTCGCGAGCAGTCCTCACCCTGGCTGCGCGAGCTGCTGAGCTGGGTGATGCCGGTGCTGGTGCTGGTGGCCTTCTGGACCTACATGGGCAAGCGCATGGGCGCCGCGGCCGGCGGCGCCGGCGGGCTGCTGGGCATCGGCCGCAGCCATGCCAAGGTGTACATGGAGAAGAACACCGGCGTGCGCTTCGACGACGTGGCCGGCGTCGACGAGGCCAAGGCCGAGCTGCAGGAGATCGTCGACTTCCTGAAGAACCCGGCCGAGCATGGCCGCCTGGGCGCCCGGGTGCCCAAGGGCGTGCTGCTGGTCGGCCCCACCGGCACCGGCAAGACCCTGCTGGCCCGTGCGGTGGCGGGCGAGGCCGGCGTGGCGTTCTTCTCGATCAGCGGCTCGGAATTCATCGAGATGTTCGTCGGCGTCGGCGCGGCGCGGGTGCGCGACCTGTTCGAGCAGGCGCGCGCGCAGGCGCCGGCCATCATCTTCATCGACGAGCTCGACGCCCTGGGCAAGGCGCGCGGCGTGTTCCCGGTCTCCGGCGGCCACGACGAGCGCGAGCAGACGCTGAACCAGCTGCTGGTGGAGCTGGACGGCTTCGACAGCCGCGCCGGCGTGGTGCTGCTGGCGGCCACCAACCGGCCCGAGATCCTGGACCCGGCGCTGCTGCGCGCCGGCCGCTTCGACCGCCATGTGCTGGTCGACAAGCCCGACCGCGCCGGCCGCGTCGCGATCCTGCGGGTGCATGCGCGCAAGGTGAAGCTGGCCGCCGGTGTCGACCTCGACCAGGTGGCCGCCATCACCGTCGGCTTTGCGGGCGCCGACCTGGCCAACGTCGTCAACGAAGCCGCGCTGGTGGCCACCCGCCGCCGGGCCGACGCGGTGACCTTGGCCGACTTCACGCAGGCCATCGAGCGCATCGTTGCCGGCATCGAGAAGCGCCACCTGCTGATCAGCCCTGCCGAACGCCGGCTGGTGGCCACGCACGAGCTCGGCCATGCGCTGGTGGCGATGGCGCTGAGCCCGTCCGAGCCGGTGCACAAGGTGTCGATCGTGCCGCGCGGCATCGGCGCGCTGGGCTACACGCTGCAGCGGCCCAGCGAGGACCGCCACCTGCTCGGCCGCAGGGATCTAACGGCCAAGTTGAGCGTGCTGCTCGGTGGCCGGGCGGCCGAACTGCTGGTGTTCGGCGACCCGAGCACCGGCGCCGCGGACGACTTGGCCAAGGCCACCGACATCGCCCGCGACATGGTGCTGCGCTACGGCATGGACGAGGCCATCGGCCCGGTGTCGCTGGGCGAGGCGCGGCCGCGCTGGCTGGCGCCGGCCGAAGGCGGCCAGGCCCCTGCCGCGGCGACCACCGGCCCGGAGACGGCGCAGCGCATCGATGCCGCCGTGCGCGGCCTGCTCGAACAGGCCCAGCAGCGCGCGCAGGCCCTGCTGGCCGAGCGCCGCGCGACGCTGGACCGTTGCGTGGACGCGCTGATCGCCGAGGAGACGCTCGATGGCGATCGGCTGCGCCAACTCGCCGCCGCGCCCGACTGAGGGCGGCAACGCGCGTCAGGGCCGTGTGCGGCGCCGCCGCGCCAGCGCGCCCATCACCCCCAGCCCGGCCAGCCACAAGGCCCAGGTGCCGGGCTCGGGCACCGCGGCGGCCACCCCGTCCAACGGCGCGAACGAGGCGGCCACCGTGGCGCCGGGCGCCGCGCTCACCAGCAGCAGACCCTGCGTGGCCAGGCGCGAGAAGTCGAGCCGGCCGGGGTCGATGCCGGACACGCTGATGCGTGCAGGGTCGAAGCTGCCGCTGAAGCTGTCGAAGTCCAGCAGCGTCAGCCGCGCGCTGCCGGGGGTGAAGTCCGAGGCGAAGCTCAGCACCAGCGCGCCGGCGAAGCTCAGGGCGCCGATGTCGCTCAGCCGGTCGTAGCGGCCGATGCTGCTGCCGTTGATGTCGAGCGTTAGCACCGCGGCGTTGCCGAAGCTCAGGTTGCCGCTGCCGAAACCGATGTTGGCCACGCCGTTGCCGGGTGCGAAGCCGGCCTCGAAGTCGATGTTGCCGCCGTAGCCACCGGCGCCGGTGACCGCGGCACCGAACGTCAGCCGCCCGCTGCCACCGTCGACCTGGCCGTTGTTCGTGAAGGCGGCCTGCACGCTGGACTGGCCGCTGGCCTGCAGCACCCCGTTGGCGGCGAGCCGGACGCCATTGGGCGCGAGCAGGCGCGAACCGTCGCCGAGCGTGGTCAGCGCGCCCAGGTCGGCCAGGTCGCTGTCGTTGACCGTCACGGTCTGGCTGCCGACCTCCAGCGTGCCACGGTAGGCGAAGCCGTTGCTCAGGCTGGCGCGGCCCAGTGTCAGCGCGCCGGTGGCGGTGATGCGCTTGCCCTGGCCGCCGCTCACCGGTGCGTCGACGAGGCCCTGCCCGCTGAGCAGGCCGATGCCGTTCATGTCCAGCACCGCGCCATCGCTGGCGGCGATCACCCGGCCGCCGTTCAGCGCCAGCGTGCCGGCCTGCAACTTGCCGCCGGCCAGGTCCAGCCGGCCCTGGGCGCCGATGGCCAAGGTCTGGCTGACGTTGAAGGTCTTGCCCGTGCCCAGCGACAGCTGGCTCGGCAGCCCCTGCGCCCCCAGCGTCGCGCCGGCAGGGCCGGTGATCGCGAGCTGGCCGCTGCGCCAGTCCAGCCGGCTCGGGTCGGCCAGCGCCAGGCTGGCGCTGCGCAGCGTGCCACCGTCAAGCGTCACCTGGCCCTTGGCGCCCACCGTGGTGGCGCCGCTGGTCTCGACCACGCCACCGGCCAGCAGGCTCAGCTTGCCGCTGCCCTGGCCACCCACCACGAGCGGGCCGCTGAGCGTCCAGCGTGCCTCGGCGGTGCGGCTGCCGGCGAGCGTGACGATGCCGCTGCCGTTGGCCCCGGCGCCCAGCGTGGCGCCGGCGCTGGCCAGCGTGCCGTTGCCCGCGATCGACAGCGTGCCGCTGCCGTCGCCGCCGATCAGCAGGCCGCCGCGGTTGGTCCAGACCACCTGGCTGCCGATGTTGGCGCTGCCGCTGCCGCCGGCCAGTTCGCCGAAGCTGGCGCTGCCGGTGTTCAGGATCGCGCCCGCGTTCAATTGGAGCGTCCCGGCGCCGGCGCCGCCCAGGCTCAGCGCGCCGGCCAGGTCGAGCTGCGTGCCCTGGCCAAGCAGCGTCAGCCCGGCTTGCGTGCCGCTGCCGACGGCCATGTTGATCGCGCCGGTGTCCATCATGGCGCCGCCGCGCAGCAGCAGTTGGCCCTGGCCGCCTTGCGAGATGGTCAGCAGGCCGGTGTTGCTCCAGCGTGCGCCGTTGAGGTCGACCGTGCCGTTGCCGCTCAAGGCCCAGCCGATCGCGGCGCTGGCGCTCTCCAGCTTCGCGCCGCTGTCGGCGCTGATCTTGCCGGTGCCCGCCTGGCCCACCGTGAGCAGGCCGCTGGTGGTCCAGCGGGTGCCGGTGCCGCTGAGCGTTGCTTCGCCGTTGCTGCTGGTGGCTTCGCCCACGGTGGCGGCGCCGGCCGTCAGCACGGCACCGCTGCCGGCCGTGAGCGTGCCGCGACCCTGGCTGCCGACGACCAGGCTGGTGGTGTTGCGCCATTCGGTCCCGGCCCCGTTGAGCGTGGCCGTGCCCTTGACGCCGCGCCCGTCGCCCAGCACGCCGAACTTGGTCGAGACCTGCGCGCCGCTGTCGAGCGTGATCGCGCCATCGAAGGTGCGGCCGACGACCAGCGCATTGCCCACCTGCAGCGCGCTGCCGCTGCCCTGCAGCAGCAGGGCCTGGCCGCTGGCCGGCAGGCTGTCGACATTGACCGATCCGGCACTGACCTGCGCGCCCTGCGTGATGACCAGCTCGGCACTGCCGCCGTTGCCCAGGCCCAGCGTGTCCTTGACGGTCCAGCGCGTGCCCGCCCCTTGCACTTCGACCCGGCCGGCCGAGCCGATCGCCGAGCCGAGCATCGCGCTGCCGGTGCTGGCCTGGGCGCCGCCGGCCAGGCTGAGCTGGCCATTGCCGACGACACCGACCACGGTGGCGCCGCTGTTGCTCCATTGCGCGCTCGAGCCGTTCATCGCCAGCTGCGAGACGACGCTGCCCGGCACCGTGCCGATGTTCAGCGCGCTGCTGCTCACTTTGCCGGCCAGCTGGCTGAAGCTGGCCGCCGCGCCGCCCTCGCTGCCGAGGTTGATCGTCAGCGCCACCAGGTCGCCGCCGGTCTGCGTCACGCGCGCCGGCCCCGTCTGCGCCCGCAGGTTCAGCGTGGTGGTGTTGAGCGTGCCGCCGCGCAGGTTGTAGTCGCCGCTCAGCACGTCGACCCGCGTCACCGCGCTCACCAGGCCGCCGGACTGGTCGAACTGCCCGAGCTGGTTGCTGCCGCTGGTGCCCAGCGTGAGCGTGGTGGCCAGCAGCGAGCCGCGGTCCATCGCCAGGCCCGCGGCAAAGCTGCTGCTGCCGCGCAGGCTGATGTTGCCGGCCTGGCCCGCCGGACTGCTGCCGCGCAGCGCCGCGGCGAAGTTCACCAGCAGCGGCTGGGTGGCGCCGGTGTTGACGATGTAGACGTCGTCGACCGCGCTGGGCGCCGGTGCACCCGAGATGCCGCCGGCCAGCGGCGACCAGCAGGTCATCAGCCCCTGGGAGTTGGGCCCGGTGGTGGTGCCGAACCAATCGGCCGAGCCACAGCCGCCGATGAAGGTCCAGTAGCGGTCGGCGGCGCGCGCGGCCGGCGCTGCAGCCAGCAGGCCGGCCAGTGCGCCGGCCAGCCACACGGAACGTGGTGCACGGCGGGCGTGCGGTCGATGGCAATGCATGGTGGTTCCCTCCAACGGCCTGGGCCCGCCGTAACGCCGGCTGGCCATCGTCAATGCAGTCTAGGAACCGGCCCGGGCAACCACCATCCGCCGGACGGATGCGAGACCCCATCCGTTCGGATGTGTGCCGTCCGGGCCGCGGCACGGCATCATCGCGCGATGCGCCGGCCTCCCTTGCTGCCCGAACCCGCCGACGCGCGCACGCGCAGCGCGATGCTGCGGCTGTTCTATGCCCAGAGCGGCGTCAGCCTGGTGGCCGCCGCGCTGCTGGTGGTGCTGCTGTGCGGCTACGAGCGGGCGCACCGCTCCGCCTGGCTGCTGGCCGGCTGGGCGGCGCTGTTCGCCGCGCTGCTGCTGGTGCGTGCCCGCTGGCGCCAGGTGGTGTTGCGGCTGGACGAGGCGGCATTGGCGGCCGATGCCACCCGCTGGCAGCGCCGCGCGGAGATCGGCGCCGGGCTGACCGGCCTGCTGTGGTCGGCTGCGCTGGGCATGGTGTTCGAGGTATCGGACCCGTCGAGCCAGATGTTCGCGGCCATGCTGGCCTGCATCACCGGCGTGGCCAGCATCAACGTGATGGCACCGCTGCCGCGCGCCTTCCTGATGCTGATGCTGCCGCTGACGCTGACCTTGAGCAGCCTCTTCCTTGCGCTGGGCAGCTGGTCCGGGCTGTACGACGCGCTGCTGTCGCTGGCCGGCGCCGCGCTGGCCAGCTCGTTGATGCTGCGCCATGCCCGGCTGCTGCACGAGAGCCATGCCATGCGCTTCGAGCGTGAGGCCCTGCTGGCCGAGACGCAGGCCGCGCGCGAGGCGCAGACCCGGTTCCTGGCGGCCGCCAGCCACGACCTGCGCCAGCCAGTGCACGCGCTGGGCCTGCTAGCAGCCCAGGCCGAGGCCGAACTGCAGGGCCGGCGCGCCGCCAGCACTGCCGGCCAATTGCAGAGCATGGCGCAGGCGCTCGACGGGCTGATCGAGGCGCTGCTCGATGTCTCGCGCCTGGACAGCGGCGCGGTGGTCCCGCACGCGCGCGCATTGCCGCTGGCCGCGCTGTTCGACCGTCTGGCGCCGGAGTTCGCGGTGCTGGCCGACGCACGCGGCCTGCAGTGGCGCCTGTGGCCGACCTCGCTGTGGGTGCACAGCGACGAGATGCAGCTCGAGCGCATGTTGCGCAACCTGCTGTCGAACGCGCTGAACTACACCGTGCAGGGCGGCGTGCTGCTGGCCGCGCGCCGTCGCGGCAATGGCGTGCGCATCTCGGTGTGGGACACCGGACCCGGCATCGCACCGGAGCACCAGTCACGCATCTTCGACGAGTTCGTCCAGCTGCAGAACCCGGGGCGCGACCGGCAGCGCGGCCACGGGCTGGGCCTGGCCATCGTTGCGCGCCTGGCGCGGCTGCTGCAGCACAAGGTCACGCTGCGCAGCCGGCTCGGCCGCGGCAGCTGCTTCAGCATCACGCTGCCCTTGGCCACGCCGGCCACGCTGCCGCCGGCCGGGCTGGAGGTGCCGTCGCTGCTGCCGCTGCAGGACCGCCGCGTCGCGCTGGTGGAAGACGATGCGGCGGTGCGCGAGGCCACCACCGCGCTGCTCAGCACCTGGGGCTGTCGGGTCTGGGCCGACGCAGCAGCCGCGCCGCTGCTCGCGCGCCTGCAGGCCGAAGGCATTCGGCCCGACCGGCTGATCAGCGACTGGCGCCTGGCGCAGGGCGACGGCATCGGCGCCATTGCCCTGCTGCGCGCCTGGGCCGGCGCCGAGGTGCCGGCCTTGCTGATCAGCGGCGAAACGCTGCCGCTGACGGCCGCTGCCCTGGCCGCCCAGCAGATCACCGCGGCACGCAAGCCGCTGCCGGCCTCGGCGCTGCGGGCGTGGCTGGGTGCGGCAGCGGCCACCACGGCCGCGGTGTGAGCTGGCCCTGGCTAGCGCACGCCGCCCGGCAACGCGGCCGGCGCGCCAACGCGCCAGGCCGCCCCGGTCGCTCCCTGGGCACTGCCCAGCGCGCGCAGGTGCTGCTGGCCGGCACTGACCGCCTCGGCCCGGTTGCGCACCCGCAGCACGCGGAAGATGGTCACGAGGTGGCCCTTCACGGTCGGCTCGGCCAGGCCCAGCGCACGCGCGATCTCCTTGTTGCTGCGGCCCTGCACCAGCTGGCCCAGCACCTCCAGCTGCCGCTCGGTGAGCGACTCCTGCGGCAAGGTTGACGGCATGCTCGTCCGCGGCTGCAGCAGGAACGAGGGCACGTAGCAGCCGCCTGCCAGCACCAGCTCGATCGCCCCGAGTAGAACCCGCGCGTCGGCCGATTTCGGCAGCCAGCCGCAGGCGCCGGCATGCAGGGCCTGGGCGGCCAGTTCCGGATCGCTGTCGGCCGACAGCAGCAGCACCGGCAGCAGCGGATGGCTGCGGCGCACCGTGTGCAGCGCCTGCAGCGGCGCCTGGCCGGGAAGGTGCACATCCAGCACCAGCAAGGACACATCCGGCCGCGCGGCCAGCACCGCCTGGGCCTGCAGCAGGCTGCCCGCCTCGCTCACTTCACAGGCCCCGCGCAGCCCACGCAGCAGCTGCACCATGCCCATTCGCACCACGGCATGGTCATCGACGATCAACAGGTGCAGCAGCTCAGCCATTGCAGACATCACCGGAGGCAGCGCACGGCGCCAGGTGGACCATAGCAAATGGCGCGCCGCTTGCGGCCCCGCAGGGCGGGCGCATTAGTTGTTGAGTTTCAACAGGTTGTTCCCGACCAGGCGGGACGCTGGAGGGCGGTAGCC
>CAZXLI010000120.1:16704-17178 GCA_964641795.1 uncultured Bordetella sp. | reverse complement strand
AACAACAGGAAGGCGCGAACGCGTTCCTGGAGAAGCGCAAGCCGGACTTCTCGCGTTTCCGCTGAGCCCGCGGGGGCGGCTGAGTCGCAACACAATGGGGCCCGGGGCTTGAGTAAGCGCGTGGTCGGCGCGCGCACGGCGCCGATGCGCCCGGTCCCAGTCGCGCGGCACGCCCACCAGCGCGCGAACGAACCCCGCTCGCGATGGCCGACGCCGATGAGATCGGCTCCCACCTCTAGCGTGCCACCCGCCCGATCTCCTCGACTGCGCCAGCGCAAGGTGCGTCCGCGTCTGCAGGCCAGCTCCGGCCAGCTTCCGAGCGTCCTCATTCGCCAGCCGGCGCACCGCCGCCTCGGCGAACGCGGCCGCGTCGACGCGCCCTGGCGCAGCGCTGCGCGCGATTCGCGGCTGCCGCCACGGGCCAGCAGGATCGCTCGAAAAAAACCTTCGTGCCCCCGGGTCTCCGGCCGCACA
>CAZXLI010000120.1:0-16604 GCA_964641795.1 uncultured Bordetella sp. | reverse complement strand
GGCGCACAGGCGCACAGGCGCACAGGCGCACAGGCGCACAGGCGCACAGGCGCACAGGCGCACGAGTGCAGATTAGATGAATGTTCAACTATCATCTATTCATCTAATTCCGCAGGAAACCGATGCTTCAGTCTTTGGCCGTCACGCAGGAGTCGTTCGGTACGCTCCTCGGGCAGGTGGCACGGCTTTGGCGCAGTGAGGTCGACCGCAGGCTGGCGGCCTTCGGACTGACCGAGTCGCGCTGGCTGGCCCTGCTGCATCTTTCGCGCACCGGCGGCTCGGCGAGCCAGCGCGAGCTGTCGGAGTGGATGGGGGTGCAGGCAGCGACGCTGGTCCACATCCTCGACGGCCTGGAGGCCGACGGCTTGGTCGAGCGACGCACGGCAAACAACGACCGGCGCAGCAAGTCCTTGCACTTGAGCCGCAAGGCGCGCCCGGTGCTCGTGCGCATTGAGGCGACGGCGGCGGCCGTGCGTTCCGAGATCTTCGCCGGCGTCTCGGAGTCCGATCTGCAGACCTGCCTCGACGTGTTCGAGCAGATCGTCGGGCGCCTGGGCGGCACGGCTCGCGTGGCGCGGCTGGTGGGTGGCCCCCGGGGCGCGCGGTGAACGACGCAACGACACGCCCCACGGGTCGCTCGGGGCGTATTTATGTCGCGATGCTGGTCGGGCTGGCAATGCTGGGTCTGGGCGGCTGGTGGCTGCACCGCCAGTTGACGCACATCGTCGTAACCGATGCGCGCGTTGCCGCCGACATGGTCGTCGTCAGCAGCCGCTTGCCGGGCCGGGTCACGGCGGTCGAAGTGGCAGAGGGCGACACGGTGCGCAACGGCTCCGTGCTGGTGCGGGTCGACGACCGGGAGACCCGGGCGCAGGCGCGCGAACTCGAGGCCCAGCTGGCCGGCGTGCCGCTGCGGCGGGCGGAAATCGATGCCCGCATCGCGCTGGCCGACCGGCAGACGAGAAGCGAGGTCGCGGTACAGCGGGCGAACGTCGAAGCAACCGAGGCCGCGCTGGCCGCGGCGAAGGCACAACGTATGCTGGCCGCGGCGGAGCATGAACGCATCGTCGACCTCGTCCGCCTGGGCATGGTCACGCCACTGCGCCGGGACCAGACGCTCGCCGCACTGGAGACGGCGCGCCAGCAGGTGTCCATCGCCGAAGCCAACCTGCAAAGGGCCCATGCCTCCGTCGCGCAGGCGCAGGCGGCGCGCGAAAACCTCCATGTGTTGAGCCGCCAGCGGGCCGAGCTGGGCCCTGAGGAGGAGCGGCTGCGTGCCGTACGGGCACGCGCGCAGTTCGACCTGGAGGACCGGGTGGTCACGATGCCGTTCGACGGTGTGGTCAACCGCCTGTTCGTCGACCGCGGCGAATACGTCGTCCCCGGCCAGCGACTGCTGATGGCGCACGATCCGGCGCGCGTACGGGTCGATGCCAACGTGAAGGAGACCGACATCCGTTTCTTCAGGCTTGGCAAGCCGGTCTCGGTGACGGTCGATGCGTTGCCCGGCCGGGTCTTCCAGGGCACGGTCGAGCGCGTCGGGCAGGCCGCCACCAGCGAATTCGCGCTGCTGCCCAACCCGAACCCGAGCGGCAACTTCACGAAGATCACGCAGCGGCTGCCAGTGCGCGTGGCGGTGCAGCAGATCGACGGTCTGCTGAAGCCCGGCATGATGGTCGAAGTGGAGGCCGTTGCCGATGACTAGCGAGGCCGCCCGCAACATGCCGCCGGCCGCAAATGCCGAGCAACTGGTGGCGCGCTACGGTGCGTCGTACCGGTGGCTGGCCACCGTGACCGTGATGGTCGGGACGATCGCCACCGTGCTGTCGTCCACCATCGTCAACGTCGCGCTGCCTGACATGATGGGCGCCTTCGGGATGGGGCAGGACAAGGCGCAGCTGCTGTCCGCCGGCTTCCTGGCGGCGATGACGGCCACCATGCTGCTGAGCGCCTGGATGGTCGACGCCCTCGGCCAGCGCGTCACCTACGTAGCCACGCTGCTGGCGTTCCTCGGCGGCTCGGTGATGGGCGGGCTGGCGCCCTCCGAAGGGGTGCTGGTCCTCGCGCGAATCGTGCAGGGCGCCACGGCCGGCGTGTTGCAGCCCCTGGCCATGCAGGTGATCTTCCGGGTGTTCCCGAGCGACAAGCGCGGCACCGCGATGGGTGTGTACGGCATCGGGGTGGTGCTGGCGCCGGCCTTGGGCCCGGTGCTGGGCGGTCTGCTCGTCGACACCTTCAGCTGGCGCTATGTGTTCTTCATGCCGTTGCCCGTCTGCGTGCTGGGCATCCTGCTGGGGACCGTATTCCTCCCCGGGCGCGAACAGGCCGGGCCGATGCGGCCCTTCGACTGGATCGGGCTGGGCCTGCTGGCGCTGTTCCTGCTGACGCTGCTCGACGGGCTGACGCATGGGCAGCGCGACGGTTGGGGTTCGCACCGTGTCGTCCTCGCGTTCACGGCCGCGCTCGCCTGCGGTGCCGCCTTCCTGGCATGGGAGCTGCGCACGGCGGCGCCGATGCTGAACCTGGCGATGTTCGCGAACCGATCCTTCGCCGGTGCGGCGATGGTCTCATTCATCTTCGGCGCCGGCATCTTCGGCACCACCTATCTGATCCCGCTGTTCGTGCAGATCGTCCAGGGCTACACGGCGACGCGCGCGGGCCTGCTGTTGATGCCGGGCGGCCTGGTCATGGGCTTCATGTTCCCGCTGGCCGGCCGGCTCACCGACCGCGTGCCCGCCTATGCGACGACGATCATGGCCGGGCTCGGCATCTTCGCCGTCTCGTCGTTCCTGATGGCGGCGGCCGACACCCACACTTCGTTCTGGCAGTTCGCCTGGTGGGTGGTGCTGGGCCGCATCGGACTGAGCTTCATCATGCCCGGCCTGAGCGCCGGGGCGCTGACGGCGCTGCCCCTGCACCTGATCGGCCAGGGCTCGGGTGCGCTGAACTTTGCCCGTCAGCTGGGCGGAGCCATCGGCGTCAACCTGCTGTCGGTCTACCTCGAGCGGCGCACCCAGCTCCACGTGTCCGGATTCACGGCCACGCAGGACGCCGCCAACGGCACGACGACCGAACTCCTCGGTGGCGTCGGTGGGCTGCTGGTGCAGGCGGGACTGCCGGCGGCCCAGGCCGCCACCAGCGCAAGCGCTTATCTCGGCCAGGTGATCCACGCGCAGGCCAGCATGCTGGGCTACCGAGACAGCTTCTTCGTCGTCGGCATCATCTTCGTCGCCGGCTTGCTGCCGGCGCTGCTCATGGCTGGCCCGAGCCGCCGCGGTTGAATGCCTTCGGCCGTTGACCTGAAGCACGTGACGCAGGTCGCGGCGTCAGTTCCGACAGTGCCGTTGGTGCTCGGCAGTCATGCTCTGTTTGCGGCCAAGCGCGCACGTTGGCGTGCATCCCGGCCTTCGCCACCGGCCTGCCGATCAGTAAACGAACGGCCTTCCGGTGGACCGGATCATCGTCAGTTCGACATACTTGGAGCCGTTCGGCTGCCCGGGGCCGAAACGCAACTCGAATCCGCCCAGGTCGATGGGTCTTGCTCCTCGCAGTGAACTGCCGAAAGACTCGCGCGTGGGTGATGCCCCGCTGCGTCGCAGCACTTCCGAGAACCCGTGTGCCGCAATGAATCCCGTCATGGCCGCATAGCTCGCATGGTCGCCCTTGCCGGCTGCGGCCATGGCCTGAAGAAAGTCGCGCGAGATCTTCAGCTTCTGATTGAACGGTCCGGGCACGGTTTGGGTGACGATGATGCCGTCGGCAGACTTGCCCAGTTCGCGCAGGAGTTGGTTGGTGTCGGCCACCGACAGCAGCATGATCTGCGTGCTGGGCAGGATTCTTCGCAGGTGGCGCACGAACTCCAGCGTCGCCTTGCCGGCCATCGTGGCGATCACGACCTGCGGTTCGGCGCGCGCGATCGCTTGCGCGCCGTCTTGGGCGTTCGAGGCGTCGGTCTTCACGGCCACGGTGGCCAGCGGCACCAGCTGACGCTTCTGGAGCGCCTCCTTTGCGCCCTCGAGTGCATCGAGCCCGAAGGCGTTGTCTTGGTAGGCCACGGCAACTCGGCGCCAGCCGATCGTGTACGCATGGTTCACCATGCGCTCGGTCTCGTCGGCGTAGGAGGCGATCACGGTTGAAAACTGCCGATACGGTTCCTTGCGCAGACTGTTGGCGCCCGAGTAGGCGGCAAACAGCGGAACGCCGCGCTCTTCGAGCATCGGCATCACAGCGCGGATGTTCGCGGTACCCAGGGTGCCGAGAAAGGTGAACGCCTTGCCATCACTGAGCAGGCCCTTGGTGTTTTCGACCGTGCGTTTGGGATCGTAGCCATCGTCGAGCATCGTGAGGACGATCTTGCGACCGTTCACACCACCGCTGGCATTGACCTGGTCGAGGGCCACCTTCATGCCGGCGGCGAAGTCTGTGCCAATCGCCGCCAGCGGACCCGACAGCGCGAGGCTGGAAGCGACGTACACGCGGTCGGCGGTCACACCGTCCTCGGCACGTGCGTGTTGCGCCAGGCTTGCCCCGAGCAGCACCGATGCAAGTCCGACCGAGCGGCATGCGGAGGGCCAGAGCCGGTGCTGGACAAACGCCGGTGTACCCCAGCCGCCGCCGTTTGCGGTTTCACTTGCGCGCATGTGATGTCCTTTCGGGGCCTTACTCAGGCGTAGTCGACACGGTTCAACACGACTGGATGCAAGCAGCTGGCGCCGCCGCCGCGACCTACTTCAGCAGTTCGTCGTCGTGCTCGCCAATGTACGGCGCCGGCCCCGGCCGCGCGGCCGGCGTACGGCTGAAGCGGGGCGCCGGCGAGGGCTGGAGCACGCCCTGGTTCTCGAAGAAGGTGGCGCGCGCGGTGTTGTGCGGATGCGCGGCGGCTTCGGCGGTGGTGAGCACCGGCGCGAAGCAGACATCGGTGTTCTCCATCAGCGCGCACCAGTGCGCCGCGGGCTGGCTGCGGAACAGCGCCGCCAGCCGGGCCTTCAGTGAGGGCCAGGCGGCGGGGTCGCGCTGACGGCGGAATTCGGGGTCGCCGGCCAGGCCGAGTTTGTCCAGCAGCAAGGTGTAGAACTGCGGCTCGAGCGAGCCGATCGAGATCCACCGGCCGTCGGCGCACTCGTAGGTGTCGTAGAAGTGCGAGCCGCCGTCGAGCAGGTTGCCTTGCCGCTGGTCGCGCCACAGGCCCAGCGCGCGCAGTTCGCAGACGATGGAAGTGAGCAGCGCGGCACCATCGAGCACGGCGGCGTCGACCACCTGGCCTTGGCCCGAGGCGCGCGCTTCGAGCACCGCGCACACGATGCCGAACGCGAGCATCATGCCGCCGCCGCCCAGGTCGCCGACCATCGCCGGCGGTGCGGCCGGCCCGCCCTCCTTGCGGCCAATGGTCGCCAGAG
Organism: uncultured Bordetella sp.; assembly: GCA_964641795.1. Lineage (GTDB taxonomy): Bacteria > Pseudomonadota > Gammaproteobacteria > Burkholderiales > Burkholderiaceae_C > Pseudaquabacterium. Next base: position 11,208 of record CAZXLI010000120.1, on the reverse strand, counting down.
CGCCCGACAGGGCGATGTAGTTGATGTCATGACCTGCGGATTGCGCGAGCGGGCCATCCTGCCCCCACCCCGTCATGCGCCCGATCACCAGCCGCGGATTGCGAGCGAGCAGCACGTCGGGCCCGAACCCGAGACGCTCCAGCACGCCCGGCCGGTAGCCTTCGATCACCGCATCGGCGCCGTCGATCATCGCCAGCACCTGGTCGCGGTGGGCGGGATCCTTCAGGTCCACCGCCACCGAGCGGCGGCCGCGGTGCAGCACGCTGCGTGGGCCGGAGGCCAGGAAACCGGGCGCGCCGCGGTCCTTGCCCTTGTCGGCCTTGCGGTCAAGGCGGATCACGTCCGCACCCATGTCCGAGAGCATCATCGCGCAGAAGGGTCCGGGGCCGATGCCGCCGAACTCGATGACCTTCAAACCCTGCAGGGGACCCGACATGTCTTGCCTTTCATGATGTTTCGCTTCAACCCAGCCAGCGCTTGCGCCGCCGGTAGTGCTTGACCTCGCGAAAGCTCTTGCGCTCGCCTTCGCGGTCCAGGCCGAGGTAGAACTCACGAACGTCCTCGTTGGCGCGCAACTCGTCGGCACGACCTTCGAGCACGATGCGCCCGCCTTCCATCACATAGCCGTAGTCGGCGATCTCGAGGGCCACGCGGGTGTTCTGCTCGACGATCAGCAGCGCCAGGCCCTGGGCGCGCAGCCGGTGCAGCACGGCAAACACCTCTTCGGTCATGCGCGGCGCCAGGCCCAGCGAGGGCTCGTCGATCAGCATCAACTTGGGCTCGGCCATGATCGCCCGGCCGATCACCAGCATCTGCTGCTCGCCGCCGGACAGATAGCCAGCGGTGCGCGTGCACAGGTCGGCCAGACGCGGGATGGCCTGGTACACACCGTCGAGCGCGCGGCGCATCTGCGCGGCGCTGGAGAACATGTGGCCGCCGATGATCAGGTTCTGCTCCACGGTCATGTGGGGCAGCACGCGCCGACCCTCCATCACGTGCACGAGACCGCTGCGCACGATGCTGGCCGTGTCGTGGCCGCGGATGGCGCGGCCATCGAAGCCGATGCTGCCGCCCGAGACCCGTCCGTCATCCGAATCGATGACGCCGGAGATGGCCTTGAGCGTGGTGCTCTTGCCGGCGCCATTGGCGCCCAGCAGCGCCACGCAGCCGCCGGGCGCGATTTGCAGCGACACGCCCTTCAGCGCCAGGATCACGTCGGCATACAGCACTTCGACATTGAGCAACGACAGCAGCGCAGCGTCGCTCCCCTCGGCCTTGGCATGGCCCGATCCGGGTTCCCGGCGCCGCGCTTCAGCCACGGCGGACTCGCTCACGTCGGCCACGTTCTCACCACTTCGGGATCGCCGGCACCGGGGCGTCGGCGGCGACGCGCACGACCTTGCCGTCCTTCATCGTGGCGATGTTCACTTTGGCCGTGCCGGTCGGAAACGGGTTCTCGGGGTTGAAGTCGACACCCGGCAGCAGGCCCATGAGCTGGGCCGCCGTGAAGTCGGTCGTCAGCAGGGCTGCGTGGACGCTCTCGCCGGTGGTGCCGGCAGCGCCCTTGGCCTTGACGGCTGCCTCGACGGCGCGCACGCCGACCACGGCCTGCCCCAGGCCAAGCATGGTCATCGCGTTCCAGCCGGACTTGAGGCCGTACTTGGTCTGCAGCATGGTGTAGAACTTGCGTGCCGGCGTGTCGTCCTCGCTGGCGTCGGCGATCGCGCCGACCTCGTAGTCGCCAGCGAAGCCGTTGGGGTTGCCCAGAGCCTTGGAGGAGCCCAACACGCCGTTGTGCAGCGACAGCATGATCGGGATGTTCTTGCCCAGCGCCTGCAGCGCACGCTTGGTGGCCACGGCCTGCGCGGTATTGGTCTGGATCACGATCACGTCGGTACCGGCGTTGGCCAAGCGGCGCACCTGCAGCGTCAGGTCGGCGGGCTGCACCTCGGTCCAGATGGCTTCGACAAAGGTTGCCTTTTCGGGATGGGCTTTGGCATAGGCCTGCAAGCCCTTGGCCATGTCGGCATAGGCGGGCGAGGCTTCCGAGGTGATGATGGCGACTTTCACCGCACGCTTGCCCTCCAGCTTCGTGGTGCGGAACCATTCGAGGAAGCCGGCTGCCTCGTGCGGGTAGGTCGGGCGCACGTTCAACGCCCATTGCCCGGGCTTCCAGCCGAAACCGTAGGCGGCGGTGCCGAGCAGCATCGGCACCTTGTCCTCGGGCAGGCGCTGCTGCAGCGCCGCAGCGTCGGGGCCGCCCAGGCCGAACACCATCGCCGGCTTCAGTTCGGCCTTGATGCCGGGCCACAGGCTCGCGGTCTGGGCCACGTCGTAGCGCGTGTCATAGGTCTTGACGGCGATGCGGACGTTCATCTTTTCGCCGACTTCCTTGTTCCACCAGTCGATGACCGCCAGGCGCCCGCCCTGCATGTCGTTCATGACGTTGGCGTAGGGCCCGGCGAAATCGGCCATGGCGGCGATGTTGACCGTCGTCTGCGCCGAGGCCTGGAGGCTGAGCGCCAGGCCGGCGGCGAAGACCAGTCCGCGTGAGACGAGATGGCGTCGATGCATGAGGATCTCCTCTTGGGAAGAGCGCCGGTATCGGCGCGATGGTGTGGACGGATTCAGTGCGGGAAGGGCCACAGGCGGTACGTGGCCTTGAAGATGTTCCAGCGGTGCATCAGGCCCTTGGGTTCGATCAGCAGGAAGCCCGTGATGACCAGACCCAGAAACACGTTCATGCTCGCGAACACGATGTCGCTGCCCAGCGCGGGGAAGCGCTCGATCAGATCCGGGCCGACGCTGGTGATCGTTTCCTGAACGGTTCGAATCACGACGGTGCCAATCAAGGCGCCGACGATCGAGCCGGTGCCGCCGACGATCATCATGGCGATGAACCAGATCGAGTTGAACAGCGTGAACTGGTCGACCGAAACGAAGCGGATCTGGTAGGCCCACAAACCGCCGCCGATGCCGGCGTAGAAGGCACCCAACACGAAGGCGCGCGCCTTCGTGCCGGCAACGTCGATGCCCATCATGCCGGCTGCGACATCGTCGTCGCGCACCGCCTCGAAGGCGCGTCCGTGCCGGCTGCGCAAGATGCCGAAGGCGCCCGCAACCATCACCACAGCGGCGACGAGGAAGAGGAAGTACAGCGAGCGGTCGGTGTCGAGCACGAGGCCGCCGAGCCTGGCCGGCTGGAGACTGAAGCCGTTGACGCCGCCGAGCCATGAAGAGGGCAGGTTGAGCACCACGAACACGAACAGGAACTGGGCCGCAATGGTCGTGAGGGCGAGGTAGAAGCCCTTGATCCGGGATGCCGTCAACCCGAAGGCCCATCCAGCGGATGCCGCGATCAGCCCGCCCACGGGCACGGCCACCCAGAATGGCAGTCCGAGCTTGACCTCCATCGCGCTGGCGCCGTAGGCGCCCACGCCCATGAAGGCGGCCTGGCCGAGGTTGATCTGCCCGGCGAATCCGGTGGTGATCTGCAGCCCGACGACGACGATGGCCGTGATGAACATCAGGTTGGCCACCGCCACCAGGCGGGGCGAGGCGAACCAGGGAAAGACCAACAGGGCCACGGCGAACACGGCCAGGGCGAGCCATTGCGCCCGCGTGCGCACGAGTGCGCTGTCCTGCTCGTAGCGCGTGAAGAAGATGCCGGACGGATCCATCGCAGTCGAACTCTCTGTCTCAGACCCGCTCGATGCGCTTCCAGCCGAACATCCCATTGGGACGCACGGCCAGCACGACGAGCATGAAGATGTAGGGCACCACCGATGCGGCGTTGCCGCCGATCAGGGGATCGATGTAGGCAGAGGTCAGCCCCTGCACGACGCCGACGATCACGCCGGCCAGCAGCAGCCCGCGGATCGACTCCAGCCCGGCGAGCAGGGCGACGGGCAGCGCTGCGAAGCCGATCTCCGACGACAGGAAGGTCAGCGACTTGCCGCTCAGGTAGACGATGGACGAGATCACCGACAGCACGCCGCCCAGCGCCCAGGCGAAGGCGATCGAGCGGCGCACGCTGATGCCCATGGCCAGCGCGATCTGGTGGTCCTCGGCCACGGCCGACATCGCCAGCCCGGTGCGGCTGCGGTTGAAGAACCAATGCAGGCCGAGCGCAAGCACCACGGCCACCGCACCGGCTGCGGCCAGCGAACGCGGCACGATCATCTCGCCGATGATCAGTGGTTCGAGAGGGATCAGCGCCGGAAAAGCCCGTTCCTGCGGCCCCCAGATCACCAGCACCAGGCCGCGGGTGAGGATCAGCAGGCCGATCGTGACCATGATCATCGAGAACACCGATTCGCCGATCAGGCGGCGGAAGAACAGCCGCTCGATCGCCAGGCCGATGAGCACGGCGATGGCCAGCGCCGCGGCGATACCCACCGCGGGATGCAGGCCGCGCGAGGCCACCGCCCACCAAACGAGGAAGGCACCCAGCACCAGCATCTCGCCGGTGGCCATGTTGAACACCTTGCTGGCGCGGTAGATGACGACGAAGCCCATGGCCACCAGCGCATAAAGCAGGCCGAGCAGGGCGCCGTTGAGCGCGTAGTTGAGGAACTCGATGATCATGTCTTGCCCGCGTTGTTCACGTCGGTGCCGACGACCTTGGCCCGCAGCACGCCCTGGCGGCCGTCCTGGTAGGTGACGGCGATCTGGCAGTCGATGTCGGTCTCGCCCGCGTAGAGGCCGTCGATCAGGACGCGGTAGCGCTGCTCGAGGAACTCGCGGCGCAGCTTGCGCGTGCGGGTGAGCTCGCCTTCGTCGGCGTCCAGCTCCTTGGGGAAGTTGGCGAAGCGCACCACGCGCGAGCCCTCGGGCAGGAAGGTGTTGATGCGGGTGATCTCGTCGCGCACCACGGCGCGGATCTCCGGCCGCTGCGACAGGTCGGTGAAGGTCGAGAACGCGATGCGCCGTTCCTCGGCCCAGCGCGAGGCCACGCCCATGTCGATGTTGACCAGCGCGCCCACCCACGGCCGCGTCGCGTCGCCGAGCACCATCACGTCCTTGATGAAAGGCGAGAAGCGCAGCCGCGTCTCGATGAACTGCGGCGGATAGGCGTGCCCGCCTGCCAGCTTGACCAGATGTTCGACGCGGTCGAGGAAGACGATCTCGCCGCGTTCGGTGGTGCGCACCGCGTCGCCGCTGGCGAACCAGCCGTCGCGGTTCAGCGCGGCCGTCTTCTCTGGCTTGTTCCAGTAGCCGAGGAAGCCGGTGCCGCCGCGCAGCAGCAGTTCGCCGCTGGCGTCGACCCTGGATTCCAGCGCCGCGCCGAAGCCCGGCGCCACCGTCAACAGCGGCCCGACGGTTTCCAGGTCGTAGCGCTCGCCGCGGTGGCCGGCAATGAGGCCGAACTCCGAGCAGCCATAGATGTTGCGCAGCGGCACGCCCAGCGCATGGAACAGGCGGAACACGTCGGGCGCCATCGCGGTGCCGCCGGAAACTGCGATGCGCGAGCGCAGGAAGCCGAACTGGTCGCGCACCGCGTGCAGGGTCATCAGTTCGGCCAGCGGCAGCAGCAGCCGTGCCGCCATCGGCGCCTCGCGGCCTTCGAGCCGCGCCACGCGCACCGCGTGGCCGACGCGCACGCTCCATCGGTACAGCGCACGCGGCAGCCGGCCAGCGTGCAGCATGCGCGCCTCGATCGCCGCGGCGATGCTCTCCCACTGCCGTGGCCCGAACAGCACCATGTGCGGCGACAGCTCGCGGATGTTGGGCAGCACCTGGTCCGGGCCCTCGGGAAAGTTCACCACCAGCGGCAGCATCAGTCCGAGCGTGACGCCCAGCAACTGCTCCGTGATCCACGCCAGCGGGGTATAGGACAGGTACTCCATGCCGGGTTCGAGCGGCAGGGCGCTGAGCATGCGGCTGGCGTTGTCCACCAGCCAGCGGTGGCTGACCATCACCCCCTTGGGCTTGCTGGTGGTGCCCGAGGTGTAGGTCAGCAGCGCCAGGTCGTCAACGCTGCCGGACTGGACGATCTCTGCGAACCGCTCGGGGTGACGCTCGTGTTCCTTGCGGCCGTTGGCGCACAGCGGCCCGAAGGCGTGCAGCAGATCGTGGTGGTACGACCACATGCCCGAGTCGTCCCAATAGGCGACACCGCACAGGCCGGGGAGTTTGTCCGCGAGGGCCAGGGCCTTGTCGACCTGCTCCTGATCCTGCGCGAAGATGAACCGCGCCTGCGAGTCCTCGCACAGATAGAGCAGTTCGTCGGCCGTGGCGTCGGGATAGACCGACACGGTCTTCGCGCCCAGCGACTGCGCCGCGAACAGAGCCCAGAAATGCTCGGGCTCGTTCTCGCCGATGACCACTGCGGTGTCGCCGCGCTGCAGGCCGAGCGCCGCTGCGCCAAGCGCGAGTGCACGCACGGCTTCGAGCACGTCCGCCCACGTGTGGCAACGCCAGATGCCCTTGCGCTTGACGCGCTGGGCGAGTTGCTGCGGGCGAGTGCGGGCATGGGCCAGCAGCATCTGAGGCAGCGTCTGTGCCTGGGAGACGGCCGCCACGCGCTCGGCGGACCGCGGTGCCGCAGGCGCCGCCGCGGTGCCCGGGGCCTGCTTCAGGGTGGCTTGCGGATGGTTCACGCGGCTGCCCCGAGATAGGCCTGGATCACCGCCGGGTCGGCCTGCACCTGGGCCGGCGTGCCGTCGGCGATCTTGCGCCCGAAGTCAAGCACGGCGACGCGGTCGGCCAGGTCCATCACCACGCCCATGTCGTGCTCGACCAGCACCACGGGAATGTGGCGTGCCTCGCGCACGTCGATGACGAAGCGGGCGAGGTCTTCCTTTTCCTCGGTGTTCATGCCGGCCATCGGCTCGTCCATCAGCAGCACCTTGGGCTCCATCGCCAGCGCCCGGCCCAGGTCCACGCGCTTGCGCAGGCCGTAGCCCAGAGAGCCGACCGGCTGGTGGCGGATGTTCTCGATCTCCAGGAACTCGACGATGTCTTCGGCCACCGCGCGGTGGCGCGCCTCTTCGCGCTGCGTCCACGGAAAGTAGACGAAGGCCTGGGCGAGACCGCCGCGCATGCGCGCGTGGCGGCCGATCAGGATGTTGTCGAGCACCGTCATGTGCGGGAACAGGTGCGTGCCCTGGAAGGTGCGCACGACGCCGTCGCGGGCGATCTCGTGCACCGGCCGCCCGAGCAGGTCGCGGCCCTCGTAGGCGAGCCGCCCCTGCTGCGGCCGGTAGAAGCCGCTGAGCACGTTCAGCAGCGAGCTCTTGCCGGCGCCGTTGGGTCCGATCACGGCCAGCATCTCGTCGGTGCGCACCTCGATGCTCACATCAGAAAGTGCCGTCACGCCGCCGAAGCGCAAGGTCACGGCTTCGGCCCTCAGCACCGGTGGGGCGGCGCCAGGGGACGTACTCGATGGCTGCGCCACGGTCAGGAAAACGCGTTGAGGCCGGTCAGCGCCCGGCCGATGATCAGCTTCTGGATCTCGGTGGTGCCGTCAGGGATGGTCATCATGCGGGCGTTGCGGAACAGCAGCTCGACGCCGAAGTCCTTGGTGATGCCGTTGCCGCCGTGGATCTGCACCGCCTTGGAGGCCACGTCCACCGCGATCTCGGTGGCGTAGCACTTGGCCATCGCGCTCTCGACCTCGCTGCGCACGCCGTGGTCGATGAGGTTGAAGGCGCGATAGACCAGCAGCCGCGCGGCGTCGAGCTGGATCGCCGCGTCGGCAAGCATGCCCTGGATGAGCTGGTGCTGGCCGATCGGCTTGCCGTGCTGGCGGCGCTCCTTGGCGTAGGCGACGGCCTTGTTCAGCGCCGCCTGCGCGATGCCCACCGACGTGAGGCCGACCATGGGCCGCGCCTTCTCGAACAGCACCAGCGTGTTTTTCAGCCCGGTGCCGGCCTGGATCATCATGTTGCCGGCCGGCACGCGCACGTTGTCGAAGAACAGCTGCGCGGTGGAGGTGCTGTTCAGGCCCAGCTTGTCGATGTTGCGGCTCTCGTAGCCGTGCTCCTGCCGGTCGACCAGGACCATCGACAGGCCGCGGGCGCCGTCGTCCGAGGTGCGCACGATGACCATGCAGAAGTCGGAGTAGTGGCCGTTCGAGATCCAGGTCTTCTCGCCGTTGACGATGAAGTGGTCGCCATCGGCCTTGGCGCGGCAGGTGACCTCGGCGACGTTGGAGCCCACGCCCGGCTCGCTGATGCCGCTGCAGGCGATGATCTCGGCGCGCACCATGCGCGGCAGGTACTTCTGCCGCATCGCATCGTTGCTGCAGACCTCGAGCGAGTAGGCGCCCAGCTGCTGGATCAGCAGCGAGATCGCCACGTCGCCCGAGACGCGGGCGAGCTGGTCGTACATCATCGCGTAGGTCAGCCACGGCATGCCCATGCCGCCGTTCGCTTCCGAGATCAGGCCGTTGCCGCCCATGCCGTAGGGCAGCATCATCTGGAAGATCTCCAGCATGCGCTCCTTCTCGATCAGCTTGTCGGGCTGGTAGCGGCGCACGATGGGCTCGAGCTTGGTTTCGAGGAAGCGGTTGAAACCCTCGACAGCGAGGCGCTGTTCGTCGGTCGGCAGGAAGTTCATCGGCGGCTCGGTACGTCTTGTAGAAATTGATTGAGTACGGCTCAGCGTGCGCTCATGCGCGCGCCGGCATCGATGTGCAGACAGGTGGCGTTGATGTAGGCGTTCTCGACCACGCTGCGCACCAGCATTGCCAGCTCGGCCGGCAACCCCATGCGGCGGGGGAACAGAACCATGCGGTCAACGATCGCCTGGGCCACCTTCGTGGGCAGGCCGGCCACCATCGGCGTGTCGAACAGCCCCGGCGCCACCGCCACGCAGCGGATGCCATGGTCGGCCAGGTCACGCGCCACGGGCAAGGTCAGGCCGATGACGCCGGCCTTGCTGGCAGCATACGCCGCCTGCCCCATCTGCCCATCCTGCGCCGCACCCGAGGAGAGGTTGACGATCACGCCGCGCTCGCCGTCCTCGGGTTCGTTGCGCGTCATCGCCACCGCGGCCAGGCGCAGCACGTTGAACGTGCCGGTCAGGTTGACTGCGATGACCTTGTCCCAGGTGGCCAGCGGGAAGGGCTTGCCATCGGCCAAGGTCTTGGCGGCGTCGGGCACGCCGGCGCAGTTCACGCAGATGTGCACGGCACCGAAGTGCCCGAGCGCGCGGTCGACGCCGGCCTGAACCTGAGCCTCGCTGGTCACGTCCACCGGCACGAACAGCGCCGCGTCGCCCAGGCTGGCGGCCACGGCGGTGCCGCGGTCGGCATCGCGGTCGAACAGCACGACGCGGGCGCCGGCTGCATGCAGCGCCTCGACGACGGCGCGCCCCAGCCCGGACGCGGCGCCGGTGACGATCGCGACCTTGCCTGAAGGATTCATGCTGCGCCCTCCGTCAGCGGCCGAGGATGGTGATGGCGCAGACGGCTTCCTCGATGCCGTACAGGCCGCCGCCGTTCTCGGCCATGGCCAGCCGGGCGCCCTGCACCTGGCGCGCACCGGCCTCGCCGCGCAGCTGCGTGACGAGTTCGTGCAACTGGCCGATGCCGGTGGCGCCGATCGGGTGGCCCTTGGATTCCAGCCCGCCGGAGGTGTTGATCGGGATGCGTCCGCCGATCGTGGTGGCGCCGCTTTCGGCCAGCGCGCCGCCGGCGCCGAACTCGCAGAACCCCAGGTTCTCCGACTGCACGATCTCGCCAATTGCCGTGGCGTCATGCACCTCGGCCACCGAGATGTCCTGCGGCGCCACGCCGGCGCGCTCGTAGGCGAGCTTGGCCGCCTTCGCGGTGATGTGCTGGCCGACATCTTCGGGCTTGCGCGTGGTGCCGGTGGCCACCACCGAGGCAAGCACGCGCATCGCGCGGCGCCGGTCGGCCAGCCGTGCCAGCGCCGCCTCGGAGCAGACGATCGCGGCGGCGGCGCCGTCGCTGATCGGGGCGCACATCGGCAGCGTCAGCGGGTAGGTGATCGGTGGCGCGCCGAGCACCTGCTCGACGGTGTAGGTGTTGCGGTACTGCGCCAGCGGGTTGTGCGCCGAGTGGCCGTGGTTCTTGGCCGCCACGGCGGCGAACTGCCGCTGCGTCGTGCCGAACTCGCGCATGTGGAAGCGCCCGAACGCGGCGTAGATGTCCATGAACAGGCTGTACGGCGCCTTCGAGGTGCTGCCCTCTGGCGGCGCGATGCCGCGACCCATCGCCAGCAGCGTGGTCTCGTTGCCTTCGACTTCCTGCAGGTCCCAGGCACCGTCGAAGACGCTGAACATCTTGGCCTTGTCGGTGCAGAACATCTTCTCGGCGCCGACCGCGAGCGCCACGTCCACCTCGCCCGAGCGTACCGCCTGCACCGCCAGGTTGAACGCCGAACTGGCGCTGGCACAGGCGTTCTCGAGGTTGTAGACGGGGATGCCCTCGATGCCCAGCGGGCGCAGCGCGATCTGCCCGCGCACCATGGTCTGCCCCTCCAGCACGCCCTGCGTGGCATTGGAGAAGTAGGCGGCCTGGATGTCGGCAATGGCAAGGCCGGCGTCGGCGAGCGCGGCGTTCACCGCATCGGCCGTGAGCTGCTTGATGCTGCGCTCGAGGAACTTGCCGGTCGGCGTCATGCCGACACCGGCCACGTAGGCGGGTGGAAGTGAGGTCGTGGTCAAGGGGCGCTCCATTGCGGGTTTCAGTAACCCTTGAACTCGGGCTTGCGCTTGCCGACGAAGGCCGCCAGGCCCTCGCGGATGTCGTGCGAGTGGCGGTGGGCGTCCAGCACCAGTCGCTCCAGGCGCAGGGCGGTGGCCTGCGGTTGTTCCAGCCCGTCGTCCACGGCTTTCTTCATTCGGCGCAGCACGAGCGGACTCTTGGCGGCGATGCGGGTGGCCAGCTTCTCGACCTCGGTGGTGAGTTCGGCGTCGGGCACGACCCGGTTGACCAGCCCGAGCGGCACCAGATCGGCCGCCGGCAGGGTGTCGCCCGTGAACAGCAGGTACTTGGCCGCCGTCGGCCCGATGCGCCGCGGCAGCACGGCGGCGCCACCCGCGCCGGGGAAGACACCGAAGTTGGCGTGCGCGTCGCCGATGCGTGCGCCCTCGGCAGCGACGATCAGGTCGCAGGCCATCGCCAGTTCCAGGCCGCCGGCCATGGTCAATCCGTTGAGAGCGGCGATCGTCGGCTTGGGCAATGCGCGCAGCCGGTCGATCATGCCGGCCACGCGATCGAGGAAGGCATTCAGCGGA
>CAZXLI010000119.1:0-17327 GCA_964641795.1 uncultured Bordetella sp. | reverse complement strand
AACTCGCTGCACCTGACCGATGTCGACATCGGCTACTTCAATGCGGCGATGCGGCTGACGCCCCCGCTGCGCCAGGGGGCCGACCGCGCCGCGCTGCGCGAGGCGCTGGCCGATGGCACGCTGGATGCGCTGGTGTCCGACCACACGCCGGTCGATGCCGACGAGAAGAACCTGCCCTTCGCCGAAGCCGAGCCCGGCGCCAGCGGGCTGGAACTGCTGCTGAGCCTGGCGCTCAAGTGGGGCCAGGAGGCCGGGCTGACATTGCCGGCCACGCTGGCACGGGTCACCAGCGAGCCGGTGCGGGTGCTCGGCGAGGCGCTGGGGTCGCTGGCCTCGAGCGCCGGCCGGCTGGTCGAAGGCGGGGTCGCCGACGTCTGTGTGTTCGATCCGACGGCCACCTGGAGCGTGATGCCCGGTGCGCTGCGTAGCCAGGGCAAGCACACGCCGTTTGCCTTCGATGCCACCGGCATGGCGCTGCCGGGCAGGGTCAAGGCCACGCTGGTGGCCGGCACCGTCGCCTACGAGGCACGCTGATTGGCCCCGCCGGCGGTCGCCGCGCGCGCGCTCTACCGCCTGCTGCGTACCGTCGTGCACGTGCTGCACGGGCTGGCCATCGTGCTGTTCACCTGGCCGGGCCTCGCGCCCGCGCAACGCCATGCGCGCGTGGGCTGGTGGGCCGGCAAGCTGCTGCGCGGGCTGGGCGTGGAATCGCGCCTCGCGGGCCGGTTTGCCGAGGGCGGCGTGCTGCTGCTGGCCAACCACGTGTCGTGGCTGGACATCGTCGCCATCCATGCCGTCTGCCCGCGGGCGCGTTTCGTCTCCAAGGCGGACGTGCAACGCTGGCCGGTCCTCGGCCGGCTGACGATGGCCGCCGACACGCTGTTCATCGAACGTGAGCGCAAGCGCGACGCGATGCGGGTGGTGCACCAGATGGCCGCGGCGTTGAGCGCCGGCGACGCGGTGGCGGTGTTCCCGGAGGGCACCACCGGCGATGGCCGTTGCCTGCTGCCCTTCCACGCCAATCTGTTGCAGGCCGCCATCAGCAGTGCCACGCCGGTGCAGCCGGTGGTGCTGCGCTATGCACAGCCCGGCAAGCCGATCAGCCCGGCCGCGGCCTGGGTCGGCGAGACCACGCTGCTGCGCAGCTTGTGGTGGGTGGCCTGTGCCGAGGGGCTGTGCGCGCACGTGCAGCCGCTGGCCCCGCAGGACAGTCAGCTTTCGGACCGGCGTACCCTCGCGAACGAGGTGCGCGAGCAGATCGCCGGCGCGCTGGCGCCCTACCAGCACAGCGCCTGAGCGCGAGGAGAAACACCGCATGAGCCCGGACCTTCTGCTGGCCTTCGAGGATGAATGGCCGCTGGCCCAGCGCCTGGCGGCGGCGCTCGGCGGGTTGCCATTGCAGCGCATCGAGCGGCACCGCTTCCCGGATGGCGAGCTGAAGCTGACACTGCCGGCGAGCCTGCCGCAGCGTGTGGCGCTGTTGCGGGGGCTGCACCATCCGAACGACAAGCTGGTCGAGACACTGATCGTGGCCCCGGCGGCTCGCGAGTTGGGCGCGCGGGAGCTGTCGCTTGTCTGTCCCTACCTGGCCTACATGCGGCAGGACATCGCCTTTCAGCCCGGGGAGGCCGTCAGCCAGCGCCATATCGCGCGCCTGCTGGCCGGACACTTCGAAGCGCTGGTGACGATCGATCCGCACTTGCACCGCATCGCGTCGCTCGACGAGGTGATGCCTGGTTGCCGCAGCAGCGCAGTCAGCGCGGCGCCAGCGCTGGGGGCGTGGATCGCTGAGCGACTCGAGCGGCCCCTGCTGCTGGGGCCGGATGAAGAGGCGCTGCAATGGGTGGCCCATGCCAGCCGGGCCCATGGCTTCGACCATGCCGCCTGCACCAAGCAGCGCCTCGGCGACCGCGACGTGCGCGTGATGCTGCCGGCATTGCCGGTGGCCGGGCGCGCGGTGGTGCTGGTCGATGACGTGGCCAGCACGGGTCGCACATTGATCGAGGCCGCCACCGCCTGCCTCGCCGCCGGAGCGGCCACGGTCGACGTTGCGGTGACGCACCCGCTGTTCGTCGGCTCGGCGCTGGCCCAGCTGCGCGCCACCGGTGTGCGCCATGTCTGGAGCAGCGATGCCGTGCCACACGAGACCGCGGTGATCCCCGTGGCACCGCTGCTGGCCGAGGCGATCCGCGCACTTTGACCCGCGTCGACACCTCGGCACGCAAAAGGGCTGGCCTCGCACCGCATCGTGGGTGTACCCTGCCGCCCGATTGCGCAAGGGATACGCGTGGCGACTCAACTGCTTCGGCTCGTGGCCAACCAGCTCAAGGTGGGGACGGCTCTGCCCTTCGGGGTCCGTGATGAGCACGGCAAGCTGCTGCTGGCCCGCGGACAGGTCATCCACAACGAAACCCAGCTCGCCGTGCTGCTGGCGCGCGGCCTGTATGCCGACCAGGAGGAACTGCGGGCCTACAAGGAAGGGCGCACGCCGGCGGCGGACGCGCATCGCAAGAAGCTCACGCTGTTCGACCTGTGGGACCAGGCCATCCACCGGCTGGAGCGGCTGCACAAGAGCATCGAAGAGCCCGGCTTCGCAGCACGCTGCGACGAATTCGCCGCACAGTTTGCCGAACTGGTGCAGCGCGATGTTGACATCGCGATCTTCCTGTCGGTGCGCCAGGATGCGCGCCGCCTGCCGCTGTATGGGCTGACCCATGCCTTGCATACCGCACTGCTGTGCCAGCTCCTGGCCAGCCGCATTGGCTGGCCGGCGGAACGGGTGACCTGCCTGGTGAAGGCAGCCTTGACGATGAACCTGGCCATCGTCGAGCTGCAGGGCCGGGTCGCCGCGCTGGGCAGGATCACCGATGCCCAGCGGGCGCAGATCCAGCAGCACCCCCTGCGAGCGGCCGAGCTGCTGCGTGCCGCGGGCGTGGACGAGGAGGACTGGGTGCAGACAGTGCTGCAGCACCACGAGCGTGCCGGCGGCGGCGGCTACCCGAACCAGCTGGTGCAGGTCGGCGAGATCGCCACTGCCCTGCGCCTGGCCGATGTGTTCATGGCCAAGATCAGCGCGCGCGCAGACCGACCCGCGCTGCCGATCCAGGAGGCTGCGCGCCAGCTCTTCGCCGAGTCGCCAGGCAATGCCGCCGCGGCGGCGATCATCAAGGAGTACGGCATCTTCCCGCCCGGCCAGGTGGTGCTACTGGCGTCTGGCGAGCAGGCGGTGGTGGTGCGCCGCGGTCCGGCCTTGCAGACGCCGATCGCCGCGGCGATCACCGACAAGTCGGGCATGCCCACCACGACGACCCTGCGCCGCGATACCGCCCAGCCGGGCTATGCGATCAAGGGGCCTGCCACCGACCTGTCGCTCGCGCAGCGCGTGCCGCCCGAGCGCCTGTACGGCCTGGCCGAGTAATTGGCCTGCTAGCCCGTCAGGCCTTGCCCTGGCTCGCCACCGCGGCTGCGGCCCTGGCCGCCGCCTCGGGGTCGCCCAGGTAGCGGCGGCTGATGGGCTTCAGTTGCGCATCGAGCTCGTAGACCAGCGGGATGCCGTTCGGGATGTTGAGGCCCACGATGTCGGCATCGCTGATGCCGTCCAGGTATTTCACCAGCGCGCGGATCGAGTTGCCATGAGCGGCCACCACGATGCGCTGGCCGCGGCGCAGGGCCGGCGCCAGCACTTCGTTCCAGCACGGCAGCACGCGCGCCACGGTGTCCTTCAGGCATTCGGTCAGCGGTACCTGCTCGGGCGACAGGGCCGCGTAGCGCAGGTCCGTGCGTTGGCCGCGTGGGTCTTCTGGCGTCAGCGGCGGCGGCGGCGTGTCGTAGCTGCGGCGCCAGACGAGCACCTGCTCGTCGCCGTACTGCTTGGCCATGTCCGCCTTGTTCAGGCCCTGCAGCGCGCCGTAGTGGCGCTCGTTCAGGCGCCAGTCGTTGACCACAGGCAACCAGGTCCGGTCCATCTGGTCGAGCGTGTGCCACAGCGTCCAGATCGCGCGCTTGAGCACCGAGGTGTAGGCGATATCGAACTCGAAGCCGGCTGCTTTCAGCAGTCGGCCGGCCTCCTGCGCCTGCGCCACGCCCGTGGGTGTGAGCGGCACGTCGGTCCAGCCCGTGAAGCGGTTTTCGAGGTTCCAGGTCGATTCGCCGTGGCGAATCAGCACGAGCTTGTACATGGGCGGGGGCGGTGCGTGGGTGGGAAGGAGGGCAGGGGGCGAATTCTATGACTTGAGGGCCGTTTCGAGCATGGTTTGGAGCTTCCGGCGTCCGTAGGTATTCGGCTCCGCTTCGAGGGCGGCGACAGCGATCCAGTGTTCGACAGGTTCGCCCAATAGGCGTGCGAGGTTTCCGGCTGTGGTGGGGCTGAGTCGGCCTCGGTGCTTTGCGACGCCCAGGGCGGATTTGGACATTCCGAGCTGTTGGGCCCAGTGCTCTGCGGAGTCGTGTTGCGCTAGGGCTCGATGGAGCAGTTGCATGGTGGTGTCGGCCACGTTTATCCCCTGAGAGGTTGCTTGACAGGGTGTAATGGTAGGTGGCAATTGCATTACTGGGTGTAATGCGATAGGGTTCGGTCGCGCATTACATGTTGTAAGGCGCGATTTGGAGCCAACCATGATCCGCATCACAGTAGCCCAGGCCGACGCTCGGCCGATCAAGTTCACCGACAAGGCGGGCAAGCCCCGCGTGTTCTACGTCCAGCCGGCGTACGCCCATACGGTGGACCGTCAAGGCAACCCGCCACCGTTCCCGGAGAAGATCGAGCTCGGCCTCGACACCGATCCGAACACCGCTGAGCCGCTCACTTGGGCGCCCGGCGAATACCAGCTGCACCCCTCGTCCTTGTACGTCGATCGGAACGGGCGTCTTGCCGTCTCGGCGCGGTTGGCTCCGCTGAAGCCCAAGTCTGCCGGCTGACGAGGGGTGCACCATGCAACCTACGGAGACGGAGCGCGCGCTTGCCTATGCGCTGGCCGTTCAGATCGCGGCCAGCAACGGCCTTCGCGGTCTGCTGGCGCTTGAGGCGCAGAGTGACCCGCAGGTTGAGGCCTGTAGGGTCGAGGTCGGCGCGGATGGGGGTATCGACGTCATGCTCCTGAATGGCGCTGGTGTCCCGGTCGGGGGCTACGCGCTGTGACGGCCGTGACTGCGGCGGAGTTCGAAGCGGCGCGCAGCGCCGCTGGGCTTGTCTCAGTACCAACAAGTGGCCCATGCCGCGCGGTCGTTGAAGCCGCGGTGCTTCGCGATCAGCGCGGATTGCTTGGGCCCGATGTCGAGTTGTCGCGCTTGGCGCGGCTGCGCCGTTCGATCGGCTTTGCGGCTCGAGCGCACGCGGTCAGTGAGCGGGGTCACCGTTCGGATGTGCCGTGGATGGTCACGCTCACGTATCGGGGTAGCAATGCCGACTGGGATGCGCGGCATGTGAGCGAGGCCGTTCAGTGCTTTCGCAAGTGGTGCAATCGGTGCGGCTATGCGTGTCGCTATGTGTGGGTGGCGGAGCTTCAGCAGCGGGGCGTTATCCACTATCACCTGTGCTGCTGGTTGCCGCGCGGTGTCCGGATGCCCAAGTGGGATGTTCGCAGTAGCGGTCACGGTAGGGCGGGCGTGTGGTGGCCGCATGGGATGACGAATCGCAAGGTGGCGCGGAACGCCGTGCCCTACCTCATGAAGTACATGTCCAAGGGGAGCGCTGGGACGTTCGGCAGCTTGCCCAAGGGCGCCCGCATTTACGGGGTCGGGGGCCTTGAACACTCGCTGCGCCGGGCGCGCCGCTGGCTCGGCCTGCCGGCGTTCGTTCAAGCGCGTTCGAGCCTTCATGACGAGTGGCGGCGTGCTGCGGGCGGTGGTTGGTCGGACGCTGAGGGCGTCACCTGGCCATCCGAGTGGCGGCGGTGTTGGGCCGGCGACAGGTGGGGCCTGGAGCGCGTGGAGGACCACGGGAGGCCCTTCGATGCCTCTGGCCCGTTCTCGTGGCTCTCCGACCGGGCTAAGGCCCTCGTCCGGTTGCACTGAGGGGGTGACAGGTGTCTGACCTTTTCCTTTGGCTGAATGCCGTGGCGTTTGCGGCTGTGGCGCTAGTGCCTGTGGTCGCGCGGGCGCTTACGCGTTGGGGGGTGGATCGTGGCTGAGCACGGTTTTCGTTCGGTGTTGGACGGATCGTGCGTGTCATCGCTTGGTGATGCGGCGGCAGGGGCTTGCGCTGGCTACCCGCGGTCGTTCGTGGCCGAGGGTGGGGAACGGCAGACCGCGACGTGTACGACGTGGGAGGTGGATGAGTCCACCGTCTCGGCGGATTACTTCGTTCTGAGCGATGTGTCAGGCGTGGTTGATCACTACAGCGTGCAGATTGCTCCGAACTGGTGTCAGGTCGCGCAGTCGCCCTGGGATTTGTCCGTTGCCGATGGCGTCGAGGTCGTTTGGCTCGTGGCCGGCGTCTGGTTCCTCGGCTGGTGTGCGCGCGTAGTTCGCGTCAGCCTTGCCTAATGTTCGAAGTGAGCGGTTCACCCCGGCGCTCGCGCGAATCCATCAATCACCGGGGGTAGGAGAGAAAGCATGTTCAAGAAGGTTCGCACCCTGCCGGCGCTGGTCGGCTCTGCTCTGCTGGTGGCTGGCGCCGTGGCGAATGCGGCCGTGCCGACCGACGTGACGGACGCCATCACCGCATCGAAGGCCGATGTGATCACGATCGGCGGTGCGGTGCTGGTGGTCATCGTCGCCGCGATGACTTTCAAGTGGTTGCGCAAGGCGCTGTGACGCGCTCGGGGCGCTGATCCACGCGGGCGCACGGTGCGCCCGCTTTTCTTCGTGCGTGGGGGTGAGCATGTGGGGTTGGATAGTGCTTCTGGCGGTTTTGCCGGCGATCGTGGTGGTCATCTGGCCTGTGGGGCGCGAGGAATGATCGCGCGCTCGTTGGTGCTGTGGTTGCTTTGCTGGTGTTGCGGCGCCCATGCGATTGGCACGGTCACGCAGAACGTGGGCACGGCTTATCGGGGTGGGGACGGGAACGAGACTTTGTGTCCGTGGATGGGAAGCCCTAGCGTTGCGGTTGAGACGTGCGCGAGGAACGTGTATGGCGTGTCGTCGGTGTCGGCTAGCTGTACGCAGGCCGCGCCGACGGCGTTTACTTGCTCTTGGGCGGGCTTCGGCGCGCAGGTCGGCAATAGATCGGGGACGATGAACGCCGTTATCCAGACGCAGAGTACGTGTCCACCGGGGTCAGCGGATGCGGGGGGCGGTCAGTGCAAGTGCTTGCCTGGGTCGCGGCCTGGGGCTGACAACTCGTGCGTCGCGTACCAGTGTCCGAGGGGTGGCCTGAGCTTCCCGAACGATGGGTATGGGCCGCTGCCGCAGACGGACGTGATGAAGTCTCGTTTGACGTGCGTGGGGCCTGGGGGACCGTACTACGGGTGTACGTTGGAGTTCACGGCAGCGTCTGCTAAGTGCACCGATGCGACTCATTGCTGGTCCACCGGTAGCAGCCAGACGAATGGAGAGTACTGCGATGGGACGCCGGCGCAGCCGAAGACGCCGCTTCCTGATGAGCCTACGCTTCCGCCACCGTCGCCTCCGTGCGCCAGTCAGCCGGGCACCTGTCCGGGCAATGTGAACGGGCAAAACGTCTGTCTTGCTTGTAGCTGGACGCAGGACAAGCCGACGACGACGACGGAGGACAAACCGGATGGGACGTCGACGGGCACCGAGACGAAAACCGAGTGCAACGGTACCACGTGCACGACGACGACGACCACGACGACCACGGGGCCGGGTGGGACGGGTACGACCGTCAAGGTGGAGGTGGAGCCGCAAGACGGGTTCTGCGAGCAGAACCCGACGTTCTCCGCTTGCAAAGAGGGGCGTTGGGGTGGGTCGTGCCAGGGCGGGTTTAGCTGCGATGGTGATGCGATTCAGTGTGCGATTGCTCGTGATCAGCACCAAAGGCATTGCCAGCTGTTGGAGACGCATACGACGTTCTCGCAGGCCGGCGCCGACATGGCGGATAACGATCCGTTCCCGCAGGGGCATCCGCACAACGACGCGGAGACGAAGACGATCGATTTCTCCCAGCAGATCGACCAGACAGACCCGCTCGGGGGTGGCAGTTGTCCGGGCGATCGGACCATTGCGATTCACGGCGGGAGCGTGGTGATTCCGTTCTCTAGCCTTTGCGGTCCGCTGAGCTTCTTCGGTCAGATTGCGGTGGCGTGTTGCCTCTTGATGGCGGCATTCATAGCGTTCAAACAGTAGGGGGCAGCTATGCCTTTGATTGCTCCAATCATCGGCGCGCTGCTCGGCGCGCTGGCGGGCGCGATCGGCCATTTCGTTGGCCGCGTGCTGATCTCGCTGGGCCTGGGGTACGTGGCCTTCCAGGGGGTGGATACGTCGATCGGCTGGGCGAAAACGCAGGTTGTGACGCATCTTCAGGCGCTGCCTGCGGATGCCGTTGCGCTGCTTGGTGTGATGAAGGTCGGGACGTGTGTCTCGATCCTGTGTAGTGCGCTGGTCGTGCGCGTGACGATCGCCGGAATCGTGGGGGGCGCCAAGCGGTTGGCGCCGAAGTAATGGCTATTGTCCTCGTCACCGGTCTGCCAGGGCACGGCAAGACCTTGTACACCATCGCGACGTATCGGGACCTTGCGCTGAAGGATGCGCGGCCTGTCTATCACGCCGGGCTCAAGGGCCTAAAGCTGGCCTGGAAGGAGCACAAGCCGGAAGCCTGGGAGACGTTGCCGCCGAACTCGATATTCATCATCGATGAAGCGCAGTTTGTCTTTCCGGTGCGCGGGCGCGGTGCGCCGGCTGAGTGGATTCAGCGCTTGGCCGTCCATCGTCATCGTGGCATCGATATCGTGATCGTCACGCAGGACCCGATGCTGATTGACACGTTCGTGCGGCGGCTGTGCGATCGGCATTTCCACGTGGTGCGGAAGTTCGGAACTCACTTTGCCGTCGTGCATGAGTATGCGAATGGCGTGCACGATCGGGTGGCGCACGGGCGCGGTGACAGCATCAAGCACGAATGGCGGTACCCGGCCGACGTGTTCGAGCTCTACGAGTCGGCGGAGGTCCATACCGTCAAGCGTCGCGTGCCGTTGCGCGTGTACGCTCTGGCGGCGGCGCCGCTGGTGGTTGGGGCGCTGGTCTATACCGTGTATCACCGTCACGCTGAGGGGGAAGCGGTGGCGGTGAAGCCTGCGCAGCATGCGTCGTCGCCTACGGTGTCGGCGGCGGCGCCGGTCGGCGGTGGTCAGGGGCGAACCAGTCAGCCTTTGAGCGTGGCTCAGTACATCGAACTGCACCGGCCTCGGATCGCGGGGCTTGCGTACACCGCGGCGGCTTACGATCAGGTCACCCAGCCTGTGGAGGCGCCATATCCGGCCGCGTGCGTGGCCAGCGAATCACGGTGCAAGTGCTACAGCCAGCAAGGCACGGCGTTGGATATGCCGGAGGAGCTTTGCAGGGGAATCGCGGCGGGCGGATTCTTCGTGGCGTGGCGGCAGCCAGGTCAAATGCCGCAGGCTCAAGGTGGGCAAGCTGCTTCGGGTGGTCCCGGTGCTGTTGCCGCTGCGGTGCCGATTTCGATTGGCGGTGAGCGCCGGGCGGGCTTGCAGGATCTGAGGGAGCGCCCCCAGCTGCTCGATGCGCCTGGGGGCGGTGTGACTACCCGGGGACGCGCGAGCCGCTGACGCGCAGCTTGCGTAGCGGCCGCGGCTCGCGCGTAGGGCCCGGGGGCTGGGGGCTGGGCCCCCAGTGGCAGAGCCCCGGGGGTCTGATCAGCCAGCGGCAGCGATGGTCGTGAAAATGGTACTTGTCCCGCGGGAACCGGTGGCCGAAAACCGCTGACGGAGCCGGCGCGTCATCTAAGCGTTGTTCGGCCTTCTTCTCATCGATTTGCCGTTGCGATTGGATGCTAGCGTCATCGGCTGACTCGTTGGGAGGTAGCACGTAGATGCTGATTGGTTATGCACGAGTCTCCACGGTGCAGCAGGAAACGGCTTTGCAGTGGGAGGCTTTGAAGCGAGCCGGCGTTCGCCGGGTCTTCGAGGAAAAGCGCAGTGGCGCGGGTGTATCGCGGCCAGTCTTGGAGGAAGCGCTATCGCGTTTGAAGGCCGGTGATACGTTGGTCGTCTATAAGATCGACCGCCTTGCGCGATCGATTCGGGATCTGTTGGGGATCTTGGATCGGGTTGCGGCTGCGGGCGCGTCGTTCAAGTCGTTGACCGAGCCGATCGATACTTGTACGCCGCTCGGGCGCATGACGCTTCATTTGTTGGGCGCCATTGCGCAGTTTGAGCGGGAGGTGATCCGCGAGCGCTGCGAGGCGGGTCGGCGAGCTGCGCGAGATCGTGGGGTCCGTTTCGGCCGACCGCCGCTTTTGCGGGAGGAGGAGGTGCGTGCCCTCGTTGGTCGTGGCTTGTATCTTCGTGAGGCCGCGCGTCAGGCAGGGGTGTCAAAGAACGCTATGCGGCGCGCGTGTGTGAAGTACGGGCTGCGCTTTGAAGTAGATGGGCGCCGCGCTTGGCGGCACGCATAAGGGTTCGAAAATATAATCCGACCCCTTTTCAGAACCCCGCGAAGCTGCTGTGAAATTCATCATCGAGAACATCTGGCTGATCGTGCTGGCCGTGGGGTCCGGCGGCCTGCTGCTGTGGCAGACCTTGCAGAAGAGCCAGGGCGGTGCCGTCAGCAGCGCGGAGGCGGTGCGGCTGATCAACCGTGAGAAGGCAGTGCTCGTCGACGTGAGCGATCCGGCCGAGTTTGCCGCTGGCCATGCCAACGGCGCGCGCAACGTGCCGATGGACAGGCTCGATGGTGCCAAGGAACTGCCGACCAACAAGACCTTGCCGCTGGTGCTGATGTGCGCCACCGGCGCCCGCGCCGCCCGCGCCGCGGCACAGCTGCGCAAGGCCGGACACGAGAAGGCGGTGTCGGTGGCCGGCGGTCTGAAGGCCTGGCGCGAGGCCGGGCTGCCGGTCGAGAAGTCGGCCTGAGCGCGAGCGGGCCGGCGTGAAGCCGGTCATGCCGCATGCGATGCAGGGCCATTGCGTCGCCGTCACAATTCGGGCTTCCGAATTTGCCGTTGTCGTCTGCTCATGAACGCCGTTCGCATGTACACCACCCAGGTCTGCCCGTATTGCATCCGGGCCAAGGCCCTGCTGAAGCAGCGCGGTGTCCAGCAGATCGACGAAGTGCGCGTGGACCTGAACCCGGCCGAGCGCGACCGCATGATCGAACTGACCGGCCGGCGCACCGTGCCGCAGATCTTCATCGGCGACACCCATGTCGGTGGCTGCGACGACCTGATGCTGCTGGACCGCAGCGGCGGCCTGGCGCCGCTGCTGCAAGGCGCCTGAGCCGTCATCGGCCGCCCACGGGCGGCGAGCGATAATCCGCGCTGCACCCTGCCCGCCAACCGCTGACGGTGGCGGGCTTCTTCATTCTCATCGAACCCCCTTCCGCCATGGCCGACCAAGACGCAACCCCGGTGTTCCAGATCCAGCGCATGTACCTCAAGGACCTGTCGCTGGAGCAGCCGAACTCGCCGCAGATCCTGCTCGAACAGCAGCCGCCGCAGGTGGACATCAACCTGGCGATGGGTGCCGGCGGCATCGGCGAAGGGGTGTTCGAAGTCACCGTCACCGCCACCGTCACGACCAAGGTCAAGGACCGCACGCTGTTCCTGATCGAGGCCAAGCAGGCCGGCATCTTCGAGATCCGCAATGTGCCGGACGACCAGTTGCAGGGCATCCTCAGCATCGTTTGCCCGCAGATGATCTACCCGTACCTGCGCGCGATCGTGTCGGACGTCTGCACCCGCGCCGGCTTCCCGCCGATCCTGCTGACCGAGGTCAACTTCCAGGCCATGTTCGAGGCCCAGCAGGCGGCCCAGGCGCAGAACGGCAACGGCAGCGGCGTGCTGACCAGCGCGAACTGACCTCGCGCCTTCCCGATGCGCATTGCCGTGCTCGGCGCGGGCGCCTGGGGAACGGCGCTGGCGGTGGCTGCTGCGCAGAGGCACGAGGTTCTGCTGTGGGCGCGAGACGCTGCGCAGCGGGCGGCGATGCAGGCGCAGTGCTGCAACCAGCGCTATCTGCCCGGCGTGCCTCTGCCGCAAGAGCTGCAATTGAGCAGCGTGCACCGCCAGGCCCTGGACCATGCCGAAGGCGGCCTGGTGATCATCGCCACGCCGATGTCCGGCCTGCGTGAACAACTGGGCCGACTGCCGCCGCAAGCCCGGGTGCTCTGGCTGTGCAAGGGCTTCGAGCGCGGCACCGGTGCCCTGGGCCACGAGATCGCGCGCGAGCTGCGCCCGGCGGCGCCGGCGGGCGTGCTGTCCGGCCCGAGCTTTGCGCAGGAGGTGGCCCAGGGCCGGCCCACCGCGCTGGTGGCGGCCAGCACCGACGAGGCCTTGTGCGAGCTGGCCGTCCAGGCGTTCCACAGCGATGCGTTGCGCATCTACACGTCGGGCGATCCGGTCGGCGTCGAAGTCGGCGGGGCCGTCAAGAACGTGATGGCGATCGCCACCGGCATCGCCGATGGACTCGGGCTGGGCTTGAACGCACGCGCCGCGCTGATCACCCGCGGGCTGGCCGAGATCACGCGACTCGGGCTGGCGCTGGGTGCGCGAGCTGACACCTTCATGGGGCTCTCGGGCTTGGGCGACCTGGTGCTCACGGCCACCGGCGACCTGTCTCGCAACCGGCAGGTCGGTCTGCTGCTCGCCGGCGGCCAGCCGCTGGCGCAGATCCTCGCGCAACTCGGTCACGTGGCCGAAGGGGTGCTTACCGCGCCGACGCTGCAGTCGCGTGCCCGGGCGCTCGGTGTCGAGATGCCGATCACCGATGCGGTGGTCGATGTGCTGGCCGGTACGCTGGCACCGGGCCAGGCGCTACGCCAATTGATGGCTCGCGAGTCCCGCGCCGAGGCCTGATCCGCCTACTGCCCGCCAGCGTAGCCCTGCTGGCGCCAGGCCTCGAACACCACCACCGCGACGGTGTTGCTGAGGTTCAGGCTGCGCTGCCCAGGGCGCATCGGCAGCCGCACCCGATGGCTGCTATCGAACTGGCCGAGCACTTCGTCCGGTAGGCCGGCCGTCTCGCTGCCGAACACGAACCAATCGCCCGGCTGCCAGGACTGACCGGCAAATGGCTGCGCGCCCTTGGTGCTGAAGGCGAAACAGCGGCCACCAATCTCCGCGCGCTGCGCGCACAGCGCCTGCCAATCGGCATGACGCTGCACCGCGGCGAACTCGTGGTAGTCCAGTCCTGCCCGCCGCAGCAGCCGGTCTTCCATCGAGAAGCCCAGCGGCTCCACCAGGTGCAAGGTGCAGCCGGTGTTGGCGGCCAGACGGATGACATTGCCGGTGTTCGGCGGAATCTCGGGCCGGACCAGGACGATGTGGAACATGGTGACCGCATTGTCGCGGGCTGGTCTTCAGGCCTCGTCCGCTGCGGGCGCCGGAGTCCGGGCCAGCACCCACAGCTGCACGCGGGACGCGCCGGCCGCCAGCAAGGCGCGGCTCGCGGCCGCCGCGGTGACGCCGGTCGTCAGCACATCATCGACCAGTGCGATGTGCCGCTGCTGCACGCGCGCCGCACGCGCCGGCGGCACCCAGAACGCATCACGCAGATTGGCCTCGCGGTCGCGTCGCGTCAGGCCGACCTGGTGCGGCGTGTCGCGCAGCCGTTGCAGGCTGAGCGGGTCGGTGGCCAGGCCGAGCGCGGCTGCCACGCGGCGAGCAAGCTCCCAGGCCTGGTTGTAGCCACGCTCGCGCAGGCGCGTGGGGCTCAGGGGCACCGGGACCACCAGGTCGACCGGATCGGCGTTCTGTTCGGCCAGCCGATCGGCCAGGGCCCTGGCCAGCGGGCCGGCCAGGGCGGCGCGGCCCCGGAACTTGTAGGCCGTGATCAGTTCGTCCCACGGATACGTGTAGTCCCCCAGCGTGTGGCAGCGTTCGAACGGCGGCGGATCGCGTCGGCAGTCGGCGCAGTGCTGGTGGCCCGGGCTGCCCAGCGTCAGCGCGCAGCGCCGGCAGCGCGGTGCCGCCGGCGGGGCGAGTCGCTGCACGCACGCCGTGCAAAGCGAGCGATCGGCCCAGCTGCGGCACAGCTCGCACAGGCGCGGCCAGCGCCGCCAGGCCGAAATGGCTGGTGGCGGCAGGAGGGCAAACATCGGCTCAATATACTGCCCGCCCATGCCAGCGCCTGCCCTTGTCGATCCGCGCGCCCTCGCGCTTGTCCTCGATCGGCTGGCCCGGGCCGAGGCCGCGCCGTGGCTGCACCAGGAGGTGGCGCGGCGCATGGCGCAGCGATTGCCGGCCATCCGCAAGCCGCCTGCGAATTGGCTCGATTGGGGCGGCTTTCTGGGTGGCAGCGCCGAAGCGGTGAAGTCGGTGCTGCCCGATGCGCAGCGCAGTGTCGTCGAGCCGACCGAGGCGCTGCTCGCGCGCAGCCGCACCGCTGTGCGCAGGCCGTGGTGGGCGCTGCACCGGCGCGATGGATCGCCGCAGGTCCTGCGCGAGGCCGAGGTCGCGCCGGGCGGCACGCAGCTGCTGTGGGCCAACCTGGTGTTGCATGCCAGCCCCGATCCGGTGGCCATGCTCGCCCGATGGCATGCGGCGCTGGCGGTCGATGGCTTCCTGATGTTCTCCACCTTCGGCCCCGACACGCTGCGCGAGTTGCGCGAGCTTTACGCCGACTGTGGCTGGCCCGCCCCGCATCCACCGTTCACGGACATGCACGACATCGGCGACCAGCTGGTGCACAGCGGCTTCGCCGATCCGGTGATGGACCAGGAGACGCTGCGCCTGACCTGGTCTTCGCCACAGGCCCTGCTGACCGAATTGCGAGGACTCGGCGGACACCTGTCGCCGCAGCGCTTCGGCGGGCTGCGCACGCCGCGCTGGCGTGCCCGCCTGGCTGAGGCGCTGGCGCAACGGGCCGATGCACAGGGCCGCATCGCGCTGAGTTTCGAACTGGTCTACGGCCATGCCATCAAGGCCGCGCCGCGTGCCGCCGCGGGCGCGCCCGTGAGCGTGCCCTTGTCGGATTTGCGTGCCTCGTTGGCTGCACGCCGCAGCAAACCGGGAGCGCTGTAGCACTCCGTTAGAATTCCGCAGTTCTGCTGATCGGGAGCAAGGCCACATGCGCGGCAATGTGGTGCCGGTGGCAGAGACGACGTCCATCCAACCCATCCATGACCGCGACCCTTGCCCCCAGCCCCTGGCCTGCGCCAACGGCTCCTCGCCGCGAAGGCGAATGGCGCTTCGGCCGCGCGCAAGGAGTCGCCGGCACGAGCTGGCTCTGGGAATTGCGGCGCAACTGCTCCATCTCTCCGCGCCAGATGCTCGTGGCCTACGCCCTGTTGTGCGTCCTGGCCTTGGCTGTCGCCTTCGGATTCTGGTGGCAGGGCGTGCAGCTGGTGATGGCGTTCGCCGGCGCCGAACTGCTCGCGGTGGGCATCGGCATGCTGGTGATGGCGCGCCATGCGCGAGATCGCGAGATCATCACGCTCACGGGTCGCGAGATGGCCGTCGAGCAGCACGTCGGCCCGGTGGTCGAGCGTACGAGTTTCCGTGCCGAATGGGTGCGGGTGGAACCGGCGGCCGCCGAGGGGTCGCTGGTCGAGCTGTCCGGTGAGGGGCGCACCGTGCGCATCGGCCGCCATGTGCGGCCCGAGCTGCGATTCGAATTGGCACAGGAACTGCGCCGGGCCTTGCGCCTGTCGCGGACGGTGGGCGATCGGGTTTTGGATCACGAACTTCAAGCATCACGATGAACACGACAAAGAAGCTTTGGCATCGCATCGGCGCAGGGCTCGCCGGTTTGGCCGTGACGCTGGCCAGCCCGGCCGTGCTGGCGGTGGGTGATCTGCCTGGCGGCCCGGCGAAGAACCAGATCGACCTGCACCCGGCTGCCACGCGCATCGCGTCGGACGTGCAGGGCCTGCACCAGTTCATGCTGGTCGTCTGCGCGGTGATCTTCGTCGCGGTGTTCGGCGTGATGTTCTATTCGATCTTGAAGCACCGGAAATCGGTCGGTGCCAAGGCCGCCAACTTCCACGAGAGCGTCGCCGTCGAGATCGCCTGGACCGTGGTGCCGCTGCTGATCGTGATCGTGATGGGCCTGGCCGCCACCAAGACCGTGGTGGCGATGAAGGACACCAGCAACGCCGACCTGACGATCAAGACCACCGGATACCAGTGGAAGTGGGGCTACGACTACCTGAAGGGCGAGGGCGAGGGCATCGGCTTCCTGTCGACGCTGGACGTTACGCAGCGCCAGCTGTCCGACCAGGGCAAGCCCGCTGGCGATGACTACCTGTTGAAGGTCGACAACCCGCTGGTGGTGCCGGTCAACAAGAAGATCCGCATCATCACGACCGCCAACGACGTGATCCATTCGTGGATGGTGCCGGCCTTCGCGGTCAAGCAGGATGCGATCCCCGGCTTCGTGCGCGACACCTGGTTCCGCGCCGAGAAGACGGGCGACTTCTACGGCCAGTGCGTCGAGCTGTGCGGTAAGGAACACGCCTACATGCCGATCCATGTCAAGGTGCTGTCGGCCGCCGACTACAGCAAGTGGGTCGAGGGCAAGAAGAAGGAAATGGCCGCCAAGGCCGACGATCCGACCAAGGTGTGGGAACTGCCCGCACTGGTGGCCCGAGGCGAGAAGGTCTACAACGCCAACTGTGCGGTGTGCCACCGCCCGGATGGCAAGGGCGCCGGTCCGATCAAGCCGCTCGACGCCTCGCCGATCGTGCTGGATGCCGAGAAGGCCAAGCAGATCGAGGTGGTGCTGCAAGGCCGCAACAACGGCGCGATGCCCGCGTGGAAGGCGCTGTCGGACACCGAAATCGCGGCCGTCATCACCTACACGAAGAATTCCTGGTCCAACAAGACCGGCCAGATCGTCCAGCCCGCCGACATCGTCGCGGCCCGCAAGTAATTACAAGCACAGACCGCTGAAAGGCCCCGCCAATGAGCGCCGTCCTCCCGCCTTCCGCCGCCCACGGGCATGACCACGGGCACGATCACGCCCACGACGACCA
The DNA here is from genome assembly GCA_964641795.1 of uncultured Bordetella sp. Lineage (GTDB taxonomy): Bacteria > Pseudomonadota > Gammaproteobacteria > Burkholderiales > Burkholderiaceae_C > Pseudaquabacterium. The sequence continues at coordinate 281 of CAZXLI010000119.1, read as the reverse complement.
TCACGACCACGGCCCGGTCAAGGGCTGGCGCCGCTGGGTCTTTGCGACGAACCACAAGGACATCGGCACGATGTACCTGTTGTTCTCCTTCACGATGCTGATGATCGGCGGCGTGCTCGCTTTGTGCATCCGTGCCGAGTTGTTCCAGCCCGGGCTGCAGTTCTTCAATCCCGAACTGTTCAACTCGTTCACCACGATGCACGGGCTGATCATGGTGTTCGGCGCGATCATGCCGGCCTTCGTCGGCTTCGCGAACTGGATGATCCCGCTGCAGATCGGCG
>CAZXLI010000118.1:0-17489 GCA_964641795.1 uncultured Bordetella sp. | reverse complement strand
CGCAGCGCCTCGCGGCCGTAGCGCACCAGCATCTCGCCGGCGGCCTCGAAGATGGCGATCTCGCCCTGCGCCAGCTCGCTGTAGGCCGCGCCACGCACGCGCAGCGGCCGGGCGTCGTTCAGCAGCTGCAGCAGCAGGGCCTGGCGCGCTTCTTCGCCCAGCGCGCTGTAGTCGGGCTCCAGGCGGGCCACCTTCAACAGCTCGGTCACCACCGCCTCGTGCTTGTCCGAGCTCTGGCGCAGGTCCACCGTGGCCAGGTGGAAGCCGAACACCTGCACCGCCCGCTGCAAGGGCGCCAGGCGTGGGCCGATCAGCGCGTGGGCATGGTGCGAGCGCAGCGAATCGGCCACCACCTGCAGATCGGCCAGGAACTCGTCCGGGCCGCGGTAGGCGTTCTGCGGCGCCACGGCGTGGCGCAGTGCCTCGGTGCCGGTCAAGGCCTGCAAGGTGGCCGCCAGTCGCGCGTAGACGCCGATCAGCGCACGGCGGTAGGGCTCGTCCTCGCGGTGCGGGTTGCGGTCCGGCGAGGCCTCGGCCAGCGCGCGCATCGCCGGCGTCACGGGCGCCAGCATGTTCGAGGTGGAGAGCTCGGCGCCGAGCTCGTGCACCTCGGTCAGGTAGAAGCGCAGCGCCACCTCGCTCTGCCGCGCCAGCGCGCGCTGCAGCGTCTCGGCGCTGACGTTCGGGTTGCCGTCGCGGTCGCCGCCGATCCAGTTGCCCATGCGCAGGAAGCTCGGCACTTCATGGCCCTTGAGCGACTCCTCGATCTCGCGGTAGAGCTTCGGGATCTGGCGCAGGAAGGTGCTCTGGTAGTAGCTCAGCGCGTTCTCGATCTCGTCGGCCACCGTCAGCTTGGTGTAGCGCAGCATGCGCGTCTGCCACAGCTGCGTGACCCTGGCGCGCAGCAGGTCTTCGTTCTCGCGGCGCTCGCGCTCGGTGTGCAGCTCGTCGCGCTGGCCCACCAGCTCGGCGATGGCGCGCTCGGCATCGAGGATGCTCTTGCGCTGCACTTCGGTGGGGTGGGCGGTGAGCACCGGCGCGATGTAGGCGTGCTGCAGTGTCTGCGCCACGTCGGCGGCGCGGATGTCGGCCTTGTGCAGGCGCTCGAAGCTCATCGCCAGCGAGCCTTCCTGCAGGTGGCCTTCGCGCTCGTGGTGCAGGCGGCGACGCACATGGTGGCGGTCCTCGGCGATGTTGGCCAGGTGCGAGAAGTAGCTGAAGGCGCGGATCACGCTGACAGTCTGGTCGCCCGACAGGTTCTTCAGCAGCCGGTCGAGCACGCGGCCGGCCGAGGCGTCCTTCTTCAGCCGGTAGGCCACCGACAGCTGGCGCACCCGCTCGATCAGCTCGAAGGCTTCCTTGCCCTCCTGCTCGCGGATCACGTCGCCCAGGATGCGGCCGAGTAACCGGATATCGTCGACGAGCGGCTTGTTCTTGGCTGCCGCGTCCTGCGCATCGAGGCGGGATGCCGGCGAAGGTGTCTGGGACGGGCTGCGCGGCTTCGAGATCGTGCGGGGCATGAACGAGGCTCCGTGGTGTAACTTGGTTACCAATCGATGAAGGGCGGATGGTACCAGCGGGACACGGCCGATGGGTGCCCGGCAGGATGCCGATGGGGTGCCGGTGTGGCGCCGACGCCGCTTCCGAGGCCGGCCGCGTCGGAGGGCCTAGCGATAATCGGGCCACCATGTCAAACCCCCTCCTGATCGCCACCCGCGAAAGCCGCCTCGCGCTGTGGCAGGCCGAGCACGTGCGCGCGCTGCTGGGCCAGCGCTTCGGCCTGGACGTGCAGCTGCTGGGCATGACCACCCGCGGCGACCAGATCCTGGACCGCAGCCTGTCCAAGGTCGGCGGCAAGGGACTGTTCGTCAAGGAACTCGAGGTGGCGCTGGAAGAAGGCCGCGCGCACCTGGCCGTCCACTCGCTGAAGGACGTGCCGATGGAGCTGCCGCCCGGCTTCGTGCTGGCCGCGGTGCTCGAGCGCGAGGACCCGCGCGATGCCTTCGTCTCGAACCGCTTTGCTGCGCTGGACGACCTGCCGCAGGGCGCCGTGGTCGGCACCTCCAGCCTGCGCCGCGTGGTGCAGCTGAAGAACCTGCGGCCCGACTTGGCGCTCGAGCCGCTGCGCGGCAACCTCGATACCCGCCTGCGCAAGCTGGACGAGGGTGGCTACGACGCCATCGTGCTGGCCGCCGCCGGCCTGATGCGCCTGGGCCTGGCCGCGCGCATCCGCAGCCGCTTCGACCCCGCGCAGATGACGCCGGCCGCCGGCCAGGGCGCGCTGGGCATCGAGGTGCGTGAATCGGCGCAGGCGCTGCGTGCGCAGCTCGCACAGTTGACGCACACGCCAACCTGGCTGGCCGCCCATGCCGAGCGCGCGGTGTCGCGCAGCCTGGGGGGCAGCTGCAGCATGCCGCTGGCCGCCTTCGGCACCTGGCAGGGCGGCACGCTGCAGCTCGATGCCGCGCTGGGCCACCCCGAGGAGCCGGCGCGTCCGCTGCTCCGCACGCAGGTGACCGGCCAGCCGGCCGACGCCGCGTCGGCCACCGCCCTGGGCGAGCAGGCGGCGCAGCAGCTGCGCGCGCTGGGCGCTGCCGGCTACCTGGCCAGCAGTGGCTGAGACCGGGCCCCTGCGGCTGGTGGTGACGCGGCCGCAGCCGCAGGCCGACGACTGGGTGGCGCAGCTGGCGCAGCGGGGCATTGATGCCTGTGCGCTGCCGCTGCTGGGCATCGCCGACGCGCCGGATCCGGCGGCGCTGCAGGCGGCCTGGGCGGGGCTCGAGGCGCAGGACCTGGTGATGTTCGTCAGCCCGAGCGCGGTGGAGCGCTTCTTCGGCCAGGCGCCCGCCGGCGCGCGCTGGCCCGCAACGGCCTGGGCCGGCAGTACCGGGCCGGGGACGCGTGCGGCGCTGCAGCGTGCCGGGGTGCCCCTGGCGGCCATCGTGTCGCCGCCGGAAGACCCGGGTCGGTTCGACTCCGAAGCGCTGTGGCAGCAGTTGCAGCCGCGCCGCGACTGGCAGGGCGCCCGGGCCCTGATCGTGCGCGGCGAAGGCGGTCGCGACTGGCTGGCCGAGACGCTGCGCCAGCATGGCGCGCAGGTGCACTTCGTCGAGGCCTATCGCCGCACTGCGCCGGTGCTGTCCGCCGCGCAGCAGGCGCTGCTGCAGCAGGCGCTGGCCCGGCCGGCACAGCACCTGTGGCATTTCAGCAGCAGCGAGGCGGTGCGCCAGTTGCCGGCGCTCGCACCCGCAGCCGACTGGTCGTCCAGCCACGCGCTGGCCACCCACCCGCGTATCGCGCAGGCGGCGCGCGAGATCGGGTTCGGCGATGTGCAAGCGGTGGACGTGGGGGTCGACGCGGCCGCGGCGCACATCACCCGCTCGATACAATCCGCGCGACCGTGAACGACACCGCTTCGATCCCCGAGAGCGGCCCCGCTGCCGCCGGGGCCGATGCGGATGCCGCGACCACAGCCGCTGCGCCCGCCGTGGCCGCGCCGGTCGCGGCGGCCGCAACGCCTGCCGCGTCGCCCGCCATCGCCAGCGTGTCGCAGCGCGGCCTGCTGATCGGCGCCCTCATCGCCGGCGCCATCGCCGTGGCCAGCCTGACGCTGGCGATCTACACCCAGCAGCGGGTCAAGACGCTCGAGCAGGAACTGGTGCGCCGCCAGCAGGACAGCCAGGGCCAGGCCATCGAGGCGCGGGCGGTGGCCAAGCAGGCGCAGGAAGTGGCGCATGCGGCCGAGGCCAAGGTGGCGGTGCTCGAAGGTCGCGTGGCCGAGAACGCGCTGCAGCGCAGCCAGCTCGAGGAGCTGATCCAGCAGCTGTCGCGCTCGCGCGACGAGAACGTGCTGGCCGATGTCGAGCAGGCGATCCGCGTCGCGGTGCAGCAGACCTCGATCACCGGCAGCGCCGAGCCGCTGATCAGCGCGATGCGCCAGGGCGAGGAGCGCCTGGCGCGCATCAACCAGCCGCGGGTCGAGCGCGTGCGCCGCGCCCTGGCGCGCGACATCGACCGGGTGAAGGCCGTCGCGCTGACCGACATCGCCAGCCTCGCGATCAAGCTCGACGAAGCGGTGCGCATGGTCGACGACCTGCCCTTGCTGTCGCAGCCCGAGCGGCGCGCCGCAGCGGCGCCCGCGGCGCCGGCCTCGACGGCGGCAGCTGCCAAGCCGGCCAGCGGCGGCCGCGCCACCGAGTGGATGAACCGCGCGGCCGAGGGCTGGAGCCAGGCCAGCGGACGCGTCTGGGACGAGGTGCGCTCGCTGGTACGCGTCACCCGCATCAGCAACCCCGAGGCGATGCTGGTGTCGCCCGAGCAGGCCTGGTTCATGCGCGAGAACCTCAAGCTGCGCCTGATGAACGCGCGCCTCGCGTTGATGTCGCGCCAGTTCGACACCGTGCAGGCCGACCTGCGCGACGTGCAGGGCACGCTCGACCGCTACTTCGACCGCAGCTCGCGCCGCGTGGTGGCCTCCAGCGACCTGGTGCGCCAGGTCGTCAGCCAGGCGCGGCAGCTCAGCGTGCCGCGGCCTGACGAAACCCTGGCCGCCATCGCGGCCGCACAGGCTGGACGTTAGGCCGCATGCGCACCGTCATCTGGCTGGTGCTGCTGTTCGTCGTCGCGGTGGTCGCCGCGCTGACGCTGGGCGACAACGACGGCCTGGCCTCGTTCTACTGGGGTCGCTGGCGGCTGGACATGTCGCTGAACTTCTTCGTGCTGGCGGCACTCGGCGTGGGCTTCGTGGTGATGTCGGCGGCGCAGGCCATCAGCGCGCTGGTCGGCCTGCCGGCGCGTGCGCGCGAGTGGCGCGCGCTGCGCCTGGAACGCGCGGCCCAGGCCGCCCTGCGCGAGGCGCTGACCGAGTTCTTCGGCGGCCGCTACACCCGCTCGTACAAGGCCGCCCAGCGCGCGCTGGCGATCCGCGACGACGCGGCCGGCGTCACGTCCGAACGCGATTTCCAGCTGCTGGCCACCCTGCTGGCCGCCGGCAGCCTGCACAAGCTGCAGGACCGCGGCCGGCGCGACGACCTGTTGCGCCGCTTCATCGTGCCCGGCCAGCGCCCGGGCACGCCGGTGGACGAGGGCGCGCGGCTGCTCGCCGCCGAATGGGCCCTGGACGACCGCGATGCCGGCCGCGCCGAGGCGCTGCTGGCCGAGCTGCCGCCGGGCGTGGCGCGCCGCACCCAGGCGCTGCGGCTCAAGCTGCAGGCCGCGCGGCTGGCGCGCCGGCCGCTGGACGCGCTGCACACCGCACGCCTGCTGGCCAACCACCAGGCGTTTTCCAGCGTGGCCGCGCAGGGCCTGTTGCGCTCGCTGGCCTTCGAGGTGCTGGACGACGCGCACGACATCGACCAGCTGCGTCGCGGCTGGCAGCAGTTCGACGCCGCCGACCAGCGCGATCCGTATGTCACCGCGCGTGCCGCACGCCGCGCCGCGGCGCTGGGTCATCCGGGCGAGGCCTGCCTGTGGCTGCGTCCGCTGTGGGAGCGTTTCGACGACATCGGCCGCGAGGGCCGGCACCAGCTTTCGCTGGCGCTGATCGACGCGGTCGGCGGCGTCGGCGCCGATTGGCTGCCACGCGTCGAAGCCGCGCAGCGCAACCATCCGGCCGAATCGGCGGTGCAATGCGCGGCCGGCATGGTGCTGTTCCAGCGCCAGCTCTGGGGCAAGGCGCGCCGGCCGCTCGAGCAGGCCGCCGCCGATGAGAGCCTGGACGCCACCACCCGCCGCCGCGCCTGGCGCACGCTGGCCGCCCTGGCGCGCGAAGAGGCCGACGAGTCCCGCGCGATCAGCTGCGAGCGCGCAGCCGCACAAATCGATTGAGGGCCAAAAATTTGCTGCTATACTCCGAGGCTTCGCGGCTGTAGCTCAGCTGGATAGAGTACTTGGCTACGAACCAAGGGGTCGTGGGTTCGATTCCTGCCAGCCGCGCCAGAACATTGTTCTAGAACGACGGGTCAGTCCTGACAAGGATTGACCCGTTTTTCTTTGCCCGTGCCGGTACTGGGGCAGATGGCCGCGCCAACGGCGCGGACCGATCCGGCTGACCGGACGCGGGCCGACACAGGCACGGCGTTCGCATGCGGCATGCTGTCGAGCCCACGATGCCCACGGAGCCTGCGATTGAGCCTTGCCGATGCCTACCTCGAACTGGGCCTGACGCCCGATGCCAGTGCGGCCGAGGCCAAGGCGGCCTGGCGCCGCCTGGTGTCGCGCTGGCATCCCGACCGCAACGCCTCGCCCGAAGCGGCGGCCTGGGTCCAGCGCATCAACGGGGCCTACGAGCGCATCGTCGCCGCCCTCGCCGAAGGCCGGGCTGGCGGGCGCGCTGCGGCGCCGCCGGCGCGCGTCGTGCGCCGCCGCGTTCGGCTGTCGATCGAGGAAGCGGCGCTGGGCTGCACGCGGCTGCTGCGCGGCAGGGTGGTCGAGCCCTGCGGGCCGTGCGAGGGCCTGGGCCGTTTGCAGGCGCTGCAAGCCTGCGCGGCCTGCAACGGGCGCGGCCAGGTGCGGGTGGCCGGCTGGTTCGGCTGGTTGCCAAGCTGGCAATCCTGCGAGGCCTGCGAAGGCCATGGCGAGGTGGCGACCTCCTGCGAGGCCTGCGACGGCAGCGGCCGCCAGGTGCTGAAGTACCGGCGCTCGGTGCGCTTTCCGCCCGGCGTGCGCGCGGGTGACGTGCTCGCGGCCGACGGCGGCGGCGCGCTGGCGGGCGGCATCGACGCGCAGTTCGAACTGGAGATCGCGCTGGCGCGGCATGCGCTGTTCACAGTCGACGACCAGGCACGGCTGTGCTGCACCTTGCGCGTCGATGGCTGGGCCTGGCTGGCCGAGTCATGGATCGAGGTGCCGTCGCTCGAAGGTCCGCAGGCCATGCGCCTGCGCCGCGGCCGCCACGTGTACCGGCTGCGCGGCCAGGGCCTGCCGCGCGAGCGTGGCGGCAGCCTGCGCGACGACTACCTCGTCACCGTACAGCCCGTGTTTCCCGAGCGCCTCAACCCGCGTCAGCAGGCGCTGCTGGAACAGCTGGTCGCCGCGGGCGACTGAGGGCCGCGAGGGCCTTGCCTGGAGGCCCTCGATGCCCGAGCATGCCGGCGGCAGGGTCTGCGGCAGTGCGGCGTGACAAGCGTGCGGTGGCGATGCACAGTCCCCCGATGACTGCCCCACGCCCCGCCGTGCTCGAACTGATCGGCAATACGCCACTGGCGCGCATCACGCGGCTGGACACCGGCTGCTGCGAGCTGTTTCTCAAGCTCGAATCGCAGAACCCCGGCGGCTCGATCAAGGACCGCATCGGCGTCGCGATGATCGAGGCGGCCGAACGCGATGGCCGGCTGCAGCCCGGCGGCACGGTGATCGAGGCCACCGCCGGCAACACCGGCCTGGGCCTGGCGCTGGTGGCGCGCGCCAAGGGCTACCGCGTGGTGCTGGTGGTGCCGGACAAGATGTCGGCCGAGAAGGTGCTGCACCTGAAGGCGCTGGGCGCCGAGGTGCACATCACGCGCAGCGACGTCCTCAAGGGCCATCCGGCCTACTACCAGGACATGGCCGCTCGCCTGGCGCGTGAGATCCCCGGCGCCTTCTTCGCCGACCAGTTCAACAACCCGGCCAACCCGCTGGCGCACGAGACCGGCACCGGCCCCGAGATCTGGGCGCAGATGGCGCACGAGGTCGACGCCATCGTCGTCGGCGTCGGCTCGGCCGGCACGCTGACCGGGCTGACGCGCTTCTTCCGCCGGGTGCAGCCGTCGCTCAAGTTCGTGCTGGCCGACCCGGCCGGCTCGATCCTGGCGGAGTACGTGCGCAGCGGCCGCCTGGGCGAAGCCGGCTCGTGGGCGGTGGAAGGCATCGGCGAAGACTTCGTGCCCGGCATCGCCGACCTCGGCGGCGTGCGTGAAGCCTATTCGATCACCGATGCCGAGAGCTTCGCCACCGCGCGCGAGCTGCTCAAGGCCGAAGGCCTGCTGGGCGGCTCGTCCACCGGCACGCTGCTGGCCGCGGCGCTGCGCTACTGCCGCGCGCAGACCGTGCCGCAGCGCGTGGTCAGCTTCGTCGTCGACACCGGCACGCGCTACCTGAGCAAGGTCTACAACGATGGCTGGATGGTCGACCAGGGGCTGCTCGAGCGCAAGCGCTACGGCGACCTGCGCGACCTGATCTCGCGCCGCGCCGAAGACGGCAGCGTCGTCAGCGCCGCGCCGGACGACACGCTGCTCACCGCCTTCCAGCGCATGCGCCAGGCCGATGTCTCGCAGCTGCCGGTGCTGCTGAACGGCCAGCTGGCCGGCGTCATCGACGAAAGCGACCTATTGCTCAAAGTACACGGCGGTGCCGCGCACTTCCGCGACCCGGTGGCCAGCGCGATGACCGCCGTGCCGCAGACCTTGCGGCCCGAGGCCACGCTGCACGAGCTGGAAGCCGTGCTCGACAGCGGCCTGGTCGCCATCGTGGCCGACGAGCAGGGCTTCCACGGCCTGATCACCCGCTTCGACCTTCTCAATCACCTGCGCCGCAGCCTGACATGAACCACCCCCGAAGCGCCTTCGGCGCCTCCCCCTCAAGGGGGCGACGCCTGCGGCCCGGCGGAGCCGGTTCCGCGGCGGCCGCTTGGCCGCGCCGGATGCATGCCATCAATGTGCCGCGTGGCGGCAATGGAACCTGCTCATGAGCTCACAGGACAAGCCCCTGCGTTTCGCCACCCGTGCCATCCATGCGGGCCAGTCGCCGGACCCCAGCACCGGCGCGATCATGCCGCCGATCTATGCCACCTCCACCTACGTGCAGCAGAGTCCCGGCGTGCACAAGGGCCTGGACTATGGCCGCAGCCACAACCCCACGCGCTGGGCCTGGGAGCGCAACGTAGCCGACCTCGAAGGTGGCGCGGCCGCCTTCGCGTTTGCTTCCGGCCTGGCGGCGATGGCCACGGTGCTGGAACTGCTGCCGGCCGGCGCGCACGTGGTCAGCGGCGACGATGTCTACGGCGGCAGCTTCCGGCTGTTCGACAAGGTGCGCCGCCACAGTGCCGGCCTGTCGTTCAGCTATGTCGATCTAACGCAGCCCGAATCGCTGCTGGCCGCGCTGACGCCGCAGACCAAGATGGTCTGGGTCGAGTCGCCGACCAACCCGCTGTTGAAGCTGGCCGACCTGCGCGCCATCGCCGAGATCGCCCGCTCGCGCGGGTTGATCACGGTGGCCGACAACACCTTCGCCAGCCCGTTCAACCAGCGGCCGCTGGCGCTGGGCTTCGACATCGTCGTGCACTCCGCCACCAAGTACCTCAACGGCCATTCCGACGTGATTGGCGGCGTCGCCGTCGTCGGCACCGATGACCGCCTGACGCCGATCCGCGAACGGCTGGGCTTCCTGCAGAACGCGGTGGGCGCCATCGCCAGCCCCTTCGACAGCTTCCTCGCGCTGCGCGGGCTGAAGACGCTGGCCCTGCGCGTCGAGCGCCACAACCGCAATGCGCTGGCGCTGGCGCAGTGGCTCGAAACCCAGCCGAAGGTGGCGCGGGTGCACTACCCGGGCCTGCCCTCGCACCCGCAGCATGCGCTGGCGGTGGCGCAGATGCAGGCCACCGGCGGCGGCTTCGGCGGCATGATCTCGCTCGAACTGAAAACCGACCTGGCCGGCGCCAAGCGCTTCCTCGAGACGGTGCAGATCTTCGCGCTGGCCGAAAGCCTGGGCGGCGTCGAGAGCCTGATCGAGCACCCGGCCATCATGACCCACGCGACCATCCCGCCCGAGACGCGCGTCAAGCTCGGCATTGGCGACGCGCTGGTGCGGCTGTCGGTCGGCATCGAGGATGTCGAAGACCTGCGCGACGACCTGGCGCGGGCGCTGGCCGCGGTGTAGCCGTCACGGCCGCAGCGGCAGCAGCCAGCACAGCAGCAGCGCCAGCGCGTAGCCGCACTTGCACAGCGCGCCACGCTGCAGGCACTGCATCGCGTGCTCGGCCCGCCGGCGGCGCGGCGGCCGCGTGGCGGCGGCGGGCTGGAACGCGAGGATCGCGCAGCCCAGCGCGGTGCAGGCTATCCACACGCTGACATGGCGGGTTAGCACCATCGCCAGCGCGGTGCAGGCCGCGGCCGCCAGCAGCCAGCCGGCCCGCGCCGACCATTGCCGGACCGGCAGCACACCGGCCCACAGCTGCGCGGCCAACAGCAAGGTCGGGCCCGGGCCCAGCAGCGGCAGCAGCGCCGCGACCTGCAGGCCCAGCCACAGCCGCGGCGGCCAGGCCTCGATGCGCGAGGCCCAGCGCAGCATCGTCGGCACGCGGCCGCGTTTCGGGGGGTCTATCCGTGCGCCGAGGCGCCGCACCCAGTTGGTCGTCATCCGCGCAGCATCGCGCTGCCGCGTGCGGCGGGCATGGGCTGTGTGTGGCCGGCGTGAAGCGCGGCCTGCGCGGCGCCGCTACAGGTCGTTGATGTACATGCGGTTCCAGGTCGGGCTGATGACGATCTGGTTCACGCAGGCATGGGCGGGCAGTTCGGCGATGAAACGGATGGTCTCGCCCAGATCCTCGGGCTGCAGCATGCGGGCGCGGTCTTCGGCGCTGGGCGGCACCGGCCGGCGGTCCATGATCGGCGTGGCCACCTCGGCCGGGCAGATCGCGCAGGCGCGGATGCCGTGCTGGCACTCTTCCATGTTGAGGGTTTCGGTCAGCGCCGTCACCGCGTGCTTGCTGCCGTTGTAGGCCGCGCCGGTGAGCTTGGGGTGGTGCACGCCGGCCCAGGAGGAGACGTTCAGGATCAGCCCGTCGCGCTGCGCGCGCATCGCCGGCAGCACCGCGTGCACCGCGTAGAAGATGCCGTCGAGGTTGGTGCCGACCACCTGGCGCCAGCCGTCGACGGTTTGGTTGTGCCAGAAGCGGTTGGCCGTGTTGATGCCGGCACTGTTCAAGAGGATGTGGATCGCGCCGTGGCGGGTGAGGATGCGCGCGGCCGCGGCCTGCACGGCGGCCGCATCGGTCACGTCCAGCAGCTCGATCTCGGCCCGGCCGCCGCTGGCGCGGATGGCCTGGGCCGCCGCCACCAGCGCGGCTTCGCGCCGGCCCGACAGCACCACCGTGGCGCCGGCGCGCGCCAGCGCCTGGGCGCAGGCCAGCCCGATGCCGCTGCCAGCGCCGGTGATCCAGGCGATCTTGTCGTGCAGCTTCTGGCTGGGGGTGCTCATCGGGGCAGTCTCCGCCGGGGTGGAAGGGTGCCGCCGGATTCTGCGCCGTGATCCCTCACCAGCGCAGCGGCGATGTCAATTCGACGGTGTGCGATGCCAGCGCTTCCAGCCACACCGCGGTGCGCGTGCGCATGCTGGCGAACAGCGCGCTGGCGCTCTTGATCGGCAGCGGCCCCAGCCGTGCCAGCACCACCAGCGTGCTCAGGCTGCCCTGGCGGCCGACCACCTGAGAGAAAGCCGCACGCGCCCAGCAGTGGCCGCCATCGCGGCAGCGCAGCTTCATGGGCACCACGCAGGGGATGCCTGCGGCCAGCGAAGCCCACACGTCGCGCAGGATCTGCATCGGCATGTCGGCATGGCGCAGCTGCTCGAAGGGCTGGCCGCGCAGCGTGGCCGCGGCATGCCCGCTGGTGTGGCTGAAGCCCGGGCTGGCGTAGCGGATGCGCTGCTGCAGGTCCAGCGTCAGCACCAGCACGCAGCCGCGTTCGATCTCGCGCTGGCGCGGTTCGGACAAGGGGGCGTTGAACACAGGGACTCGGCGATGGCAACGGTTGACGATGGGTCTCTTTTCGGCCGCGCAGCCACGAACTCATGTGGGGAGCTCTTGTCGCTCGCGGTCAGGTCAGGCCGCGCGGCGACCGGGCTGTCACACGGGCCGGCCTTCATCCGTCTCGCAGGTTGTCTATGCTCGATGAATGCCGATGGACCCGAACGCCACCCCGCCCGCGCCGGCGACCGATGAGGACACTGCCGCCTTCGCCGCGCTGCGCCCGCGCCTGTTCGCGATCGCCTACCGCATGCTCGGCTCGCGCGCCGATGCCGAAGACCTGCTGCAGGACGCCTGGCTGCGCTGGCACCGCACGCCGGACAAGGCCGCGCTGCAATCGGCCGAGGCCTGGCTGGTGACCACGGTGACGCGGCTGGCCATCGACCGCCTGCGCGCGGCCAAGACCGAACGCGAGGCCTACGTCGGCTGGTGGCTGCCCGAGCCGCTGGTGGCGGTGGACGAGCGCACGCCCGAGGCCACGCTCGAGCTGGCCGGTGAGCTCTCGCTGGCCTTCCTGTGGGTGCTGGAGCGGCTGACGCCCGACGAGCGCGCGGCCTTCCTGCTGCGCCAGGTGTTCGACCACGACTACGACGAGATCGCCGCGATGCTTGGCAAGAGCGAGGCGGCCTGCCGCCAGCTGGTGCACCGCGCCGGCGAGCGGGTGCAGCAGCAGCGCCCGCGCTACGAGGTGCCGCCCGCGCAGCATCGCCAGCTGCTCGAGCGCTTCATGCACGCCGCGCACACCGGCGCGCGTGCCGAGATGAAGGCGCTGCTGGCCGAGAACGTGCAACTGCTGGGCGACGGCGGCGGCAAGGTGCCCAGCGTCGGCCATGTGCTCGAAGGTCCCGAGCGCGTGACGAACCTCTACTGGGCGCAGTGGAAGCGCCTGGGCGAGCAGGTGCGCTACCGGCTGGTCCGCCTCAACGGCGAGCCGGGACTGCTGCGCTACGTCGATGGCCGGCTCGAATCGGCACAGGCCTTCGTGATCGACGGCGAGGGCCGCATCGCGGCGATCTACGCGGTGCGCAACCCGGACAAGCTGGCGGGCATCCCGAGCGAATGCTGATCAGGCGGTGTCACAGCGCGCCGGGCTGGCGCGTCTTGGCTGTATTCCCTCCACCTCCGACGAAAGGTCGATCATGAGCACCACTGCCCGCGTTCCCTACACCCACCTCGCGCCCAGGGCCTTCCAGGCCCTGTACGCCCTGTCCAACAGCCTGCGCCGCGACCTGCTCGGCGCGCGGCTGCTCGACCTGGTGTTCCTGCGCGTCTCGCAGATCAACGGCTGCGCCTTCTGCATCGACATGCACTGGAAGGACCTGATCAAGCTCGAGGCCGACCCGCGCCACCTCAACGCGCTGGCCGGCTGGCGCGAGGCGCCGTTCTTCAGCGCCCGCGAACGCGCCGCGCTGCGCTGGACCGAGATCGTCACCGCCACGCCGCACAGCGATGCCAGCGACGAGGAGTTCGCCGCACTGCGGCAGCACTTCAGCGACGAGGAGATCGCCGAGCTCGGCTTCGCGATTGCCACGATCAATGCCTGGAACCTGCTGAACGTGAGCTTCCGCAACCCCGTGCCGGCCTGATCGCGCGGACGCGGCCCGGCGTTCGGGCCCACGATCCCGTGCTTCGTCGCACGCCGGCTGCATCCACGCGGCCGGCTGCCTAGGATGCGCGCCACCCGAGAACCTTCGAACAAGGGGTGGACGACGATGTTGCGCATGACGATCTCGCTGCTGCTGGCCGCGGGCGTGGCCGCGGGCTGCTGCCTGCCCACCAGCAGCCTGGCCGCGGCCTTGCCGCCGGTGGTGCAGGCCACCGGGCCATCGCAACCGCCAGCCGATGCAGAGGCCGCGATCAACGACCTGCTGCAGCGTTATGCCCGCGCCTGGTATGAAGGCAACGCCGCGCTGATGCTGGGCACGCTGCATCCCGACCATCTGCGCCAGACCGTCGTGCACACGCCGAAGCGTCTGGACCGGCTGGAAGCCAGCAGCGGCCTGGCCTGGCTGGAGCAGACCGATCGGGGCCTGGGCCGCGCGACGCCTGCCGCGCAGCGCAAGGCCGACGTGGCGGGGCTGCAGGTGGGCCAGGGCATCGCCTCGGCCTGGCTGCAGCTGGCCGACCGGCGCGAGCGGCTGCAGCTGGTGCTGTGGAACAACGAATGGCGCGTGCTGCACAGCGCCAGCGAACGCACCGAGGCGGCACCGAAATGAGTGAACCGCTAACCCTGAATATCAACGGCCAGGCACAGACCGTGCAGGCCGACCCCGAGATGCCGCTGCTGTGGCTGCTGCGCGACCGCCTCGCGCTCACCGGCACCAAGTACGGCTGCGGCATCGGCCTGTGCGGCGCCTGCACGGTGCAGGTCGACGGCCAGCCCGCGCGCGCCTGCCAGCTGCCGGTGGGCGAGATCGGCGCGCGCCGCATCACCACCATCGAAGGCCTGTCGCCCACCGGCGAGCACCCGGTGCAGCAGGCCTGGCGCGCACTGAACGTGCCGCAGTGCGGCTATTGCCAGTCGGGCCAGATGATGGCGGCCGCGGCCTTGTTGAAGGAACAGGCCCGGCCCGATGCCGCGCAGGTGCGCCAGGCGCTGCAGGGCCACATCTGCCGCTGCGGCACCTATGGCCGCATCGAGCAGGCGGTGCTGATGGCCGCTGACATCGCGCGTCAGGGGTCGGCGCGATGAGCGCCGCGGGACCGCTGCTGAACCGCCGCCGCCTGCTGCAGTCCGGCGCCGCGCTGCTGCTGCCGCTGCGGCTGGGCGCGCCTGCCGCCGCCGAAACTGGTGCCGCGGTGCTGGCACCGAACGCCTTCGTGCACATCGGCGCCGACGACAGCGTGCGCCTCACCGTGCACCGCTCGGAAATGGGGCAGGGCATCCGCACCACGCTGGCGATGGTGCTGTGCGACGAGCTCGACGCCGACTGGTCGCGTGTCAGCGTCGAGCAGGCCGATGGCGATTCCCGCTACGGCGACCAGAACACGGTGGGCGACTTCAGCCTGATCGCCAGCTGGCAGCCGCTGCGCCAGGCCGCCGCCACGGCGCGGGCGCTGCTGCTGCAGGCGGCCAGCCAGCGCATCGGCGTGCCCGCGGCGCAGCTGCGCACCGAGGCCGGCCGGGTGATCGCCGGCAGCGGCGAGGCCGCTCGCATCGTGCGTTATGGCGAGCTGGTCGCGCTGGCCGCCACGCTGGAGCCACCGGCGTCGCCCGCGCTGAAGACGCCCGAACAGTTCCGCCTGATCGGCCGCCCGACGCCCGGCGTCGACCTGCACGCGCTGACCACCGGCCGCCGGGTCTACGGCCTGGATGTGCAGCGGCCCGGCCTGCGCTACGCGGTGATCGAGCGCGCGCCGCTGCCGGCGGTCAAGCTGAAGTCCTTCGACGCCGCGGCCGCAAGGGCCGTGCCCGGCGTGCAGGCGGTGTTCGCGCTGCCTGGGGCCTTCGCTGCCGAGGGCGCCACTTACGAGGGCGTGGCCATCGTCGCCGACGACAGCTGGACCTGCCTGAAGGCGCGCCGGCTGTTGCGCGTCGAGTGGGACCGCAGCGCGTTGCCGGCCGGGATGCCGCTGGACAGCGCGACGATCCGCCAGCGGATGAACACCGCGGCCGCGCAGCCCGGCGTGGTGTACCGCAGCGCCGGCGATGTCGACGCCGCGCGCCGCAGCGCGGCCCGCACGCTGGCGCGCCAGTACCACACGCCCTTCCTCGCCCATGTGCCGCTGGAGCCGCCCAACTGCACGGCAGACGTTCGCGCCGATGGCTGTGAAGTGTGGGCGCCGACGCAGAACCCCGGCGAGGCACGCGAACGCATCGCCGCGGCGCTCGACCTGCCGCTGGCGAAGGTGACGGTGCATGTCACGCACCTGGGCGGCGGCTTCGGCCGCAAGTCGATGCACGACTTCGTGCTGGAGGCGGTGCGCATCAGCCGCGAAGTGAAGGCACCGGTCAAGCTGTTCTGGACCCGCGAGGACGACCTGCGCCACGGCTACTACCGCTCGGCCAGCGTGCAGGCGATGGAAGGCGGGCTCGACGCGGCCGGCGAGCTGCTGTTCTGGCGCCACCACACCGTGCACTCGAGCCAGCAGCCCACGTCCGAGGAAGGCGCGGTCAGCCAGCTCGGCCTCGGCGAGGCCTGGGGCGGCATGTTGCGCACGCCGTACGCCATCCCCCACCAGCGCTTCGAGGGCACGCATGTCGAGACGCCGCTGAAGCGCTCGTGGCTGCGCGGCGTGCAGGACGGCTTCCATGCCTTCGCGGCCAACTGCTTCCTCGACGAGCTGGCCGCGCTGGCCGGCCGCGACCCGCTGGCCTGGCGCCTGGCGCTGCTGGGCGGCGAGCGCCGCGTGCAGTTCGTGCGCAGCAGCGCCGACACCGACCTGTACCTGGACACCGCGCGCTATGCCGCGGTGATGCGCCGCGTGGCGGACATGGTCGGCTGGCAGCGGCCGCGCACACCGGGCCGTGGCCTGGGCCTGGCCACGCATGCGCATGGGCCGACCTATGTCGCGATGGTCGCCGAGGTGCAGCGCCAGGGCGATGGCTGGCGGCTCGAGCGCGTCGCCTGCGCGGTCGATTGCGGGCTGGTGATCAACCCCGACGGTGCGCGGGCACAGGTCGAAGGCGCCATCCTCTACGGCCTGTCCTGCTGCCTGCATGGCGCCATCACGCTGGCCGAGGGCGCCGTGCAGCAGAGCAACTTCCACGACCATCCGGTGGCGCGCATCGGCGATGCGCCGCGCATCGAGGTGGCCTTCGTGCAGGGCGGCGAGCGGCCGGTGGGCCTGGGCGAGCCCTGCGTGCCGGCGGTGGCGCCGGCGCTGGCCAATGCCATCGCGGCGGCCGGGCTGCCGCGGCCCTACGACTGGCCTTTGCGCGCGGCGGGTTGATCGGCGCGGCGGTGGCGTGCCGGCGGTATGCTCCCCGGCCTCATCACCGCAGCACGCCACCATGACGACCTCGCACACCGGCGACACCTTCCACAACTTCATCGGCGGCGACTGGGTGCCCGGCGTCGGCACGCTGCCGAACATCAACCCCTCGGACACGCGCGACGTGATCGGCCACTACGCGCAGGCCGATGCCGCGCAGGCCGAGGCCGCGGTCGCCGCCGCGCGCGCCGCGTTCCCGGCCTGGAGCCAGAGCACGCCGCAGCAGCGCTTCGACATCCTCGACGCGGTGGGCAACGAGATCCTCGCGCGCAAGGACGAGCTGGGCCGCATGCTCTCGCGCGAAGAGGGCAAGACGCTGCCCGAAGGCATTGGCGAAACGGTGCGCGCCGGCATGATCTTCAAGTTCTTCGCCGGCGAGGCGCTGCGCCTGGGCGGCGAGAGCGTGCCCTCGGTGCGGCCCGGCGTTGGCGTCGAGGTGTTCCGCCAGCCGCTGGGCGTGGTCGGGCTGATCACGCCGTGGAACTTTCCGATCGCGATTCCGGCGTGGAAGATCGCGCCGGCGCTGGCCTACGGCAACACGGTGGTGTTCAAGCCGGCCGAGCTCGTGCCCGGCAGCGCCTGGGCGCTGGCCGAGATCATCAGCCGCGCCGGGCTGCCGCCGGGCGCGTTCAACCTGGTAATGGGGCGCGGCCGCGACATCGGTGACACGCTGATTCGCGACCCGCGCGTCGCCGCGGTCACCTTCACCGGCTCGCAGGCCACCGGGCGGCAGGTGGCGCAGGCGTGCATCGGCCGCGCCGGCGCGATGACGAAGTTCCAGCTCGAGATGGGCGGCAAGAATCCGCTGGTGGTGCTGGACGACGCCGACCTCGAT
>CAZXLI010000117.1:0-17523 GCA_964641795.1 uncultured Bordetella sp. | reverse complement strand
AGGACGGGGAGTCGGCCTGCAAGGCCGACCGCCTGCGTCGCGCGCTGCGGCCTGCCCGCCCGCGGCTTTGTCGCGCCGATCCTCGCGAACCACCAACACCCCAGCGCCCCAAATGGCCCAAGGGCCCAACCGCCCAACCGCCCAACGGCCCAACGGCCCAACGGCCCAACGGCCCAACGGCCCAACGGCCTAACGGCCTGTTGCACCGGGCGCTGGCCGCCGGTGCTGCCGTATCCCACCACCACCAACCCGACCAGGAACCCCGATGAGCCACGATTGCCAAAGCTGCGGCATGCCGATCGAGAGCGGCCCGTACTGCCCCCACTGCGTCGACACCGAAGGCCGGCTGCAGGACTTCGACGTCCGCTTCGAGCGCATGGTCGGCTGGGCGATGCGCGAGAACCCCGCGCTCGGCCGTGCCGAAGCCGAGCGCAACACGCTGGCCTACATGGCGCGCATGCCCGCCTGGGCCCGGCATCCCCGCGTTCAAGGGGGCCTGGCCGAGGGAAGCAGCGCCACCGGCTAACGATTGACTAACGATCGCGCCGCACAGTGCATCGCAGTTCAACGATCGAAGAGGCGTGCGATGCGGCAGACGATGCGAACCCTTCTGGTGGCCAGCCTGGTGAGTGCCGGGCTGAGTGGCAGCGCCCTGGCCCAGCAGGGCGTCGACCTGACGTCGGGCTTCACCGACTTCACGACCTGGACCACCTACGGCAGCGCAGTGGCGCAGAACACCACGCCGGGCAATGGCTTCATGTACAGCGACCTGATCCTGACGCTGCCGGGCACCGGCGGCCAGGGCGGCGCCGGCTATGCGCCGAACACGCTGAACATCGACTTCAACCAGGCCTTCAGCTTCAGCTTCCACTTCTTCATCCCGGCCAGTGACCAGTTGCGCGGCGACGGCATGACCTTCGTGCTGAGCGACGCCCCCGGCCTGGGCGGCGCGGGGTCGGGCCTGGGCTACGAGGGCTTGAGCAGCGCGAGCGTGGCCTTTGCGATCGACACCTTCCACTTCGACGGCGAACCGGTCTCGCCCAGCCTGCAGATCCTGGCCGGCGGCAGCGTGACGCCGCTGGCCGCCACCGAGACCGGCCTGGGCGACACGATCCGCGATCCGAACTTCCAGTGGACCGCGACGGTGCACTACCTGCCTTCGGGCAACGACGACCAGACCGGCACGCTGACCGGCACCATCGATCACCTGAACCTCGGCAGCTTCAGCGTCGGCGCGTCGGTGGACTTCAGCGGCCTGGCAGGGTTGCCGGTGTACTACGGCTTCACCGCCTCGAACGGGCTGGCCACCGACGGCCATTTCGTGACCTCGGCAGTGCCGGTGCCCGAGCCGCAGAGCTGGATGCTGATGCTGGCCGGCGGCCTGCTGCTGGGCTGGTGGTCGCGGCGGCGGCTGGCCTGATCGCAGCCAGGTTCCCGCGCAACGGCTCGAACCCCGGCCGGGGGCCGGGTAGTCCCTAGTTCGCAATCGATTGCAAAAGCCGAAGAATTCGCCTCGCCGCAGCCCTGGTGCTGCTTCGAGAACCCACCGATTCTTCGCACGATGCCTGCCCCCCCGCCGCCCCGCCTGAGCTTCCGGCAGATCGTGCACATGAATGTCGGCTTCTTCGGCATTCAGTTCAGCTTCGGGCTCCAGCAGAGCAACATGAGCCCGATCTACAAGTACCTGGGCGCCGACGAGGCCAGCCTGCCGCTGCTGTGGCTGGCCGGCCCGGTCACCGGCCTGCTGGTGCAGCCGCTGGTGGGCGCCTGGAGCGACCGGACCGTCTCGCGCTGGGGCCGGCGCACGCCGTACTTCATGGTGGGCGCGCTGCTGTGCAGCCTGGGCCTGCTGCTGATGCCCTTCAGCCCGACGCTGTGGTTCGCCGCCGGCCTGCTGTGGATGCTGGATGCGGCCAACAACGTGACGATGGAGCCCTACCGCGCCTACGTCAGCGATCGGCTGGTGCCCGAGCAGCACCCGGTGGGCTTCCTGACGCAGAGCGCCTTCACCGGGCTGGCGCAGACCCTGGCCTACCTGGCCCCTTCGATGCTGGTGTGGCTGGGCATCAGCCGCGATGCGGTGAACAGCCACCACATCCCGCACATCACCATCGTCGCGTTCCTGATCGGCGCGGTGCTGTCGCTGGCCACCGTGTGGTGGAGCGTGCACACCACGCCCGAGCTGCCGCTGGCGCCCGAGCAACTCGCGTCGATAACGGCCAAAAAACGCGGCCTCGGGGCCGCACTGGCCGAGATCGCCGATGCGCTGCGCGAGATGCCGCCGACGATGCGCCGCCTGTGGTGGATGAAGCTGTTCCAGTGGTACGGGATGATGTGCTACTGGATCTACATCGTGCCGGCGCTGGCCTGGTCGATGTTCGGCACGCGTGCGGCCGATGCGCCGGGCTTCCGCGAGGCGGGGCTGCTGAACGGCCAGATCGGCGGCTTCTACAACGCGGTGGCCTTCGTCGCGGCCTTCGCGCTGCTGCCCTTCACGCGGCGCCATGGCGCGCAGGCGGTGCACGCGGTGTGCCTGGCGCTGGCCGGCATCGGCCTGTGCTGCCTGCCCTCGATCCGCGACAAGGCCTGGCTGTTCCTGCCGATGGTCGGCCTGGGCCTGGCCTGGGCCAGCATCATGGGCAATCCGTACGTGCTGCTGGCCGGCAGCATCCCGCCCGAGCGGGCGGGCGTCTACATGGGCATCTTCAACATGTTCATCGTGATCCCGATGATCCTGCAGATGCTCACGCTGCCGCTGATCTACCAGCCGCTGCTGGGCGGCGACCCCGGCAATGCGGTGCGCCTGGGCGGCGCGCTGCTGATCTGTGCCGCGGTGGCGGTGTGCTTCGTCAAGTCTCCTTCCCGATGAAAAACCAAGTCCAACTCATCACCTACGTCGACCGCCTGGGCGGCGGCGGCCTGCGCGAACTGCAGGCCCTGATCGCCGAGCCCGGCGCGGCGCTGGCCGGCCTGTTCGGCGGCGTCCACCTGCTGCCCTTCTTCCACCGCATCGACGGCGCCGATGCCGGCTTCGACCCGATCGACCACCTGCAGGTCGACGAGCGCCTGGGCAGCTGGGGCGACATCGCCGCGCTCAGCGCCCGCGTGCCGGTGATGGCCGATGTCATCGTCAACCACATGTCCTCGCAGTCGCCGCAGTTCCTGGACTTCCTGCAGCACGGCAGTGCCTCGGCGTATGCGGGCCTGTTCTTGACGCTGGACGCGGTGTTCCCGCAGGGCGCGAGCGAAGCGGATCTGCTGGCCATCTACCGGCCGCGGCCCGGGCTGCCCTTCACCGCGGTGACGCTGGCCGACGGCGAGCGCCGCCTGCTGTGGACCACCTTCACGCCGCAGCAGGTGGACATCGATGTGGCGCACCCGCAGGGCCGGGCCTACCTCGGCGACATCCTGCGCACGCTGGCGCAGGCCGGCGTCACGATGGTGCGGCTGGACGCGGTGGGCTACGCGGTCAAGCGCGCCGGCAGCAGCTGCTTCATGCTGCCCGAGACCTTCGCGTTCATCGAGCAGTTCGCCGCGCAGGCGCGCGAGCTTGGCATCGAGGTGCTGGTGGAAGTGCACTCGCATCACCGCCGGCAGATCGAGATCGCGGCCAAGGTCGACTGGGTCTACGACTTCGCGCTGCCGCCGCTGGTCTTGCACGCCATGTACGCGGCCGACGCGCAGCCGCTGAAGCACTGGATCGGCATCCGCCCGCACAACGCGCTGACGGTGCTGGACACGCACGACGGCATCGGCATCATCGACATCGGCGCCGATGCGTCTGACCGCGAAGGCCTGCCCGGCCTGGTGCCGCCGGCCGCGCTGGACCGCTTGGTGGAAGAGATTCACCGCCGCAGCGGCGGCCAGAGCCGCGAGGCCACCGGCGCCGCGGCGTCGAACCTCGACCTGTACCAGGTGAACTGCACCTTCCATGCGGCACTCGGCGGTGACGATCGCGCCTACCTGATCGCGCGGGCGATCCAGTTCTTCCTGCCCGGCGTGCCGCAGGTGTACTACGTGGGCCTGCTGGCCGGCGGCAACGACATGGACCTGCTGGCCGCCACCGGCGTCGGCCGCGACATCAACCGCCACCGCTACAGCCGCGCCGAGATCGAGGCCGCGCTGGCACGCCCGGTGGTGCAGGACCTGCTGCGCCTGATCCGCCTGCGCAACGAGCATCCGGCCTTCAACGGCCAGTTCGCGGCGCTGCCCTGTGCCGACCACGAGATCGACCTGTGCTGGCGCGAGGGCACGAACGAAGCGCGCCTGTACGTGAACCTGAAGACGCTGGACATGCAGCTCTCCACCCGGCTCGCCGACGACCCGGCGATCAGCCGTTTTTTTTGACCCCGACAGCAATCGATTGCACGAGAGGAGACCCGAGATGATTCAAGTTCCCAGCCCCTTGCGCCCGGTGGCGCTGGCCACGATGGCCGCCCTGTTGTCCAGCTCTGGCGCCTGGGCCCAGAGCGCAGCGCCGGCGGCCGACGCGCCGCCTGCCGAGGCCAAGCCGGAAGCCAAGGCCGAACCCAAGGCCGAGGCCCGCCCGCAGTCCGGCCTGAACCTTGATCAGGTGATCGTCACCGGCACCTCGCAGCGCACCTCCAAGCTCGCGGCCAGCGTCTCGATCTCGACCCTGGGCAGCGAGCAGTTGCAGCAGAGCAATGCCGCCAGCACGGCCGAAGTGCTGCGCCTGATCCCCGGCGTGCGCAGCGAATCCTCCGGCGGCGAGAGCAATGCCAACGTCACGATCCGCGGCCTGCCGATCTCGGCCGGCGGCGCGCGCTACGTGCAGTTCCAGGAAGACGGCCTGCCGGTGCTGCAGATCGGCGACCTGAACTTCGTGACGCCGGACACCTTCATGCGTGCCGACAACGTCACCGAGCGGCTCGAAGTGGTGCGCGGCGGCTCGGCCTCGACACTGGCCACCAATGCGCCCGGCGGCATCATCAACTTCATCAGCAAGACCGGCAGCGAGACCGGCGGCGTGGCCTCCATCACCAAGGGCATCAGCGGCCTGGACCAGACGCGCTACGAGTTCGGCTACGGCGGCGCGCTCGGATCGAAGACGCGCTTCTACTTCGGCGGCTTCTACCGCGAAGGCGAGGGCGCCCGCAACGGCGGCGTGAAGATCGAGCAGGGCCTGCAGGTGCGCGCCAACATCACGCAGCAGCTGGACAACGGCTTCCTGCGCGTCTCGTTCAAGCACCTCGACGACAGCACGCCCACGCTGCTGCCAGTGCCGGTGCGCTACGTCAACGGCGGCATCCAGCAGGTGCCTGGCTTCGACCCCCGCACCGCCAGCCTGTACTCGCCGTACTGGGTGCCCGACGTCACGCTCACCGGCAGCAACGGCCACGTGGCCTCCAACGTCAACAAGGGCCTCACCGCGAAGGTCGATGCCATCGGCGCCGAGGCCGAGTTCGACCTGGGCCAGGGCTTCAAGCTCTCGGAAAAATTCCGTACCGCCAAACAGAGCGGCCGCTTCGTCGGCGTGTTCCCGGGCGACGATGTGCATGCCGCGCCGGCCGGCACCGTGGTGGCCACCGGCCCCAATGCCGGCCAGACCTACAGCGGCAACGTGGTGACCGGCGTGGTCTTCAACACCTCGCTCGACGACGTGGGCCTGACCGCCAACGACCTGCGGGTGAGCAAGACCTTCAAGCTCGGCGAGGGCGCCTCGCTGCAGGCCACCGCGGGCCTGTACAACTCGACGCAGCAGGTGGGCATGACCTGGAGCTTCAACCAGTACGCGCTGCAGGCCACCGGCAACCGGCCGGCGCTGCTGAACGTGCCGGGGTTCGTCAACGGCTCGGCCGCTTTCGGCGGCTGCTGCCAGAACTTCACCGACAGCCGCTACACCACCCAGGCCGGCTACGGCCTGCTGCAGTACGACCAGGGGCCGCTGACCCTGGAAGGCTCGGTGCGCGGCGACCGCGTGCATGCCCAGGGCGTGTACCGGCAGACGCTGTTCGACGGCGGCGTGCCCGGCGTGTCCTACGACCTGAGCCGCGCCCGCACCATCGACTACTCGGTGGACCACACCTCTTACTCGATCGGCGGCAACTACCGGCTCGACAAGGACACCGCCGTCTTCGCCCGCTACAGCGACGGCGTTTCGTTCAACGGCGACCGCATCACCTTCTTCAACGACCCCGGGCTGGTGAACGGCAAGTCCTCGGTGATCCCGATCAACAAGGTCAAGCAGACCGAGGCAGGCCTGAAGTGGCGGCGCGGCGGCCTGCAGCTGTTCGGCACGCTGTTCAGCGCGACGACCGACGAATCGAACGTCGATGTGACGACGCAGCCGATCAAGGTGACGGCCACCAAGTACGACGCGCGCGGGCTGGAACTGGAAGCCGGCTGGCGCTCGGGCATCTTCCGGCTCGGCGGCGGGCTGACCTACACGGATGCGTCGATCAAGTCCTCGACCAATGCGGCCATCGTCGGCAAGACGCCGCGGCGCACCGCGAAGTTCGTGTACCAGCTGAACCCGGGCCTGACGCTGGGCGACCTGGACCTGGGGCTCTCGATCGTCGGCACCACGGCTTCGCAGGACGACACGCCGGCCGGCCCGCTCACCGTGCGGCTGCCGGGCTACACCGTGGTCAATGCTTTTGCGAGTTATCAGATCTCGTCCAAGGCCACGGTGCAGCTGGGCATCAACAACCTCGGCAACACCGTCGGCTACACCGAATCGAACGACGGCCGCGGCGCGGCCCGCTCGATCAACGGGCGCACCGCGAAGCTGACGCTGAGCTACGAGCTCTGAGCGTAGGGACACCGGCAGCCGAACGGAGGCAGCCATGCTGATGATCTGCGGACCGATCTTCGTGCGCCTGCTGTTCGACCTGCCGCGCCTGCCGGCGGCGGGCGAGCGGCTGGCCGCTGGCGGCGGGGCCTTCCGGCCCGGCGGCAGCGGCCAGCTGCTGGCGCTGGCGGCGCGACGCTTCGGGGCCGCGGTGCGGCTGGTGGGCGCCGTGGGCGACGACACGCTGGCCGACGCTGCGCTGGACCCCTTGCGCGTCGCGGGGGTCGACATCGCTGGCCTGCGCCATCTGCGGGGCTGTCAGACCGGGCTCGAGTGCGGGCTCAGTGGCGGACCCGCGGGCACGATCTACTGCCCCGGTGCCAATGCCGAGTGGCGCGCCCACTGGGTGAGCGACGCCGACCTCGTCGGCCTGCGCTGCCTGCTGCTCGATGCCGAGCTGTCGCCGCCGCAGGCCGCGGTCCTCGCCACGCGCGCCCGGGCCTCGGGCTGCCGCACGCTGCTGCGCGCCGACGCGGCCCATCGCCTGCAGCTGCAGCCCGGCGTCATCGACCTCGTGATGGCCGGCCCGCACGCGGTACGGCGGGCCTGCCTCGACCACGATCTGCCCTTCGATGGCGGCGCGCCCGATCGTGCCGCGCAGGCCTTGGCGCGCCGGCTCGGCTGCGCGATCCTGATGCCGCTGGAGCGCGGGCAGGCGGTGCTGGCCGACAGTGCCACGCTGGTCGCGCGGCAGTGCGCGCTGCCTGCGGCGGCCACGGCGGCCGAACCGGCTTCGGCCGCCTTTGCCGGCGTGCTGGCGGCGGCGCTGGCGCTGGGCCTGTCGACCATCCGCGCCATCGACCATGCCTTGGCGGCCCTGGCCTTGTGCGGCGATCGCGGCGCGGCCGTGCCGGCCCGGCCCGTCGTGGAAGAGGCGCTGCTGCGCCACGCACCATGCCGCGCCTGATCGCTGCCGCCGTGTTGCTGCTGGCGGGCATGCCGAGCCTGGCGCAAACGCTCATCAGCATGTGGGTGCACACCGGCCCGGGCCGCGAGCGCGATGCCTACGCGGAGTTCGCGCGCGACTTCAACGCCGGCCATCCGGACGTCAAGGTCAAGCTGATCGCACTGCGCGAGGGCGGCAAGTACAACGAGCAGGTCAGCGCCGCGGCGGCGGTGGACAAGCTGCCCTGCGTGCTGGACTTCGACGGGCCGCTGCTCTACGCCTATGCCTCCAGCGGCAAGATCGTGCCGCTGGATGCCTACCCGATCGCGCGCCTGGCGCGCGAGCGCCTGCTGCCCACGTTGCTGCAGCAAGGCAGCTACGAGGGCCGGCTGTACAGCGTGGCGCAGTACGACTCGGGGCTGGCGCTGTTCGGCTCGCGCCGCCGGCTGCAGCAGGTGGGGGCCCGGCTGCCCAAGGGCGTGGCCGATGCCTGGACGCTGAAGGAATTCGAAGACCTGCTGCACCGGCTGAAGGCGGCCGGCGTGGCCGCCCCGCTGGACATGAAGTTCAACTACGGCCCGGGCGAGTGGATGAGCTATGGCTTCGCGCCGCTGCTGCAGAGCTTTGGCGGCGACCTGGTCGACCGGCGCACGCTGAAGGCCGGTGGCACGCTCAATGGCCCCGAGTCCGTGAAGGCGCTGGCCACGCTGCAGCGCTGGGTGCAGGCCGGGCTGGTGGACGCGGGCAGCGCGCACGACGACGATTTCACCAGCGGCCGCTCGGCCCTCTCGTGGGTGGGGCACTGGGCCTATCCCGCCTACCACCAGGCGCTGGCCGAGGACCTGGTGCTGCTGCCGATGCCGCGCTTCGGCGCCAGGGCGGCCACCGGCGCCGGGTCGTGGAACTTCGCCATCTCGCGCAGCTGCGGTACGCCGGAAGCCGCGGCGCAGGTGCTGGAAGCGTTGATCTCGACGCCGGAAATCCTGCGCGTGGCGGCGGCCAACGCCGCCGTGCCGGCCACGCTGGAAGCACAGGCGGCCAGCCCCTTGTACGGCAAGGACGGGCCCTTGCGCCTGTACATCGAGCAGGCGCGCCTGGGCGTGGCGCGCGTGCGGCCGCAGACCCCCGCGTACCCGGTCATCAGCGCGGCGTTCGGCGACGCGGTGCGTGCCGCGGTGAAGGGAGCGGACGTCCAGGCCGTGCTCGACCAGGCAGCGGCCCGCATCGACGCAGGCTCGGCCGCGGCGACGGGGACGCGATAGTCGCAGCGTCGCCCGGCAAGGGGGCAGGGCGCCAGGGCGCATGGGCGCAGGGGCGCACTGGGCGCACTGGGGCGACCTGCCGCTAAACTGCCTGCGCCCCGAGTCCCCGTCCGAATCCATGACCCGTCCGCGCAGCGCTCCTGCCTCGCCGGCCTCCGCTGCATCCGCACGGACCAGCCGGCCGCAGATGGCCGACATCGCGCGCCTGGCCGGCGTGTCGGTGGCCACCGTCTCGCGGGCGCTCAGCGGCAGCCCGCTGATCAATGCCGAGACGCGGGCCCGCATTGCCGAGTTGGCGCGTTCGCTGAACTACGTCGTCAACGTTGGCGCGCAGAACCTGCGGCTGAAGCAGAACCGCACCGTCGGCGTGATCGTGCCTTTCGATCCCACCTCGCGCGAGCACCTGTCCGACCCGTTCTTCCTGAGCCTGATCGGCAGCATCGCCGACGCCCTGACCGAGGGCGGCCACGACATGCTGCTGACGCGTGTCGATGCCGACCGCCTGGACACCGCCGCGCAGGTGTACGAGACCGGCCGCGCGATGGGCATCATCCTGATCGGGCAGTGGCACCACCACGACCAGCTCAATGAGATGGCGGTGCGTGGCGTGCCGTTCGTGGTGTGGGGCGCCCAGATGCCGCGCCAGCTGTACGTGACGGTGGGCAGCGATAACGCCGAAGGTGGGCGGCTGGCGACGACCCACCTGCTGGCCGGCGGTGCGCGGCACGTGGCCTTCATCGGCGATCCCGATCTGCCCGAGGTCGGCCAGCGCCATGCCGGCTTCCTGCAGGCACACCAGATGATGGGCCGCACGCCCGACCCCGGGCTGATCCGCCCGGTGCCCTTCGTCAGCGAGCGCGTGGCGCAGGATGTCGAGGCGCTGGTGCAGCAAGGGCGCGCGCTGGACGGCATCTTCGCGGCCAGCGACCTGTCGGCGATGACCGCCATCAACACCTTGCGCCGCCTGGGACGCCGCGTGCCCGAGGACGTGGCGGTGGTGGGCTACGACGACATCAGCCTGTCGGCCTACTTCCATCCCGCGCTCAGCACCGTGCGCCAGCCGGTGGACGCCGCGGGCCGCGCGCTGGTGCAGACGCTGCTGGCCCAGGTGGCGGGCGAGCGGCCGGCCTCGGTGCTGCTGCCGACGATGCTGGTGCCGCGGGAGTCGGCACCCCTGCGCTGAATCAGAAGCTCAGCACCTGGCCCGGCGTGGCCACGATCACCTTCACCGCGCCATCCGGGCCCATCGCTTCGACGAACTCGCGGGCCGTGCCCTTGGCCAGCGGGTTGGCGCCATAGTGCATCGGGATCACGGCCTTCGGCCTGATCAGCTCCTTCACGGCCCAGGCAGCGTCCGCCGGGTCCATCGTGAAATGGCCGCCGATCGGCACCAGGGCGAGGTCGGGCCGGTAGCGCTCGCCGATCCACTTCATGTCGCCGAACACCGCGGTGTCGCCGGCGTGGTAGATGCGGAATCCGTTCTCGAGCGTGATGATCCAGCCGACCGGCTCGCCGCCCGGGTGGGATTCGTCCTTGTCGGTGGCCGGGTTGTGCCACACCAGCACCGAAGAGTGCTCGGCCCGCACCGCGGTCACGCGGATGCCTGGCACCGGTTCGATGGTGCCGCCCTTGTTCATGCGCGGCAGCAGCCGCGCCGGCAGCAGGCCCAGCGTGGTGGCCGACTGGTTCAGGTCGCCCGGCGCGCGGATCGGCGTGTCGTACATCTGCGCCAGCGCCGGTGCATCGGCGAAGTGGTCGGCATGGCCATGGCGGACCAGCAGCACGTCGATCCTGCCGAAGGCCTCGAGCTTCTTGTACTCCGGCGGCGTCAGCGGGTTCGGGCGCAGCCAGGGGTCGGTGACGATCACCTTGCCGCCCGGCGAGGTGATCTTGAACGCCGACTGGCCCAGCCACACCACCTCCAGCTTGCCGCCGGCGGGTGCCGAGGCGGCCTGCGCCAGCGCGGTGGAAGCGCCGGCCATCAGCAGCGCGGCGAGCAGGGCTTCTCTACGATGCATCATGGACGCTCTCCTCAAGAGTTATCAATCCGCCGTCACCCGGCCGGCCTTCACCACCTCGGCCCAGCGCGGGATCTCGCGCGCGATCAGCTGGCCGAAGGCCTGCGGCGTGCCGGGCATGGGCAGCGCGCCTTCCAGCGCCAGTTGCTGCTGCACTTCGGGCAGCGCCAGCGCCTTGTTGATCTCGGCATTCAGCCGTGCCACCACCGCGGCCGGCGTACCGGCCGGCGCGACGATGCCGTACCACTGGTCGGCCTCGAAGCCGGGGTAGCCGCTCTCGGCGACGGTGGGCACGTCGGGCAGTTGTGCAATGCGCTGCAGGCTGGACACCGCCAGGGCCCGCAGCCGGCCGCCGCGCACCTGCGGCAGCACCGCCGGCGCGCCGGTGAAGGTGGCGTCGACCTGGCCGGCCAGCACATCGCTGACCGAGGGCGCCGTGCCGCGGTAGGGCACGTGCAGCACGAACAGCCCGGCCTTGAGCTTCAGCAGCTCGAAGGTGATGTGCGCGGCACTGCCGTTGCCGCCCGACGAGTAGGCCAGCTTGCCGGGCCGTGCCCGGGCCAGTGCAATGAACTCGGCAAAGCTCTTCGCCGGCGAGTGGGCGTTGACCACCAGCACGTTGGGCACGCGCGCGACCCAGGCCACCGGCGTGAAGCTGCGGATCGGGTCGTAGGCCAGCTTCGGGTACAGCGCGGCGTTCACCGCCAGCGTACCGGTGTGGCCCATCAGCAGCGTGCGGCCATCGGGCTCGGCGCGCGCCACCTCGCCGGCGCCGAGCGAGCCGCCGGCACCGGGGCGGTTGTCGATCACCACCGTGCTGCCGAGCGAAGCGGCCAGCTTGGGCGCGATGGCGCGGGCCAGGATGTCGGTGCTGCCGCCGGGCGTGAAGGGCACCACCAGGCGGATCGTCGTCGAGGCTTGCGCCCAGCCGTCATGTGCGAGGCACAGCCCCAACCCACCGGCCAGCCACTGCCGCCGTTGAATGAAGTTCATCGTCAAGGTCCTTCCACCGGTGCGGTGCCGCGCAGCCCGGCGCGCTCGGCCGCACGTTGCACCAGGCCTTCGCGCATCGCCTGCGCGGCGAAGGCGCGCAGCCACGGCAGGCCGGCCTCGCGGCCGCGCCCGGTGCCCAGCGCCAGGTGCTCCAGGCCCCAGCGGCCGTCCAGCACGCGCGCGCCGGGCACGCGGCCGGCCAGCTCGAACAGGATGCCCTTGTTGGTGGCAAAGGCGTCCAGCCGGCCGGCGACCAGGGCTTCGCGCGCTGCGTCCAGCGTCGGCATCGTCACCAGCGCGGCCTGCTGCAGCCGGGGCCGCAGCGCGCGCTCGGACGAGCTGCCCTGGCTCACGCCGATGCGGGCGCCGGCGCGGTCGATCGCGTCGACGCGCTCGATCGGCGAACCCGCCGGCACCAGCACGCCCAGTTCCAGCGCCAGCAGCGGCGGCGTGAAGTCGAGCAGCGCGGCGCGCTCCGGCGTGGCGTTGGTGATCGTCACGTCCGCGTCGCCGCGCTGCAGGGCCGCGATGACCTCGGCCACGCGCGGGAACACCTTCAGCTCAGCCGGTACGCCGAGACGGCGCGCCAGGGCCTGGCCGACCTCCACCGCGACACCGCGCGGGTCGCTGCCGGGCTCGCCGGTGAGCATCGAGGTCGGGCTGCCGGGGTAGACCGCGATGCGCAGCAGGCCGCGCGGCGCCAGCGCAGCGCGCACCGCGGCATCGGGTGCTGGCAAGGCGGGCGGCGTGCTGCAGCCGGCCAGCAGCCAGGCCCCGAGGCCGAGCGCGGCGATGCGCAGCGCATGCCGGCGCGCCGGCTCAATCGGGCTGGATGCGCGCATCGCGGATCAGCTTCTCGTAGCGGGCCCTCTCGCTGGCCAGCAAGGTGGCAAAGCGTTCGGTGGGGCCGGGCAGCGCCTCGCCGCCGGCACCGGTGAGTCGCTCGCGCACCTCAGGCGTCGCCAGCGCCTTCTGCACCTCGGCATGCAGCCGCGTGACGATGGCTGCGGGCAGTTTCGCCGGGCCGACCAGCCCGTACCAGACCGAGGCCTCGAAGCCCGCGAAGCCGCTCTCGGCAATCGTCGGCACATCGGGCAGCATGGCGCTGCGCACCGGGCTCAGCACCGCCAGCACGCGCAGCTTGCCGGCCTTCACATGCGGCAGCACTTCCAGCGCATTCACCGCCACGGTCTGCAGGTGGCCGCCCAGCACATCGGTGATGGCCTGCGAGCCGCCCTTGTACGGCACATGCGTCAGTTCGACGCCGGCGGCACGCTCGAACAGCGCCACCGCCAGGTGCGGCGTCGAGCCATTGCCCGGCGTGCCGTAGTTCACCGAGCCGGGCTTGGCCTTGCTCAGCGCGAGCAGCTTGCCGATCGAATCGATCTCGCTGCCCGCCGCCACCGCGATCACCACCGGCACGCGCCCGACCAGCGACACCGGCGTCAGGTCGC
Organism: uncultured Bordetella sp.; assembly: GCA_964641795.1. Taxonomy (GTDB): domain Bacteria; phylum Pseudomonadota; class Gammaproteobacteria; order Burkholderiales; family Burkholderiaceae_C; genus Pseudaquabacterium. The sequence continues at coordinate 4,099 of CAZXLI010000117.1, read as the reverse complement.
GCTGCGTGTCGAACGGCGCGGGCGTGTACAGCGTCGGGTTGGCCGCGGCTGCATTGGCCACCAGCATCAGCGTGTAGCCATCGGGCGGGCTGTCGATCAGCGCCTTCATCGCGACGTTGGTGCCGGCGCCGGGCTTGTTGTCGATGACCACCGGCTGGCCCAGGCCTGACGACAGCTGCTGGCCGATGGCGCGCGCGATCACGTCCACCGCACCGCCGGGGCTGTAGCCCACCAGCAGCTTGATCGGCCGGCTCGGGTAGGCAGGCGCCTGCGCCTGCGCCCAGGCCGGTGCGGCCAGCACGAGCGCCAGCGCGCGGCGGCGTGTGAGGGTAGGGCGCATCGGGTGTCTCCTCGTGATCATGGGGCCGGCCGCACAGTATGCAGATCCTGGCGAAGAGGGTGACAACCGACACGAGGGCGCGATCAACTGCGGTTATCGCGAGGCGCCGCAAAGTTTCTCGCACGAAGGTGTTGACGAAGGGGTAAAGACTATTTACAGTCCGCCCCCATCGTTTCAACCGCCCACCGTCTTCCTCAAGGCTTCACCATGAACGCGCACCGCATCAACACCGCAACAGGACCCCAGTCGGGCCTGATGGCGTGGTCATGCACCGCTGCGCTGAAGCCGCAGGGGCAGCGTGTCGCCATCGTCGGTTCGTTCGCGATGGGTGGCTATCGCCACCTCGATCGGTCGGAGGGTCCGATGTACCCGGGAGAGGGCAGCGCCTAGGCGCTCACCCTCCACGCTCTGTTCGCAGAGGCCCGGAATCCGCAAGGTTCCGGGCCTTTTTCATTTCAGCCTTCAACCGGCTTGCGCGTTGGCGCAGGTCCCGCTGTTCGCAGCGGATGCTCTTTAGCAACGTGCGGCGAGACGCGCATCGGTACTGGCCGATGGGACGTCTTGCAATTCTGCGGATGTAGCTCAGTGGGTAGAGCGCGGCCATGCCACGGCCGAGGCCACGAGTTCGACTCTCGTCATCCGCTCCAGTTTCACTTCGGGTGTGTCCATGCACTCCGAGACCACAGGCGCTGGTGCGCGTGGTTCCGGGATGTGCGCGCCCCCGATCAGGGCCCTGTGCAGCGAGGCACCACGTCCGACGGGACGACTCGCGCGTGGGCACAGCCGAAGTGAAATGACCACCAGAAGCTTTCGTCGAGCTCACGCTTCGAGAGCGGAAATCGGCCGCAACGATAGGGCGGCACCGGAACCCGTTACCGGATCGACAGAACCTCGTTAGCTCAGCAGGAATCCAGAGCGCCGGTCTACGAAACCGGAGGTCGCACGTTCGAGTCGTGCACGAGGTGCCAATCAAGGGTGTGTGGCAGTGAAAGGAGGCCACCGATGATGCAGTCCATGACCCACAGCCACGTGCTGCAACTCGACATCCAGGGCACGCCGCAGGCGTGGATCTCGCTCGAGCAGGCGGCCACGCACATGGCTTCGGGCGCGGTGGCCTGGTTCGTCGGCGACCGGCCGCTGGCCACGCTGCGCGGCGGCTTCAATGTCGCGCGCCAGTGCCAGTCGATCATCGAGGTCCATCCGATCATCGCGCTGCATGGCGCTGCGCCGATCAACCTGTTCGACATCGTGCCGGCCTTCAGCAAGGGCAAGCTGTTCCGCCGCGACCGCTTCACCTGTGCCTACTGCGGCCAGCGCTTCACCGAGCGCGAGCTGTCGTGCGAGCACATCGTGCCGCAGTCGCGCGGCGGGCGCTGGACCTGGATGAACCTGGTCACCGCCTGCGGACCCTGCAATGCCCGCAAGGCCGACCGCACGCCGGAGGAAGCGGGCATGCCGCTGCTGTACCTGCCGTATGTGCCGAGCCGCTTCGAGGACTTCCTGCTCGAAGGCCGGCACATCCGCGCCGACGTGCATGAATGGCTGGCCGCGCGCCTGCCGAAGGGATCGCGCCTGAGCTGACAAAGCGAGGGCGCCCAAGAATCTGCTGTGAAAAGCCAGGGCTCACAGGCCAGGGGTTCCGAACCCCGCCGGTGGGCGGCACCCGGGTGCGAGCCTGTCGGTGCTGCCCATGCCGCCTTGGCCGGCAGCAGCGGATGCTGTGGTCATCAAGGGTTTGCAGCGCGAGCTGCCGGGTTCGACTCCCGGGTGACCTCCACTGGATAGCTCAGTTGGTAGAGCAACGACCTGATAAGTCGTGTGTCGCGGGTTCGACTCCCGTTCCACTCCAAAGCCGGTCGAAAGACCACCGCCGAACGTGCTTGGCAGGCCTCCGGGCCTATCACGCATCAGCAGCGGCCGCCCGTGCGACGAGCACGCGGGGCTTCCTGTCCACGGCCAGCCGAGGCGACTTTCGGGAGGGAAGTCGCCGAAGCGCACCGCGGTACCGGGGCTCAGGCATTCGTCGTCCGCGGCCCTTGCTGTAACGGCACCCTTTTTCGAATCACACGCCGCAGGACAAGGAGAACACCATGATGCTCAAGCGTGTCACCGTGAAGAAGAACGAGCGCGGCCTGCTGCTGCGCAACGGCGATTTCGAACGCGTGCTGGCGCCGGGCACGCACTGGTTGCGCGCGGGCTTCGACCGCCTGCTGGTCGAGACCTTCGCGCTCGAGCAGCCGGCGTTCACGCACCCGCTGGCCGACTACCTGCTGGCCAAGGAGCCGGCGGTGGTCGAGGCCGAGTTCCTGCGCGTCGAGCTGAACGAAACCCAGGTCGGCCTGCGCAGCGAGAACGGCACGCTGGTCGAGCTGCTCGCGCCGTCCACGCGGCGCCTGTACTGGAAGGGCCTGGTGGACGTGCGGGTCGAGGTGCTCGACATCGCCGCGTCGGCCGAGCTGCCGGCTGCCGTGGCCTCGCGCCTGGTGCAGACGCAGCTGCGCCAGCGCGCGGTGGCCGGCCTGGCCGGCGTGCTGCAGGTGCAGGTGCCCGAGTACGGCGCCGGCCTGCTGTGGATCGACGGCAAGGTCGACCGGCTGCTGGGCCCGGGCTCGTACGCGTTCTGGAAGTTCAACCGCAACGTGTCGGTCGAGCTGGTCGACCTGCGGCTGCAAGCGCTGGAAGTAAGCGGCCAGGAGATCCTGACCCGCGACAAGGTGGCGCTGCGGCTGAACCTGTCGGCCACCTGGCGCTACACGGATGTGCTGCAGGCCTACAAGGCGCTGGCCAAGCCCGCGGACCACCTGTACCGCGAGCTGCAGTTCGGCCTGCGCGCCGCGGTGGGCACGCGCTCGCTCGACGAGCTGCTGGAGAACAAGACGGTGATCGACGAGGTCGTGACCGCCCTGGTGTCCGCCAAGCTCGCAGGCCACGGCCTGCAGCTGGAGGGCGTGGGCGTGAAGGACATCGTGCTGCCGGGCGAGATGAAGACCATCCTCGCCCAGGTGGTGGAGGCCGGCAAGGCCGCCGAGGCCAATGTGATCCGCCGGCGCGAAGAGACGGCCGCGACCCGTTCGCTGCTGAACACGGCCAAGGTGATGGAGGACAACCCCGTCGCACTGCGGCTGAAGGAGCTCGAGACGCTGGAACGCGTGGCCGAGCGCATCGACAAGATCTCCGTGTTCGGCGGTCTGGACCAGGTGCTCAACGGGCTTGTCAAACTCCGGAACTGACCCACCCCCGAAGCGGCTTTGCCGCTTCCCCCTCGAGGGGCAACACCAGCGGACCGGCAGAGCCGGATCCGCGGTGTTCGCTTGACAATGCAAGGATTCCCATGGAAACGAACCACATCCACGAAGACATCCCCGGCGGCGTGCCGCTGAAGATGTGGACCCGCGGCGTGCCGGTGGAGGACGAGGCGAAGCGCCAACTGAGCAACGCGGCGCGCCTGCCCATCGTCTTCCGCCACATCGCGGCGATGCCGGACGTGCACTTCGGCATCGGCGCCACCGTCGGCTCGGTGATCCCGACGCTCAAGGCCATCATCCCGGCGGCCGTGGGCGTGGACATCGGCTGCGGCATGATGGCCTGCAAGACCACGCTGCGGGCCGAAGACCTGCCGGACAACCTGGGCCCGCTGCGTTCGGCCATCGAGCGCGCGGTGCCGCATGGCCGCGCGCCCGGCAACCGCGACCCCGGCGCCTGGCAGAAGCCGCCAGGCTCGGTGAACACCGCCTGGGCCCAGCTGGAGCCCGAGTTCAC
>CAZXLI010000116.1:0-18007 GCA_964641795.1 uncultured Bordetella sp. | reverse complement strand
TTTTTTGCGCCTGTGATTTGCAAAGCATTAAAAAACTATCAATTAAATCAAATACTTATGAGAGGTTTCATCGCCATGAAAATCAAGCACACCCTGCTCGCGCTGGCACTGACGGCAACCCTGCCACTGGCTGCGCTGGCTGCTGACGTCAATCTGCTCAACGTGTCCTACGACCCCACACGCGAGCTGTACCAGGATTACAACGCCGCATTTGCCAAGTACTGGCAGGCCAAGGGCGGAGACAAGGTCACCGTGCGCCAGTCGCATGGTGGCTCCGGCTCGCAGGGGCGCAAGGTCATTGACGGACTGGAGGCCGACGTTGTGACGCTGGCGCTGGCCTACGACATCGACGAGATCGCCGAGAAGGCCAAGGTGCTGCCCGCCGACTGGCAGAAGCGCCTGGGCCACAACAGCGCGCCCTACACCAGCACCTACATCTTCCTGGTCCGCAAGGGCAACCCCAAGGGCATCCGCAACTGGGACGACCTGGTCAAGCCCGGCGTCTCGGTGATCACCGCCAACCCCAAGACCTCGGGCGGCGCCCGCTGGGGCTACCTGGCGGCCTACGGCTTCGCGCTGAAGCAGCCCGGCGCCACCGATGCCAAGGCGCGCGACTTCATCGCCCGGGTCTACGCCAACGTGCCGGTGCTCGACAGCGGCGCGCGCGGCTCGACCGTGACCTTTGCCGAGCGCGGCATCGGTGATGTGCTGCTGGCCTGGGAAAACGAGGCCCATCTGGCGCTGCAGGAGTTCGGCGCCGACAAGTTCGAGATCGTCTACCCGCCGGTCAGCATCCTGGCCGAACCGCCGGTCAGCGTGGTCGACAAGGTGGTCGACCGCAAGGGCACGCGCGTGGTGGCGCAGGCCTACCTCGAGTACCTGTACTCGCCGCAGGCGCAGGAGATCGCCGCGCGCAACTTCTACCGGCCGACCGACCCCAAGGTGGCCGCGGCCTACGCGAAGCAGTTCCCGAAGCTCTCGCTGTTCACGGTGGGCGACACCTTCGGCGGCTGGGCCAAGGCCCAGGCCACACACTTCAACGACGGTGGCGTGTTCGACCAGATCTACACGCGCAAGTAGGGCGGCCGTCGGCCCTCTCGCCGCGGGAGCGGCGAGAGGGCGCCGCTCAGGGGCGTGCCGCCGCCGTGGTGGCCGCCGCGCTCGCCGGCCGGGCCGGCGGCTGCAGGTGGGCCACGGCCTTGCCGCCGGCCTGCTCGTAGTCTTCCGAACCGGTGGCGCCGGCCACCGTGTAGCCCCTGGCGCGCAGCAGGTCGCCGGCGGCGCCGGCGCGCTGGGCGTGGTTCGACACCGTGAGGATCGCGCGGTCGCGCGGCAGCCAGGCCAGGCGGCGCTCGAGCTCGCTGAACTGCACGTTCAGGAACACCGGAAAGCTGCCGTAGCGGATCAGCTCATCCGGACGGCGCACGTCCAGCACCAGCAGCTGCTCGGGCCGCGCCAGCAGCGCGTCGACCTGTGCCACGTCGAGACGGCGGGTTTGATAACGCCATTCGGACGCGGCCGAAGCCGCAGGCGCCGGGGACGACGGGGTCTGGGCATGGGCAGCGGGCAGCAGGATCGCAAGGCCGGTCAGCCAGGCCGCGGAGAGTCGGTTCATGGTCGGTGTTCCGTTCGAAGTGAGGGGCGGTGAGGCGGCTGGCGGTGCAGCTTCCATGCCAGGCAAAAGACGCGTCCAGCCGGCGAGCCGGCGGCGCAGCGCGGCCTGGCTGCTGCGCTGGCAGCAAGGGCCTGCTGTGGCGCTGTTGCCTGGGCAACAGCCGGGGGATGCGCCACCGGCTGCCGCGTGCGCCGCGGCGCTGCCGGCGGGTTGCCGCAGGCGGGTTCGGCCCACAGGGCGCAGCGGCTGAGCCAGCGGCCAGCGCATGAGCTTATGCCCTGGGCCCGGCATGGCCTCTGCAACCGGGGCAGCGGCACACCTTCCCTTTCCTCGAACAACACGCCAAACGCTCCCATGACATCGACGACAACGCATCCCTTCACCCTTCGTCCGCTGGTCACCCTGCTGTTGGCCGCGAGCTTCGGCGCGCAGGCCGCCGAGGCCGAGGCACCGGCTGCAGGTGCCGACGGCACCGAGCCGCAGCAACTCGGCGCCGTCACCGTGCGCAGCCGCAACCGCATCGAGAAGCTGCAGGACGTGCCGCTGTCGATCTCGGTGATCCAGGGCAGCGAGCTCGACCGGTTGGGCGCCGTCGGCATCGACGACCTGACCAAGCGCGCCGCGAATGTCTCGTGGAACCTCGGCAACCAGCGCACCAGCAGCATCTCGATCCGCGGCATCGGCAAGATCGGCCAGACCGAGGCGCAGGACCCGAGCGTGGGCATCATCGTCGACGGCGTCAGCTACGCGTACAACGCGCTGACCTCGAGCTTCGACTTCGTCGACATCGACACCATCGAAGTCACCCGCGGCCCGCAGGGCACGCTGCTGGGCAAGAACGCCAGCGTCGGCAACCTGATCTTCACCACCAAGCGGCCCTCGTTCACGCCGACGGCCGACTACACGCTGTCGTTCCGCCAAGGCGGCGGCCTGTTCGCCACCGCGGCCATCGGCGGGCCGGTGGTCGACGGGCTGCTGGCCTGGCGGGGCACCTTCTCGGTCAACCGCGGCTCGGGCGACATCACCAACATCTACAACCGCGACATCAGCTACACCAACACCGACCGCGTCTCGGGCCGCGTGCAGTTCCTGCTGACGCCCAGCGCCGACTTCAAGGCGCGGCTGGCCTTCGACCTGCAGCCGCGCGCCGGCGAGACGACCAACGGCCGCGCGTTCCCGGTGGTGAACCCGCCGACGAGCTACTCGAACGGCTCGGCGATCACGACGCTGACGAACGAGCAGCGCCTGCAGCGCCGCTGGTTCAAGGAGAACACCGGCTACAGCCTGTCGGACTACCAGCACTACCTGTCGAACGACTCGGTGCGCGGCCTGGTCACCGGCAGCGCCGGCGCCACCGCCGAGCTGAGCTGGCAGCTTGGCGCGCACACGCTGACCTCGATCACCGCCTTCAAGAACTACCACTTCGATGCGGTCAACGACGATGCCACGCCTTTCGATGTCTACCGCAATGCCGGCGGCTTCTGGAACGACTACCGCCAGGCCACGCAGGAGCTGCGGCTGAGCTCGGCGCCGGGCGGCTTCGTCGACTACCAGGCGGGCCTGTTCTTCATCGCGGTGGACAACCAGGTCGACTACCGGCGCTGGTGGGGCAACGACGCCGGCGCCTGGTTCGCGACCAATGCGCAGTACGCCCGGCTCGATGCCGACGGTGCCGGCCGCGACCTGTTGCGCGAGAGCCTGGCCAATGTGAAGACCTCGTACAACAGCCCGACCGGCGTGCAGGACATCCGCAACAAGAGTGCGGCGATCTTCGCGCAGGCCAACTGGCACTTCAGCGACGCGCTGACGCTGACCACCGGCCTGCGCCTTACGCACGAAGACCGGCGCAACACCGGCCGCAGCGTGATCACCAGCAACGGCAGCGCGCCGGAGCTGAACCCCTCCACCGTCAACGGACTGCTGCTCGGCGGCTTCGACAGCTACCTCAACACCGGAGCGGCCAAGTGGGTGCGCAACGGCATCGTGGTGCCGGCCGGCACGGCCGGCGCGGTGCTGGTGGCGGCCGGCAGCGCGGCCGCGCCGACCGTGGCGCTGACCACCGACACCCGCAACCCGGCGCTGGTGGCCAGCGCCCAGGCCGCCGCCGATGCCGCGGCGAAGAAGTACTACAACATTGCCACCTGGTCGGGCTTAAGCGACGCGCAGAAGCGCCAGCTGGCCGATGCGCAGGCGATCCGCAAGGCCAACGTCGGCGTGCTGTTCGGCAACACCGAGGCCGAGCGCTTCCAGAAGACCCAGCCGGCGCTGGTGCTGAGCCCGAGCGTCAAGCTCTGCCGCGATGTCACCGCCTACGCCTCGTACCAGCATGGCGAGAAGGCCGGCATCGCGCAGTTCGTCAACGGCGTGTCGGCGCTGGTCAAGCCCGAGAAGACCGATGCGCTGGAGCTCGGCTTCAAGAGCGCGCTGCTCGACCGCACGCTGATCCTCAACGCCGATGTCTTCCTCACCCGCATCCGGGACTACCAGCAGAGCGTGCGGGTGGTCGATGCCTACACCACCGCGCTGAACAACGATGGCAGCTTCTACTACACCACCGCCACCGGCAACGTGCCCAAGGTGCAGGTGCAGGGGCTCGAAGTCGACGGCGTCTACGGCGGCATCCGCAACCTGCAGCTGCGCTTCTCGGGCGCGTACAACATCGCCAAGTACAAGGACTTCCCGAACTCCGCGCAGCCGGTGGAAAACGGCTACACCGGCGCACCGCCGTACCGAGACCTGAGCGGCCGGCCGCTGGCCGGCGCACCCAAGCTCAGCTTCAACGTCGGCGCCGACTACCGCCTGCCGCTGGCGGCCGACAAGGAGCTCAGCGCCTCGGCCAATGTCGCGTACTCCAGCCGCTATTACTCGGACGTCGCGCTGTCGGAGTATTCGATCGTGCCCGGCAGCACCACGGTGGATGCGGCGCTCGGCTGGGGCACGCGCAACAAGAGCTTCCAGGTCAGCCTGATCGTCAAGAACCTGTTCGACGACAAGACCGTGCGCGCCGTCACGTCCACCAGCACCACGCCGGCGGTGCCGCGCAGCATCGGCGTGCAGTTCGCCGCGCGGCTCTGACACCCGGCCACCAGCCTGCTCGGCGCGCAGCAGCCCTGCTGGCGGGCTGCTGCGCCGGCAGCAGGCCTGGTGGCTGGAGCCACCAGAAGACGCCTCGAATGCTGGCCTGCAAATTGCGCGGCCAGACCACAGCCCCGAACCCGACGGAGGACTTCCGATGATCACGAGAACCCGCATGGCCCAAGGCGTGCTGGCCCTGCTGCTGGCCAGCCTGGCCTTGAGCGGCCGCAGCGCCACCGACTACGCGCCGCCCGGCGCGTTCCAGCCCGGCAGCGAGCGGCCCTGGGCCTACACGCCCTTGTCGCACCCGGCGCTGCCCGCGGTGCAGCAACGCGCCTGGGTGCGCACGCCGCTCGATGCCTTCGTGCTGGCGCGGCTGGAAGCCGCCGGCATCGCGCCGTCGGCCGAGGCCGACCGCGCCACCTTCATTCGCCGCGCCACGCTCGATGCCTGGGGCCTGCTGCCGACGCCCGAAGAGGTGAAGGCCTTCGTCGACGACAAGTCGCCGAAGGCCTACGAGAAGCTGGTCGACCGCCTGCTGGCCAACCCGCGCTACGGCGAACGCCAGGCGCGCCGCTGGCTGGACCTGACGCGCTATGCCGACAGCGACGGCTACAACACCGACGGCACGCGGCCCAACATCTGGCGCTACCGCGACTACGTGGTCAAGTCCTTCAACCAGGACAAGCCCTTCGACCGCTTCGTCAAGGAACAGATCGCCGGCGACGAGCTGTGGCCCGACGACCTCGACGCGCTGGTGGCCACCGGCTTCCTGCGCAACCTGCCCGACGAGATCAATGCCCGCGACCTGAACCTGAAGAAGCAGGAGGTGGCCAACGACCTGACCGACACCGTCGGCTCGGTGTTCCTGGGCACGACGATCGGCTGCGCGCAGTGCCACGACCACAAGACCGAGAAGATCACGCAGAAGGAGTATTACCAGCTGCAGGCCTTCCTGGTCAATGCCAGCTGGAAGGACGATGTCACCGCGCTGAAGGGCAAGGCGCTGGCCGACTATCAAGCCAAGTACGCGGCCTGGGAGGCGGCGACGAAGGACCTGCGCGAGCAGCGCGACGCCTTGCTCAAGCCGGTGATCGACAAGCTGGAGACCGACCGCCTCTCGGGCTTCGTGCCGAAAACGCGCGAATCGATCACCAAGCCTGAAGCCGAGCGCGACGCCTACGACAAGTGGATCTACCACCGCAACCTGTGGACCATGAGCGGGCGCACGCGCAATGCCGAGAACCAGCTCAAGACCAAGGACAAGGAGGCGTATGCCAAGTACCAGGCGCTGGGCGAGGCGCTGAAGAAGTTCGACGCGATCAAGCCGCGCGACCCGGGCCAGATCTCGACGATGTTCGAGCTCGGCCCCGAAGCGCCGCCGACGCGCGTGCTGTTCAAGGGCATCTACGACCGGCCGCAGGACGAGGTGCAGCCGGGCTTCCCGGCGCTGCTGACCGATGCCAAGCCGCACATCACGCCCAGCGCCAGCTCGTCGGGCCGGCGCACCGCGCTGGCCAACTGGATCGCCAGCCCGGACAACGGCCTGGCGGCACGCGTGTTCGTCAACCGGCAATGGGCTCAGTTCTTCGGCCGCGGCATCGTCGACACCCTGGCCGACTTCGGCAAGACCGGCGCCAAGCCCACGCACCCCGAACTGCTGGACCACCTGGCCGGCGAGTTCGTGCGCCAGGGCTGGAGCGTCAAGCAGCTGCAGCGGCAGATCATGCTGTCGGCGGTGTACCGCGAGGCCAGCACGCCGCGCCCGGACGATGCCGCGGTGGCCAAGGCCGATCCGGACAACAAGCTGCTGTGGGCCTTCCCGCGCGTGCGGCTGGAAGCCGAGCAGATCCGCGATTCGCTGCTGGCCGCTTCGGGCCTGCTGGAAGAGAAGCTCGGCGGCCCGGCGGTGTTCCCGCCGATCCCGCCGAACTTCGACATCGGCGGCCAGCGCAACCGCTGGGTCACCTCGGAGAACCCGCGTGAGCACCATCGCCGCAGCCTCTATGTGTTCGTGCTGCGCAACTCGCCGTATCCGCTGCTCGACACCTTCGACTGGGCCAATCCGCAGACGCCACACCACCGCCGCGAGGTGACCACCACCGCACCGCAGGCGCTGGCGCTGGTCAACAGCGACCTGGTGCTGCAGTGGTCGCAGGCGCTCGCCGGCCGCGTCATTCGCGAGGCAGGACCCAGCGAGTCGGCGCAGCTCGACCGCGTCTACGAGATCCTGTTCGCGCGCAAGCCCAGCGCGGCCGAGAAGGCCACGCTGACCGGCTTCCTGAACACGCAGGAGGCGCTGCTGCGCGACCAGGCCGGCGCGACGAAGAAGGCTCACCTGCCCGAGGGCTGGGGCGTGGCGCCCGAACTGAGCGCGCAGATCGACAAGTTCTACCAGGCCGTCTACCGCCGCCCGGCCGACCGCTACGAGCGCGCTGCCTTCGTCAGCCACCTCGACCAGCAGCAGGCGAAGCTGCGCAGCAGCAGTGCCGCGGCCGGCGATGACGATGGCGGGGCGGCCGCGCCCGCCGGGACCAGCGCACCGCTGAAAGCCGAGACCCGCGCCGCGCGCGCCACCGCCTTCGTCGACCTGGTGCACACGCTGGTCAACGCCAATGAATTCACGTACCGCTTCTGAACGGATGACATCACCATGAGCCACCTTCATCGTCGCCAATTCCTGCAGCATGGCGGGGCCGCGGCCGCCGCGTTCGGTAGCCTGGGGCTGCCGCTGTCCTCGGCCTGGGCCGCCGACCTGCTGGACCCGATCGCGCCGCGCCAGCCGCACCATCCGGCCAAGGCCAAGTCCGTGATCTGGCTGCACATGGCCGGCGCGCCGAGCACGCTGGACCTGTTCGACTACAAGCCCGAGCTGATCCGCCTGGCCGGCACGCCGCTGCCCGATTCGTTCGGCAAGGACCTGAAGACCGCCACCGACGGCGGCGTGGGCAACCTGTTCGCCAGCAAGCGCAGCTGGAAGCAGCATGGCGAGACCGGCGCCTGGGTCTCGGACCTGCTGCCGAACATCGCCAAGCAGGTCGACAGCATCGCGTTCCTGAAGGGCAGCAAGACCGAGGGCAGCACGCATGTGATCGCATCGCTGAAGCTGCACACCAGCGGCCTGCAGCCGGGCCGGCCCGCGCTGGGCGCCTGGGTGCAGTACGGGCTGGGCTCGGCCAATCCCGACCTGCCGGCCTTCGTGGTGCTGCCCACCGGCATCGGCGCGGCCGGCGGCGGCCGCGGCGCGGTGATCTGGAGCGCCGGCTTCCTGCCCGCGGCCTACCAGGGCACGCCGTTCCGCAAGGGCGATTCGCCGATCCTGCACCTGGCGCGGCCCGAGGGCGTCAGCGAAGCCGAGCAACGCGCCGAACTCGCGCTGCTGAAGACTTTGAACGAACAGCATGCCGCGCGCTACCCCGGCGACAGCGAGCTGCTGGCGCGCGCGAAGAGCTACGATCTGGCCTACCGCATGCAAGTGTCCGCACCCGAGGCGGTGGACCTGGCCAAGGAGACGGCGGCCACACGCGCGGCCTACGGCATCGGCACCAAGGAGACCGACGAGTACGGCACTGCGCTGCTGCGCGCGCGCCGGCTGGTCGAACGCGGCGTGCGCTTCGTGCACGTGATCTCCGGCGCGCCGGACAACAGCGTCGACAGCTGGGATGCCCACAACGGCCTGGAGAAGAACCATGCGGTGATGTGCAAGCAGGTCGACCAGCCGGTGGGCGCGTTGCTGGCCGACCTGAAGGCGCGCGGGCTGCTCGACTCGACGCTGGTGGTGTGGGCCTCGGAGTTCGGCCGCACGCCCTATGGCCAGAGCGGCGACGGCCGCGACCACAACCCCTGGGGCTACACCCAGTGGGTGGCCGGCGGCGGCGTCAAGCCCGGCACCTACGGCGGCACCGACGAGCTCGGCCTGCGCGCGCAGACCGGCGTCGTCGACACCTTCGACCTGCAGGCCACGCTGCTGCACCAGCTGGGCCTGAACCACAAGAAGCTGGTGTTCGCGCACCAGGGCCGGGCCGAGAAGGCCACCACGGTGTTCGGCGACGTGATCACCGACATCCTGGCCTGAGCGCCCGAGATTGCGCTTCGAGATTGCCGCGTCGTTCATGCGTTATCGATCCTGTGGGGCGGTCCTGCTGCTGCTGTTCGCCGGCGGCGTGGCCGCCGCCGCCTTCGAACTCAGCGCCGATGCCATGCGCGAGGCCGAGGACACCGTGCACAGCCTGGACTCCAACCTCAGCCTGAAGAACGCCAAGGCGCAGGCCGAGGCCGAGGAGCTGCTGCGCTTCTTCCAGCAGGTGCAGGCGCACTACGCCGCGCGCGGCGACGGCGCGCAGGCGGCCGATTTCGCGCGCCAGTCTGCGCTGCACGCCGAGGCCGTGGCGCGCCAGGTGCAGCAGGCGGATTTCGACGCTGCGCAGGAGGCGCTGACACAGCTCACCCGCAGCTGCAAGCGCTGCCACGAGGTCTACAAGAAGAAGTGATGCGCGCCCGTCTCACCCTGGCCGCCGGCATGCTGCTGGCCACGCCACTGGCCCATCCGGCCTCGCAGCTGGAGTTCGGCCTGTGGATGCGTGCGATCGACCAGCGCAGCGTCAGCGTGCAGCGCCACATCGCCGCGCGCGCGGTCGAGCCGGCCGGCGCCGATGCGCGCGAGCTGGAACGCCTGTACGCGCTGATGGAGCGCTATTTCGAGCACGACTTCCCGGCCGTTGACGCGCAAGGCATCGCCCGTGACGGCCGGCTGCAGGCCGCCGCGGTGGCGGCGCTGCTGGCCGCGCAGGACTACGACGGCGCCGCGCGCGCCGCGCGCGCGATCGCCCAGGCCTGCAACGACTGCCACGACCCCTACAAACCCTTTGGCGCGAGGTGATCACCGATGCTCGTCCGCACCCCCCGCCTGCTGGCCGCCGCTGCCTGGTTCGCGATCAGCGCCGCCCAGGCGGCGCTGCAGGCCGGCGATACCGCGCCGCCGTTCGAGGCACCGGCCGCACTGGCCGGGCGCGACAGCACCTTTCGGCTGCCCGAGGCGCTGAGCCGCGGCCCGGTGGTGCTGTACTTCTACCCGGCCGCCTTCACCAGCGGCTGCAGCCTGCAGGCGCATGCCTTCGCCGAGCGCATCGAGGCCTTCCGCGCCGCGGGTGCGAGCGTGGTCGGCATCTCGCTCGACGGCATCGAGCGGCTGCACGCGTTCTCGGCCGACCCGCAGTCCTGCGCCGGCCGCTTCCTGCTGGCCTCCGATGCTGGCGGCGCGATCGCCCGGCGCTATGCGCTGCAGCTCAGTGACACCGAAGCCGGCCGCTTGAACCAGCGCGGCGAAGCGATCGGCCATGCGCGCGCCGAGCGCAGCACCTTCGTGATCGGCCGCGACGGCCGCATTGCCGCGGTGATCGGCGGTGTCTCGCCCGAGGCCAATGTCATCCGCGCGCTGCAGGCCGTGCAGGCGCTGCCCCCTTCCCCCGTTTCTCCAACCGCTCGATCCACTCCCTGAGCATCATCATGTCGCATCCCTCATTCCGACTTCGCCACTTCGCCGCGCTGGTGCTGGCCACCGCCGCACTCGGCCCGGCCGCGGCCCAGCAGGCGCCGAAACCCGAGCAATTGATCAAGTGGCGCCAGTCCGCCTTCCAGGTGGTGGCCTGGAACGTCGCGCGCATCAAGGCCAGCGTCGACGGCAACTACCAGCGCGACGAGGTGGTCCGCGCGGCCACCACCATCGCCGCGCTGGCCAACGGCGGCCTCGGCAGCCTGTTCGCGCCCGGCACCGAAAGCGGCAAGGGCTGGCACGACACCACCGCCAAGGCCACGCTGTTCACCGACGGTTCGGGCGTGGCCGCGGCCTCGGCGACTTTCGCGAAAGAGGCCAGCGAGCTGGCGCGCCTGGCGCAGGCCGGCGACGCCGCCGGCGTGAAGGCGCAGTTCGGCACGCTGCAGCGCAGCTGCAAGGGCTGCCACGATGAGTACCGCAACACCAATTGATTCCTGCTCTCCGAGACACCCCCATGACACGAGATCACCCGATGCGCGGCGCGGCGCTGGCCGCGCTGCTGGCCGCCGCCGGCTCGCTGGCCCAGGCCCAGGTCCAGACGCCCGCGACACCGACCGCCGCTTCGGCGCCGGCCGCGCCGCCGCCGCCCTTCACCTTCTTCGTCACCAGCACCGGTGGCGGCAACGGCGCCAACTACGGCGGCCTGGCCGGCGCCGATGCCCATTGCCAGAAGCTGGCCGATGCCGCCGGCACGCCCTACAAGACCTGGCATGCCTACCTCAGCACGCAGGCCGAAGGCGGCAAGCCGGCGGTCAACGCACGCGACCGCATCGGCAAGGGCCCGTGGACCAATGTGCGCGGCGCGGTGATCGCGCGCGACGTGGCCCATCTGCATGGCGACGAACTGGACCAGGCGCGGCTGGGCAACAACCTGAGCCGCGGCACCGTGCTGACCGAGAAGGGAGAGCCGGTGAAGGGCGCCGGCGACCGGCCCAACGAGCATGACATCCTGACCGGCTCGCAGCCCGATGGCCGAGCCTTCGCCGAGGGCAGCGACAAGACCTGCCGCAACTACACCAGCCAGGCCGAGGACGGCACGGTGCAGGTCGGCCATTTCGACCGCACCGGCGGCGGCAACACCTCGTGGAACTCGGCCCATGCCAGCCGCGGCTGCAGCCAGCCCAGGCTGGTGGCCACCGGCGGTGCCGGGCTGCTGTACTGCTTCGCGGCGCAGCCGTAGCGTGAACCGGCCCTAAGCGATCGCCAGCACGCCGGCCGGCAGCGGCCGGCCGCGGGACGCGTCACGTTCGAGGTAGGCATAGGACAGCCAGCGGTAGTGCGGCAGCCCCAATGCCGCGGCGAAGGCATAGGCCGGCTTGTGCTCGAACAACTGCTCGAAGCCGCGCGGGCGGAAGATGCGGCGCCCCGCCTCGCCGCGCAGGCCGGGCAGCGCCAGGCCCAGCGCGCGCTCCAGGGCCACCGGGTCGAAGTCGTCATCGAAGACGATCCGCTCGTCCCACTCGCAGGCGTAGCCCAGCAGCAGTTCGCTGTCGCTGAACAGCTTGAAGGCCCAGCCCTGGTCTTCGCTGAAGGCCCAGCGCAGCAGCAGGCCGTCGTTGGCGTCCAGCAGCTCGGCGTGGGGCCGGAAGGCCTCGCCCTCGGCAACGAAGCTGACCCAGCCGTCGCGGGCCGGAAACACGAAACCGGCCAGGCCGGCGCGGGCCAGCAGTGCCGAGGCATCGTGGCGCGAATCGCTGCGCAGGTGGTAGCTCTCGCTGAGTTCGTTCATGGGGCTCTGATGGTCGATCGTTCGTTCGGCCCATCTTGAGCCATTCTCGGCGCCGGGCAATCCCATGGCCGCAGCGGGCACGCCCGGCGCGGGCCGGGCGCGGCGCTCAGGGTCCTGCCGGCGCAGGCCGGTCGGCCTGAAGCTTCGGGCTCGGGCTGTAGCTGCGCACCTCGGCGGGAATCGGCAGCATGCGCGCGTTCCAGGCCTCCCAGTCGCTGCGCAGTTGCGCCAGCCGCTCGGGTTCGCGCTCGGCCAGGTTGGCGCGTTCGCGGCTGTCCTGCGCCAGGTTGAACAGGAACTCGTTGCCGTTGATCTGCAGGTACTTCCAGTCGCCGTCGCGCAGCGCGCGCTGGTTGCGCGCCTTGTAGCGCCAGTGCAGCGTGCGCGGCACCGGCGCGGCCTGGCCCAGGATCTGCGGCAGCAGGTTGCGGCCGTCGCTGGGGTAGTCGGGGTGCGGCGCAGTGCCGGCCGCGGCCAGCAGCGTGGGCAGCCAGTCCATGCTGATCAACACCTGTTCGCTCAGCTGACCGGGCGGCACCCGCGCCGGCCAGCGCAGCAGCGTCGGCACGCGCACGCCGCCTTCGAGCAGCTCGGACTTCTGGCCGGTGAAGGGCCAGGTGTTGGAGAAGCGCTCGCCGCCGTTGTCGCTGGTGAACACCACGATGGTGTCGCGTTCGAGTTGCTGGGCCGATAACGTTTGAAGAACGCGGCCCACCGCGGCGTCGAGCGCGCCGACGATCTCGCCGTACTTGCGCAGGCTGCCGCCGTCGTAGTGGCCGAGGCTCTTCAGCCGGCGCGATTCGGCTTCGTCGCCCGGGCCTTCCCAGGGCCAGTGCGGGGCGGTGAAGTGCAGCGACAGCAGAAAGGGCTGGCCTGGCCGCTGCCGGCGCAGAAAGGCCTGCGCGCGTTCGGCCAGCAGGTCGGTGTAGTAGCCGGCCACCTCCACTGGCGTCTCGCCTTCGTACAGTCCCGAGGGCAGCTGCGGGTCGGTGCCGGCGCGGTGCGTGAAGTAGTCCAGCGCGCCGCCGAAGTTGCCGAAGAACTCGTCGTATCCGCTCTTCAGGGGGCTGAAGCGCGGCAGCGCGCCGAGGTGCCACTTGCCATACAGCGCGGTGCGGTAGCCGCGCTGCTTCAGCAGCGAGGGCAGGGTCGGGTGCTCGGGCGGCAGGCCGATGGCCTCGCTGCCGCCGATCGGCTCTTCCAGGCCGCCGCGCAGCCGGTACTGGTAGCGCCCGGTGATCAGGCCGAAGCGGGTGGCCGAGCACACCGCCGAATTGGCATAGCCCTGCGTGAAGCGGATGCCCTCGGCGGCCAGGCGGTCGAGCTGCGGCGTGGCGTAGTCGCGCTGGCCGTACACGCCGAGGTCGGCGTAGCCCATGTCGTCGGCCAGGATGAACAGGATGTTCGGCGGCGCCTCGCCGGCCGCGGCGGCGCGCGTGGCGGTGGGCAACAGCGCCAGCGTGCCCAGGCCCTGCAGCACCTGCCTGCGGGACCTCACGAAAACACCACCGGCAGCATCACCTGCACCTCGTCGGCGCCGCCGGCGGAGCAGCGCATGCGCTTGACCGCGGCGGTCACGTACTTGTGGTACTCCTTCGGCCCCGATTGCGGCAGCACCTCCACCACCTGGCTGCCGCGGATGCGGATCAGCGTGTTCACGGTGCCGCGCAGGCCGACGCGGTCGATCGCCTCCTCGAGCGCGCTGCCGAGGATGGTTTCGTAGCCCGGGCACGCGACGCTGATCTCGCGCTTCACGGCCACCGGCTGGGGTGGCGGGGCGGGCGGCGCGGCCGGCGCCGGCGCCGCGGCAATCACCACCGGCTCCTTTGGCGGCTCGGCCTGCACCGCCTGGATCACCGGCGCCGGCGGCGGCGTCACCGCCACCTCGGGCGGCGGCACGTAGGCCGGCGGCGGTGGTGCCAGCCTGGGCGACGGCGCGATCTTCTCGATCTTGGGCGGTGGTGGGGGCGGCGGTGGCGCCTCGGTGACGATGGCCACCTCGATCGGCTTCTTGACGATCGCCATCGCCTGCCGCGCCAGGCCCGAGGCCAGCGCCCAGGCGATCAGCAGGTGCACGCCGATCACCACGGCGATGCCGGTGCCGCGCTGGCCACCGGAAGCCAGCGGCGGCTGGTGCGCGGCGGCGCCGGCGTGCGGCAGGCCGCCGGGCAGAAGAAGGGCACTCATGGCAAGGTCCTCATGGCTGGTCGATGAACTGCTCGCTGCCGACGACGCCGAGCCGGGTGAGCCCGGCCTGGCGGGTGGCCGTCATCACCTCGGCAAAGCGGTCGTAGCTGGCGCTGCGATCCGGACGGACGTGTATTTCAGGCGCTAGCTCCTGCGCCGCCGCGGCCTGCAGGCGCTGGCGCAGCGCGGCGCCGTCGGCCAGCGGGCTGCCGTTCCAGTGCACGGTGTCGGCGGCATCGATGTCGATGCGCACCCGCTCCGGCTGCTGCGGCGCGGCCGGTGGCTGGCCCACCGGCAGGTTCAGGTTTACCGCGTGCAGCTGAACCGGGATGGTGATGATCAGCATCACCAGAAGCACCAGCATCACGTCGATCAGCGGCGTGGTGTTGACCTCGGCGATCGGCTCGCTCGCCGCGGCGGCGTGGCGCAGCCGGCGGGCCTGCTTGAGGCGCTTCATGAGCGGGCCGCCGGTTCGGTGATGAAGCCGACCTTGGCGATGCCGGCGCGCTGGCAGGCCAGCAGGATGCGGCCAACCGGCGCATAGCGGCTGCGGGCGTCGCCCCGGATGTGCACCTCGGGCTGCGGCTGCTGCTGCGCCACCGCCTTCAGCCGCTGCACCAGCGCCTCGCCACCGGCCACCGGCGCGTCGAACCAGTACAGGTTGCCGCGCGCGTCGACCGACAGCACGATGTCCTGTGGCTTGCTCTCGCGCAGCTCGTGCCGCTGCTTCGGCAGCGCCACCGGCACCGAGAAGTTCACCACCGGGATCGTGATCAGGAAGATGATCAGCAGCACCAGCATCACGTCCACCAGCGGGGTGGTGTTGATGCGGCGACCACCGCATCATCGCCGCCACCGGCGGCGGACAAGTGCATCGCCATCGGGCGCTCCCGCTCAGGCCGCGGCCGCGGTGGTCGACGCCACCCGCAGCGGGCTGGCGCCTGCCGGCACGGCCGGGTGCGCGGGGCCGGCGGGCGGCACCGAGCCCAGCAGCACGGCGTGCAGCTCGGCCGAGAAGTCCCGCACCTCGTCCAGTGCGGCGGCATTGCGGCGCAGCAGCGCGTTGTAGCCCAGCACCGCCGGCACCGCGACGGCCAGGCCGAGCGCGGTCATGATCAGGGCCTCGCCCACCGGGCCGGCCACCTTGTCGATCGAGGCCTGGCCGGCCAGGCCGATGGCCGTCAGCGCGTGGTAGATGCCCCAGACGGTACCGAACAGGCCGACGAAGGGCGAGGTCGAGCCGACCGTGGCCAGCACGCTCAGGCCGGCAGCCAGCCGGCGCTGCACGCGTTCAGTGGCACGGTGCAGGCTGAGGTCGACCCAGTCGGCGAAGTCGACGCGCGCATGCAGGCCCTGGTGGCGCTGCGTGGCGTCGAGGCTGGCCTCGGCGATGTAGCGGTACAGGCTGCGTGGCGACAGCGCGTCGGCACCGACCCGGACGCTGCCGGCGCTCCAGAAGTCGCGTGCGGCCGCCTGCGCGTGGCGGCCGATCCGCCACTGCTGCAGCAGCTTGGTGACGATGACGTACCAGCTGGCCGCGCTCATCGCCGCCAGGATCAGCAGCACGGCTTTGGCGACGCCGTCGCTCTGCGTCCACAGCGCGTCGACGCCGTAGGGGTTGGTGGCGATGACGGCGCTGGCCGCCAGTGTGGCTTCGAAAGTCATGGCGAGGGCTCTTTCACGGGGGTTGAGCCCGGCTTTCGAGGCAAGGACGATGCCAGGGCCGCCGCCCCCCGTGCTGCCCCGGGAAGTGAGCGTGCGGCGCGGTGCGGCGCTGCTGCGCGCGACGCAGCCGCTGGTGGCACGCTGCTGCCGGCGCAGCAGAGTGCTGCGCGGCGCGCATAAGCTCAGACTCTGGCCGCAGGGTCTGAGCTATGCGGGCCGACGATCACCCGGCGGCTTCGTCGGGCGGCGGGAAATGAGCTGCCTGGCCCGCGCTGTCGATCTGCGAAAACGTGAACAGCGCGTGCAGCGGCAGCCCGGCCCGCGCCAGCGCTTCGGCGCCACCGCTTTCGCGGTCGATGACGCACAGCGCGGCCAGCGGGCGCAGACCATCGGCCTGCAGCAAGGCCATCGCGTCGAGGATCGCGCCGCCGCTGGAGACCACGTCCTCCACCAGCACGAAGCGCCTGCCGATGAGCGAAGCGCCTTCGGCATAGCGGCAGGTGCCGTAGTCCTTGGGCTGCTTGCGCACGAAGGCCGCTGGCAGTCCGGTGACCTGGCTCAGCATCGTCACGATCGGGATGCCGCCCATTTCGAGCCCGGCCAGCACCTCGGTGCCGGTCGGAACGAGCCGGGCCAGTTCCTGCGCGATGTCACGCAGCAGCGCGGGCTGCGACTCGAACTGATACTTGTCAAAGTACGTGTCACTGACCTGGCCGGAGCGCAGCGTGAAGCTGCCTGTCAGCTTGGCGCAGTGGCGAATGCGGGTGGCGAGGGAGGACATGGCGGCGTGCACCGGCTCAGCCGCGCTCGAACTTGAACACCGCGGTGCTGGCCAGCAGGTTCGGCAGCGTGCGCACCGGCTCGCCGCCGTGCAGGCCGAAGCTGTCGAGGATGCGCAGGCCGTTCCTGCGCGCCAGCACTTCGAAGTCGGCGTGCGTGCCAACGCGGATGTTCGGCGTGTCGTACCACTGGTACGGCAGCACCTTGGTCACCGGCATGCGGCCGCGCAGCACCGACAGGCGGTTCGGCCAGTGCGCGAAGTTCGGGAAGCTGACGATGCCGATGCGGCCGACCCGCGCCGTCTCGCGCAGCATGTGCTCGGTGTTGCGCAGGTGCTGCAAGGTGTCCAGCTGCAGCACCACGTCGAAGCTGGCGTCGTCGAACAGCGCCAGCCCTTCCTCGAGGTTCAGCTGGATCACGTTGACGCCGCGCTGCTCGCAGGCCAGCACGTCGGCGTCGGCGATCTCGATGCCGTAGCCCGAGCAGCCGCGGTGCTGGCGCAGGTGCGCCAGCAGTTCGCCCGAGCCGCAGCCGAGGTCGAGCACGCGCGAGCCGGGCGGCACCAGCGCGGCGATCAGTTCGAGCACCTTCCGATCGCTCATGTCCGCCCCTCGTCCGACGAGTACGCCGGCCGATCCCCCGAGGGGATGGCGGGCCGGCTTGGGAGCGGCCCGGCGCTCGGCCCGCCTGCCGCGACCTCTTTCGCGATGCGCTCGAAGCGCGCGCGCAGCACGCCGTGGTAGCGCGGGTCTTCGAGCAGGAAGGCATCGTGGCCGTGCGGTGCGTCGATCTCGGCGTAGCTGACGTCGATGCGGTTGTCGACCAGCGCCTTGACGATCTCGCGTGAGCGCGCGGGCGAGAAGCGCCAGTCGGTGGTGAAGCTGATGACCAGGAACGGGTTGCGCTTCGCCACGGCGAAGGCGCGCGACAGGTCGTCGCCGTGGGCGCGGGCGGGGTCGAAGTAGTCCAGCGCGCGGGTGATCAGCAGGTAGGTGTTGGCGTCGAAGTACTCGCTGAACTTGTCGCCCTGGTGGCGCAGGTAGCTCTCGATCTGGAACTCGATGTCCTGCGTGGTATAGCCCAGTGCGCCGTTGCGCAGCTCGCGGCCGAACTTGGCCTCCATCGAGTCGTCGGACAGGTAGGTGATGTGGCCGATCATGCGCGCCACGCGCAGGCCGCGCGCCGGCACCACGCCGCGTTCGTAGAAGTGGCCGCCGTGAAAATCGGGGTCGGTGGTGATCGCGCGGCGCGCCACCTCGTTGAACGCGATGTTCTGCGCCGACAGGTTCGGCGCCGACGCCACCGCGATGCAGTGGCCCACGCGCTGCGGGTGCCGCAGCGTCCAGGCCAGCGCCTGCATGCCGCCCAGGCTGCCGCCGATCACCGCGGCGAGCTGGTCAAT
>CAZXLI010000115.1:0-18013 GCA_964641795.1 uncultured Bordetella sp. | reverse complement strand
TCGTCACCAGCCTGCACGACGGCATGAACCTGGTGTGCAAGGAGTTCGTCGCCGCCCGCGACGACCTGCAGGGCGTGCTGGTGCTCAGCCGCTTCGCCGGCGCCGCGCGGGAACTGAGCGAGGCACTGATCGTCAACCCCTACCACGTCGAGGAAACGGCCGATGCGCTGCAGCACGCGGCCACCATGCCGGCGGCCGAGCAGCGCGAGCGCATGGCCAGCCTGCGCAGCACGGTGCACGAGTTCAACGTGTTCCGCTGGGCCGGCCGCATGCTGTCCGATGCCGGCCGCTGGCGCTTGCGCGAGCGGGTCGAGGCCAGGGTGCGGCGCCATGCAGCCTGACCGGGATCTGCCGCTGCTGGCCGTGGGCCTGCAGCACCTGTTCAGCCCGGAAGGCGATGTGGCGGTGGCGCAGGCGCTGGCGCAGCGGCCGCTGCTGGCCTTCGACTTCGACGGCACGCTGGCGCCGATCGTGCCGCACCCGGACGATGCCTGCATCTCGCCCGCGGTGTCCGAACGGCTGCAGGCGCTGATGCACCGGCTGCCGGTGGCCATCGTCACAGGCCGCGCGGTGGACGACGTGCGCGGCCGGCTCGGCTTCGAGCCGAGCTACGTGGTCGGCAGCCATGGCGCCGAGGACGCGCTCGATCCGCTGGCCAGCGCGGCCCATGCGCAGGCGCTCGAGGCGCTGCGCATGCTGCTGCGCGCGCAGCGCCCCGCGCTCGAGGCCTGCGGCGTGTGGGTGGAGGACAAGCGCCAGTCGATCGCGCTGCACTACCGCCAGTCGCCCGAGCGCGAGAAGGCGCAGGCGCTGATCCTCGAGCTGCTGTCCTGGCGCGAGGACGAGGTGCTGCGCATCTTCCCCGGCAAGATGGTGGTCAACGTGATGGCCCGCGAAGCACCCGACAAGGCGCATGCGATGCAGGCGCTGGTGGCGCGCAGCGGCGTGAGCTGCGCGCTGTTCGCCGGCGACGACGTCAACGACGAGCCGGTGTTCATCAGCGCCCCACCACACTGGCTGACCGTGCGCATCGGCCGCGATGCCCGGCCAACGCACGCCCGCTTCTACCTCGACAGCCCGGCCGAGACTGCGCTGATGCTCGAACGGCTGCTGGCGCGGCTGGGCTGAGGTCGCTGTGTGCCCGGGATTGGTCCGGCGCGTGTCCACGGCCGTGCTCGAAGTCCGGAGCTGCTGGCGAATGCCGCCGGACTCGAGGGGGCTTCGCCTGCGCTGCGTTGGCGACAGTGACCGTGGGCTTCGCTAGTGCGCCAATGCATCGGCCGCGATGGTTTCCAGCACCCGCGCTGCTCGTTGTCGGCTGTCCTCGCCCTCGGTCGCCAGCACCGGCAGGTCCGGCGCAATGCCGGCCACTTCGTTGCGGCCGTCGGCACGCAGTCGCATGCAATCGGGCATGCGCAGCCGCATGCGCGAGTGCGCGAGGATCTTGGGCCGTTCGCCGCTCATGAAACCGCAACCGTCGCCGCCGGTGGTCGCGCCCACGGTCTTGCCGAGGTGGTTGTCCTGCACCACAGCCGTGAACATCTCGGCCGACGAGTACGTGCGGCCATCGGTCAGCACATACAAGGGGCCGGTCCACAGGCCCCAGAAGTCGTCGGCGCTGGATGGGTAGGACAAGCGGTAGGCGGTGTTCTGGTCGCCGAACGCGCCGCGCGGCAGCGTCGGCGCAAAGCCGCCGGCATAGCCCACGTCCACCAGGCGCTTGCAGCCCTGACCGGTCCACGCTTGCCGTCGTGTCCACACCCAGTGCATGTCGCAGGGCTGCCGGGCCTGGACCTTGGCCTGTGCGAAGAACGCCCGCGCCCGGGTCAGGGCCTCGCGGGCCTCGGCACCCGGAGCGCCCTTCAGCGCCGAATCCAGGCCTCTGAGCTGTTCGTCGGCATAGGCGATGGCCGCGGCGGAGGTCGCCATGCGCAGTCGCGCCGACCGCACCGGCTGGCCGGACAACAGCCGCGGAAACAGGTCGCCGCTGTCGTTGCCGCCACTGTTGCTGCCCACGTCGATCAGCAGCGCCGTCATGCCCGCCGCCTTCAGGGCGGCAATCTGTTCGGACAGGCCGGCGAACCAGCGATGGTCGGCTTCATCGCGCAGCGTTCGTTCGTCGATCGTGTCGCCCCGGGCCTTCAACGATGCGAAGCCTTGCGGGCAATTGGCCGGGAAGGCGCGGTTGCTGAAGTTCTGGATGCGGATGACGCCGATCTTCAGGCCGCTGGCCGTGGTGGCCAACCCGGCGCGGTAGACGCTGGCCAGGCCGTCACCCGTCAGCTGGAAGCTGGGCAGGCTCTCCAGCGGCAGCGAGAAGGCCACGCGAGCGGTGGGCAGGAAGCCCAGCGCCGCGCAAGCGGCGGCGGGGTCGGCCGCGTCGAAGGCTCGGGCCGGCACCGGGCGTGCCACACCCGTCGGCACGGCCTGGTCAGGTAGTACCGAGAAGTGCCCATCCCGGAAGGCTCGCACGAAGTTCTCGATGGCTTGGCGGGCCTCGCCATCGTTGCGTGCGGCCCGCAAGGCCTGCCGCGTCAGGCGGTCCAGTCGCGGCAGATGCACGCCGCCTTCGGGCGACGCGAACCAGGCGAGATTGGCGTAGTCCTGCTCGAGCGCCTGCTTCAGCTGGGCGTAGTCGCGGTGCCAGGCCACGGCGTCATGGCTCCACGCTTGGGCGGTGAAAAGGGTCAGCATCAGAGCGGCCAAGGCCAGGGGCCGGCGCATCACGGTCATGGGCAGGTCTTTGTCGAACGGCAAGGGCGCGTTTGTACGCGCGGACGGCGACGCCCGTCTTGAACAATCCCGCGGCTTTTGAACGTCAGCCGCGGGCTCGGCGGCGGTAGGCCGCCGGCGTGGTGCCGAGCTGAGCCCTGAAGGCGCGCGTCATGTGAGGTTGGTCGCTGAAGCCGCAGAGCGCGGCAATGTCCGCCAGCGCTTCGGTCGATCGGGTCAGCAGCGCCGCGGCGCGCTCGATGCGCAAGCGCCGGTGCACCTCGCCGGGCGACTCTCCCAGGCAGGCACGAAACGATCGCGCCAATTCACCCGGGTCGCTGCCCACGGCGCGGGCGATGTCGTCCAGCGCCAGCGGCTGGTGCGACCGCTCCCGCAGCAACTCCATCGCCCGCCGCAGCGTTGCCGGCAGCGCGCCGGCGTGGCGGGACTGCTCGCGTGCGGCCAGGCCGATCAGTTCGTGCGACAAGCCGCAAACCACCAGCGGCGAAAAGTCGTCGGAGGTCTGCAACTCCTGCGCGACGCGCCGGCCCACGTCGGCCAGCGACAGCGTGCGAACGGCCGGCGCGTCGGCAAACGGCACGGCCTCGTCCAGCCGGGCGATCGCCTCCGGTGTGGGCGTGAACAGCAGCGTGCGCACGCCCGCTGCGCCAAAGCGCTGGGCATGGGTTTCGTGGGGCGGATAGACCAGCAGGCTTCCGAACGCGAACTCTGCGCAACGTCCGCGAATGCGTTCCTCATAGCTGCCCGCCAACACCAAGGACAGGCTGGCGCGACTGTGCCTGTGGGCCTCCATCGTCAGGCCCGGCGTGTAGTACTGCAGCTTGATCTCGGAGAACAAGGTGTTCACGGCCGGATCAGTCTAGTTCCAAAGCGGAGGGGCTCGTGCGCCCGAGCCTGGATCGCTGGTTGCGACACCGCAAGCCCGCCGTCACGCGCTGCCGTTAGGCTGCGGTGCCATGAGCATCCGCAACCTCGAATACCTGCTGGCCCCGGCTTCGGTGGCCGTGGTCGGCGCCTCGTCCCGCGCCGGCAGTGTCGGCGCCACCGTGTGGCGCAACCTGCGTGCCGGCGAGTTCAGCGGCCCGACGTGGCCGGTCAATCCGTCGCACGCCAGCCTCGACGGCCAGCCTTGCTATGCCCGCGTGGACGACCTGCCGCAGGTGCCCGAGCTGGCGCTGGTGTGCACGCCGCCGGCCAGCGTGCCGGGCGTGATCGCCGAGCTCGCGGCGCGCGGCTGCAAGGCCGCGGTGGTGATGACCGCGGGGCTGGACAAGGTGCAGAAGCAGGCCATGCTCGACGCGGCGCGGCCCGCCTTGCTGCGCGTGCTGGGCCCCAACTGCCTGGGCCTGCTGGCGCCGCACACGGGGCTGAACGCCAGCTTCGCGCACACCGAGGCGCTGCCGGGCGACATCGCCTTCGTCTCGCAATCGGGCGCCATCGTCACCGCGGTGCTCGACTGGGCGCGTTCGCGCCGCATCGGGCTGTCGTGCATGGTGTCGATGGGCGAGCATGCCGATGTCGACGTGGGCGACCTGCTCGACCACCTGGCCAGCGACCCGAAGACGCGCTCGATCCTGATGTACCTGGAATCGGTGGAGGCGCCGCGCAAGTTCATGTCGGCCGCGCGGGCCGCCGCCCGCAACAAGCCGGTGATCGTGGTGAAGGCCGGGCGCGCCGGCCGCGGCATGGCGGCCGCCGCCTCGCACACCGGCGCGATGGCGGGGTCCGATGCGGTGTACGACGCCGCCTTCCGCCGCGCCGGCATGCTGCGCGTGGACACGCTGCAGCAGCTGTTCATCGCTGCCGAGACGCTGGCCCGCTTCGGCGCCAACCGCGACGAGATGCTGACGGTGATGACCAACGGCGGCGGCGCCGGCGTGATGGCCGCCGATGCCGCCGCGCTGGCCGGCATTCCGCTGGCCGAGCCGAGCGCGGCACTGATCGAACGCCTGGGCAGCAGCCTGCCCGCCACCTGGTCGCACGGCAACCCGGCGGACATCATCGGCGACGCACCGGTCGAGCGCTACACCCACACCTTGAACACGCTGCTGGCCGACCCCGCCACCGGCGCGGTGCTGTTCGTGCATGCGCCCACCGCCATCGTGCGCAGCGACGACATCGCGCGCGCCTGTGCCCCCATCGCGCGCCAGGCCCGCCACCGGCTGCTGGCCTGCTGGCTGGGCGACGGCGCGGTGGCCGATGCGCGGCGCATCTTCCGCGAGGCCGGCGTGGCCGACTTCGAAACGCCGGAGGACGCGGTGGCCGCCTTCGGCCTGCTGCGCACCTACCGTCACAACCAGGCGCAGCTGATGGAGGCACCGGGCGCCGCGCCCGCCGCACCGGGCAATGCCGAGGCCGCCCGCGCCCTGCTGCAGCGCGCGCTGGCCGAAGGCCGCCCGATGCTCGACGAGGCCGAGGCCAAGCAGGTGCTGCAGGCCTACGGCATTCCGGTGGTCGAGACGCGCCGCGTGGCGGCCGATGCCGAGGCGGCGGTGCAGGCGGCACAGGCCTGCGGCTTTCCGGTGGCCTTGAAGATCCTCTCGCGCGACTTGAGCCACAAGTCCGATGTCGGCGGCGTGGCGCTGGACCTGCAGGACGCCGCCGCGGTGGGCGAGGCCGCGCGCACGATGCTCGCGCGCATCGGCCGCCTGCGGCCCGAGGCGCGGCTCGAAGGCTTCACCGTGCAGGCGATGGTGCGGCGGCCGCATGCGCAGGAACTGATCGTCGGTGCCAGCGTCGACCCGCTGTTCGGCCCGGTGCTGCTGTTCGGGCAGGGCGGCACCGCGGTGGAACTGGTGGCCGACCGCGCGCTGGCGCTGCCGCCACTGAACCGCGCGCTGGCCCGCGAGCAGATCGCCCGCACCCGCGTCGCCAAGCTGTTAGGCGGCTACCGCGACCGGCCGCCCGCGCAGCTGGACGCGATTGCCGATGCGCTGGTGGCGTTGTCGCAGCTGCTGGCCGACCTGCCCGAGATCGCCGAGCTCGACATCAACCCGCTGTGGGCCGACGAGCAGGGCGTGATCGCGCTCGATGCGCGCATCCGCGTCGACGCGCGCGGCCCGGCCGGTCGCGACCATTTCGCGATCCTGCCGTACCCGGCGGAACTCGAGGAGAGCATGACCTGGCAGGGCCGGCCGCTGCAGCTGCGGCCGATCCGACCCGAGGACGAGGCGATGCACCGCGCCTTCCTCGAGTCGCTGGACCCCGAGGACATACGCCTGCGCCTGTTCAGCAGCCGGCGCGAGCTGCCGCGCAGCGAGCTGGCGCGGCTGGTGCAGATCGACTACGCGCGCGAGATGGCCTTCGTCGCCGTGCAACCGCAGGCCGATGGCACGCAGCGCATCATCGGCGTCGTGCGCGCGGTGAGCGACCCCGACAACGAGGAGGCCGAGTTCGCCATCATCATCCGCTCCGACCTGCATCGCCAGGGACTGGGCCGGCTGCTGATGCACAAAGTGATCGGCCATCTGCGGGCCACCGGCACCCGGCGCATGGTGGGCGAGGTGCTGCCCGAGAACCGCGGCATGAGCGCGCTGGCCCTGTCGATGGGGCTGCGGGCCGAGGGCATGCACCGCGGCGGGGAAGGGCGGCGCTTCGTGCTGGACCTGCAGGCGCCCTCGAGCCGCTGATCACCGCGGCAGCCAAGGACGCACCACGACGGGACAAGCCTTGCAGCCGGACCCCGCTACGCGCCTGGTGGCCGGCGTCGCCCCCCCAGCGCCGCGATCAGCGAGGACTGGGCACTGCGGGCGCCGGCGATGGCCAGGTGCACGAGCTCGTCGAGCGTGATCGTCGGCGGCGCTTCGTCCAGCGCACCACCCCAGTGTTCGAGCGTGCGGCGCATGCGGTCGCGGTCCGGTGCCGTGCCCAGCGGGTGCGTCAGCGCGAAGGCCAGCAGGCGGCGTGCGGCGTCGCGTTCGCCCTGCGCTTCCAGCACTTCGGCCACCGGCAGCAGGCCCACGGTGAGCAGCGGCTGCGGACCCAGTTCGAGCGCCAGGTTCAGCGCGGCCGCGGCCAGGCTCCGCGCCTCGGCCAGCTGGCCGCGGCGCAGCGCCACGCGGGCCGAGGCCTGCAGCATCCAGGTCTCGATGCTCTTGTAGCCATGCAGGCGCGCCAGCGCCAGCGTGCGATCGGCCAGCGCCTGTGCGCGTTCGAGCTCGTCGCGATCGAGGGCGGTGTCGGCCAGGTTGGCCAGCAGGTAGCCCTTGGTGCCGACAAAACCTTCGCGCTCGCACAGCGCCAGGCCTTCCTCGAAGTGGGCCTGTGCCGCGTCGAGGTCCTGCCGCACCAGGTGCAGCGTGCCCAGGTGGTTGAGGCACAGCGCGATGTTGGCCTGCGCGCCGGCGCGCCGGAACATCACCAGCGCGGCCTGCGACAGGCGCAGCGCCTCGTCGTAATGGCCGCCGTGCTTCTCGACGATGGCCAGGTTGTCCAGCATGGCCGCGGCACTGAGCGTGTCGCCCGACTCGACGGCCGCCTCGTGCGCATGGCCGAAGTGGATGCGCGCGCGATCGAGCCGGCCCAGCTGCAGGTGCGCCGCGCCCAGCAGCCGGTGGCATTGCGCCCAGGCGCGCTGGTCTTCGTTGCCGGCCGCGCCGGCCAGCACCGCCTCGGCCTCGACGATGGCCTCGTCGTAGCGGTCGAGGCGGTAGGCCAGGTGGGCGGCATAGGCCTGCAGGCGGGCCCGCACCCGCGGGTCGAGCGCGAGCGCCGGGGCCTGCGCGGCATCGGCCAGCAGGCGGCGGCCCTCGGCCGCGCGGCCGCGGTGGTCGCAGTGGTGCATCAAGGCCACGGCGCAGCGGCCGAGCAGGTCGCCCATGCCGGCCTGGCCCGCATGGACCCAGGCGGCGCGCAGGTTCTCGAACTCCAGGTCGGTCTCGCGCATCGCGTCGCGGTCGGCACGGCGCAATGCCGGTGCCAGCGCGGCCAGCCGGTTCAGGTAGTGCGCGGCATGCGCATCGGCGGCCCGGGCCTGCGCCGCGCCGGGCGCCAATCGTTCGGCGGCGAACTGCAGCAGCAGCGGGTGCTGCTGCAAGCGGCCGCCTTCGGCCTTGCGCAGCAGCGAGCGGTCGACCAGCGAAGCCAGCACCGGCGCCGAGGCGGCGGCCACCTGGCGCGCGGCGGCCGCGGTGAAGCCGCCGCGGCACACCGACAGCGCGGCCAGCGCGTGCCGTTCGGCGTCACCCAGCTGCGACCACGATTGCTCGAACACCGCCGCGATGCTGGCGTGCCGCGCCGGCCGCGCGGGGTCGGCAATGCTCAGCAGCTCGGTGCCGCGCCGCAGCTCGTCGGCAATGGCCGCACAGGGCATCGCGCGGGTCCAGGCCGCCGCCAGTTCCAGCGCCAGCGGCAGCCCGTCCACCAGGCGGCAGATCTCGGCAATCGCCGTCGCCTCGGCCGCGGGCGCGAAGCCGGGCTCCACCCGCTGCGCTGCCCGGATGAACAGCCGCGCGGCGTCGAAGGCGTCGAGCCGGTCGTCGTCCTCCGCATCGGGGCAGGGCAGGCCCTGCAGGGCGAACAACTGCTCCTGCGGCAGTGCCAGCCGCCTGCGCGAGGTGGCGACGATGGTCAGCGAGGGGCAGGCCTGCAGCAGCGTGGCCAGCAGGTCGGCCGCACCGGCCAGGTGCTCGAGGTTGTCCAGTACCAGCAGCCGCTGCCCGTCCTTCAGCGCGGCGACGAGCTGCGGCAGCGGGTCCGCCCGCCCCGCCAGCGGGACGCTCATCTCGCGTGCCAGGCGGGTGGCGATCTGCGCGGCATCGGGCACGTCTTCCAGCGGCACGAAGAAGGCACCGTCGGCGAAGGCGCCGCGCAGGTCCGCGAGCACCTGCCGCGCCAGCCGCGTCTTGCCGACACCGCCGGGCCCCAGCAGCGTGAGCAGGCGGCAGCCCCCCGGCTGCAGCCAGCCGCGGATGCGCTGCAGCTCGGCCGAGCGGCCGATGAAGCCGTCGGCCCCGCCGTCGGCCGATGGGGCCGGCGGCGCCGCCGGCGTGGGCCTGCCGCCTTCGCGCGGCCAGCCGTCGTGCCAGGCCCGCAAGGCGGCCGACGGCTCGACATCGAGCTCCTCGCGCAGCCGCGCGACGAAGTGCCGCCAGGCGGCTTCGGCCTGCGCCGGCAGCCCGGCCTGCAGCAGCGCCTGCGCGTGGACCTGCAGCGCCGTCTCGTCGAAGGCGTCCAGGCCGAGCACTTCGGCCGATAGCGCGATGCGCTGCGCCGGGTCGGCCAGCGTGGGCAGCAGGTCCAACGCGGCGCCGCGCCACAGGCCGCGCAGCCGCTCGCGCTCGTGCTGCAGCCACTGCGTCCAGCTGTCGTTGGCCGGATCGTCGTAGCCGGCGAGGAATTCGCCGCCGCGCAGGGCCACGGCCTCGGCGTGGCGGCCCTCGCGCAGCGCGGCTTCGAAGGCGGCGACATCGGTCCGGGCCTCCAGCCTGAGCGCATTGCCCTGCGTCTCGATCGCCTGCGCCCAGGGCAGCTCCTGCAGCCGGTGCAAGGCCTTGCGCACATTGCTGTAGGCCAGCTTGTCGGGCTGCTCGGGCCACAGCAGCGCCGCCAGCTCGCTGCGCGGCGTCCAGCCGCGGCGCAGCGCCAGGCAGGCCAGCAGCTGGTGGCGGCGCTCGAAGGGCAGGGCCTCGACGCGGCCGTCGATCTCGAGCGACGGCGCGCCGAACAGGTGCAGGGCGAGGGCCATCGCGGGGTGGGATGGACAGGTGGCGGGATGGTAGTCGGCGAAGCGGCCGGCGTCGACCTGGGGCCGAGCCCGCCGGGGCGTTGAAACACCGCTGAAACAGCGCGGAACGCCCGCGGAACGCGGTGCTCGCGACCATGCGTCCCGTCGATCGCTGCCCTGTCTGGCGCGGTCGGCGCCAAGCCCTCAACACCTCGGAAGACCACCCATGAACACTGCTGTGATCCAGACCTCCGCCGTTCCCGCCACGCCCGACCTGGCCGCGATCAAGCTGCGCCAGCAGGCCACCTGGGCCAGTGGCGACTACGCCGTCGTCGGCACCACGCTGCAACTGGTCGGCGAACTGCTGGCCGAAGCCTGCGACGTGCGGGCCGGCGAGCGTGTGCTCGACGTGGCCGCCGGCAACGGCAATGCCACGCTGGCCGCCGCGCGCCGCTTTGCCCGCGTCACCTCCACCGACTACGCGCCGAACCTGCTGGCCAAGGGCCGACTGCGCGCCGAGGCCGAAGGCCTGGCGGTGCAATTCCAGACCGCCGACGTCGAGGCGCTGCCCTTCGACGCCGGCAGCTTCGACCTGGTGCTCTCGACCTTTGGCTGCATGTTCGCGCCCGACCATGCCCGCACCGCCAGCGAGATGCTGCGCGTGACGCGCCCGGGCGGCCGCATCGGCATGGCCAACTGGACGCCCGATGGCTTCGTCGGCCGCATGTTCAAGACCATCGGCAAGCACCTGCCGCCGCCGGCCGGGTTGCAGAGCCCGGCGCTGTGGGGCACCGAAGCCCATCTGCAGGCGCTGTTCGGCGAAGCCGCCAGCGACGTCCAGGTGCAGCGCAAGCAGTTCAAGTTCCGCTACGCGTCGGTGGCCCACTGGCTGCGCATCTTCCGCGACTTCTACGGCCCCACGCACAAGGCCTTCGCCGCGCTGGACGAGCAGGGCCAGCAGGCGCTGGCGCAGGACCTGGACACGCTGCTGAACGCGCTGAACATCGCCGGGCCGGACTCGCTGGTGGTGCCCAGCGAGTACCTCGAAGTCGTGATCACCAAGCGCTGAGGGAGGCACCGATGCACCGAGCCCTCCTGCGCTTCGAGCAGCGCTGCATCGCCGCCGGGCTGCTGGTGGCCCTGCTGGCGGCCTGCGCGGCTGCGCCGCAGGCCGTGCCCGCGGCCCTGCAGCCCCCCGGCCACGGCACGCCGGCATTGACGCTGGCCGCCCGCGGCGTGCAGATCTACGAATGCCGCGCCGGTGCGGCGAATGCCGGGCCAGCCTGGGCTTTCGTCGCACCCGATGCCGAGCTGCTGGACGCCCAGGGCCGCCTGGCCGGCCACCACGGCGCAGGCCCGAGCTGGCAGCTGCGCGACGGCAGCCGCATCACCGGCAGCGTGGCCGCCCGTGCCGAGGCAGCCGAGCCCGGCGCGATCCCGTGGCTGCTGCTCACCGCCCGCGCCGACCCCGCGCCGGGGGTGCTGGCGGCGGTGACGCATGTGCAGCGCATCAACACGCGTGGCGGCCAGGCGCCCGGCAGCGGTTGCAGCGCGTCGACGCTCGGCACACAAACCCGCGTGGCCTACACGGCCGACTACCGATTTCTTGTCGCCCGTTGAGGCGACGCTTCAAGGACCACTGACATGATTCACCCGATCCGTTCCCTGGCCGCGCAGCTCGCGCTGGCCACCACGCTGTCCGTCGCCTGCAGCCTGCCCGCGCAGGCCGATGCGATCACCGACTGGAATGCACGCTGCGCCGTGCTCATCACCGACAGCAAGCTCGGCACGCCACCGGCCGTGCGCGTGATGGCGCTGGTGCAGACCGCAGCACATGCCGCGGTCGATGCCATCGCACCGGAAGGCGTGCCCGGCGCATTCGCGCCCGAGCCTGCGCCGGGCGCCTCGGTCGACGCGGCCGTCGCCGCCGCGCACCGGGCCGCCTTGCTGCGCCTGCTGCCCTCGCAGCAGCCGGCCATCGAGGCGGCCTACCAGGCGGCCCTTGCCACCGTGCCTGAAGGCGCGGCCAGGAGCGCCGGCATCGCCGTTGGCGAGAAGGCCGCGGCACGCGTGTTCGCGCTGCGGGCGGCCGATGCGATCGGCGCCGAGGACTACCGGCCCCACACCGGCCCCGGTGCCTACGTGCCCACCGCCACGCCGGCCGCGCTGCCGTGGCCGCAGCGCAAGCCCTGGCTGCTGGCCAGCGCCGCGCAGCTGCGCCCGGACGGGCCGCCCGCGCTGAGCAGCGAGCGCTGGGCGCGCGACTTCAACGAGGTGAAGGCGCTGGGCAGCCGCAACAGCAGCCAGCGCACGCCCGAGCAGCTGGAGGTGGCACGCTTCTGGGAGTATTCGCTGCCGGCCATCTACCACGGCGTGCTGCACTCGGTGGCGCAGCAGGGCGGCCGCAGCGTGGCGGCCAACGCGCGGCTGTATGCCGCAGCGGCGCAGGCGATGGACGATGCGCTGATCGCGGTGTTCGACGCGAAGTACACCTACAACTTCTGGCGGCCGGTGACCGCCATCCGCAACGGCGACGCCGATGGCAACGAGGCCACCACGCGCGAAGCCGGCTGGAGCCCGCTGATCGACACGCCGATGCATCCGGAATACCCCAGCGCGCACAGCATCCTGGCCGCCGCGGTGGGCGAGGTGCTGAAGGCCGAGGTCGGCGCCGACCGCATGCCGATGCTCAGCACCAGCAGCCCGAGCGCCAAGGGCGCGACCCGGCAGTGGCGCAGCGTGGACGAGTTCGTGCGCGAGGTGAGCAATGCCCGCGTCTGGGAGGGCGTGCACTACCGCTTCTCGACCGAGACCGGCACGGCGATGGGCCGGCGCATCGGTGAGATGGCCGCGCAGCGCCTGCTGCGGCCGGCGCCCTGACCAGCCCTGCCTGCAGCAGCGCGATCACCAGCTCTGCAGCCTCGTCCTGCACCCCATGCCCGGCGCCGGGAATGTGGAGGCGGCCGGCCAGTGTCGATGCTCTGTGTGCGCCAGCCCACAGACTTCATCGCCGCACGGTCCCATGATGCGCGGGAGTGAGTCCAAGGGAGCTTCTTCGTGTCGTTTCGACCGGACATTGCAACCGTCATCGAGCGCATTGCCAGCGCCGAGGCGGATCGCGAGATGTGGCGCACAGCCGGCATGCACGAGCAGTACCTCGAGGTGGTGACACGCCTGCGGGCCCTGTCTCGGTTGCTGGACGAACTGAGGCGCGAGGCGGGCGAGCAGGCGCCGGACGACACCGGCTGACCCGCCAGGCGCCCCGCGCCGACGGCGTGGTGCTCAGACCTGCACGACT
This sequence comes from uncultured Bordetella sp., assembly GCA_964641795.1. Lineage (GTDB taxonomy): Bacteria > Pseudomonadota > Gammaproteobacteria > Burkholderiales > Burkholderiaceae_C > Pseudaquabacterium. The sequence goes on along the minus strand of CAZXLI010000115.1, from coordinate 5,318 downwards.
TCGAGGTACTCGGGCACCGCGCAGGCCCAGCGCTGCTTCTCCTCGATGCCCTGGCGCAGTGCATCGGCCGCCTCGGGCTCGCCATGCGTCACGTACACCTGGCGCGGCGCGCGTGCCAGCTGGGCCAGCCAGGCCAGCAGTTCGTTGCGGTCGGCATGGGCCGACAGGCCGTGCAGGTTGACGACCTCGGCGCGCACCGGCACCCATTCGCCGTGGATGCGCACTTCCTTCGCGCCGCCTACCAGTGCCGAGCCGCGCGTGCCGGCGGCCTGATAACCCGCGAAGACGATGGCATTGCGCGGGTCCGGCGCCAGCGCCTTGATGTGGTGCACCACCCGCCCGCCGGTGGCCATGCCGCTGGCCGAGACGATGATGCTCGGGAAGCGTTGCTGGTTCAGCGCGCGCGAGGCTTCCTCGGTGTTGATGATGGTGACGCCGGCGCACATGGCCTTGCACTGGGCCGCGTCGAGCCGGTGTTCGCCGGCATGGCGACGGAACAACGCGGTCACGTCGGCGGCCATCGGGCTGTTCAGGTACACCGGCAGGTCGGGAATGCGCTTGCCGTCCTTCAGCAGCCGGATGGCGTGCAGCAGCATCTGCGCGCGGCCCACCGCGAAGGCCGGCACCACCACCACGCCGCCGCGCGCCGCGGTGCGGCACACCACGTCGGCCAGCTGGGCCAGCGGGTCGGCTTCGTCGTGCAGGCGGTTGCCGTAGGTCGATTCGATCAGCACCACGTCGGCCGCCTCGGGTGGCGCCGGCGGCTGCATGATCAGGTCGTGCTGGCGGCCGAGGTCGCCGGAGAACAGCGCCGAGCTGCCGTCACAGCGCAGGTGCAGGCTGGCCGCACCGAGGATGTGACCGGCCGGGTGGAAGGCCGCGCTGAAGCCGGGCAATGGCTCGAAGCGTTCACCGAACGGCCGCTTCTGCAGGCGCTTCAAGGCCTTGCGCGCCGCGGCCTCGGTGTACAGCGGCAAGGCGGGGGCGTGCTTGGAGAAGCCGTGCTTGTTGGCAAAGCGTGCTTCTTCTTCCTGCAGGTGGCCGGCATCGGGCAGCAGCAGCGCGCAGAGTTCGGCGCTGCCTTCGGTGCAGAACACCTTGCCGCGAAAGCCCAGCTCGATCAGGCGCGGCAGGAAGCCGCTGTGGTCGATGTGCGCGTGGGTCAGCACCACCGCGTCGATGCTGCCGGCCGGCACCGGCAGTGCGGCCCAGTTGCGCAGCCGCAGCTGCTTCAGGCCCTGGAACAGCCCGCAATCGACCAGCAGGCGCTGGCCGTTGTGTTCAACCAGGTACTTCGAGCCGGTGACGGTGCCGGTGCCGCCGAGGAACTGGATCTGCATGGTGGGCCGATTCTCCGTTGGATGGATCACACGCTGCGCAGCTTGACGCGCAGGCCGTCGCGCAGCGCGGGCGGCGGGTAGACGATGACCTGCGCGCCGGCGGCCGGCCCTTGCTTGAGCCAGACCTCGCTGCCGTTGCGCGCGCCCAGCTGCACCGGCTGCAGGTGCGCGCGGCCGCCTTCCAGCCGGTACACCGCCATGCCGCCGCCGGGCTGCGGGAACACCGCGCTCACCGGCACCTTCAGCGCGTCGTCGAGCGCCAGCGTCACGATGCGCACGCTGACGCGGTAGCCGTCGCCCAGCGCCTGCCAGCGCTCGGGCGGGCTGGCGATGTCGATGATCACGCGCACCCGCTGCTCTTCGACACCGAGCGCCGAGACCTTGGTGAAGCCGCCGGGCTCGACCCGCCGCACGCGGCCTTCGAGCACGCCGTCGCCGCCCCAGCGTTCGATCAGCACACGGCTGCCGGGCTTGGCCTGCAGCGCGTCGGTGGTCAGCAGCTCGGCCACGATTTCCAGTGCGCGGGTGTCGCCCAGCTCGATCAGCGCCGCACCGGGCGTGACCGTGGCCTCGCTGGGCTGCAGCACGCGCAGCACCTTGCCGGCGATCGGCGACTTCAGCTCGAAGCCGCGCGGCGCCGCCGCTTCGCCACCGCGCACGATGCCGAGTGCGACGCGGGCCTGCTCGAGCTCGTGCTCGGCGACATGGCGGTCAGAGGCGGCGGCCTCCAGTTCCTGCTGCGCGCCTTGTGCCGCCAGGCGCTGCGTGTCCAGCTGCGTGGGCGATACGAAGCCCTGGCGCGCCAGTTGTTCGCTGCGCTGCACTTCGTTGCGCGCCTGCTGCAGCGCCACGCGCGCGGCCTCGGTGCGCGCCGCCGCGCGCTGCACCATTGCCTGCGCCGCTTCCACGCGCGCCTGCTGCTCGCGGCGCGAGCGCTCGTCGAGCATCGGCGACAGCACCGGCCGCAAGCTGGCCACCACCGCGTCGGCCGCCACCTCGTCGCCCTCGCGCAGCGCGATGCGCGACAGCACGCCGGCCAGCGGCGCCGAGACCACATACCGATCGCGCAGCCGGGTCTTGCCGTCTTCCTCGATGCTGGCCTCGAAGCGGCCGCGCGTGACGGCAGCCGCTTCCACTTCCAGCGGTCGTGGCGCAAAGGCCCAGGCCAGCAGCGCGATCACGAGCGCGCCGCCGCCGGCCAGGGCGAACAGGGTTGTCTTCTTCATGGATGATTTCTCGGGGATGGTCGTTGTTGGCTGCAGGAGGGCGTTGCCCAGTCCGTGCAGCTGGTCGCGAGGTCGTGCGCCGCGTGCGGCGGTCGCACGCCAGGCGGACACCGCGGAGCCGGCTTCGCCGGGCCGCTGGTGTCGCCCCCTCGGGGGGAGGCGCCGAAGGCGCTTCGGGGGGGCATCATCAGTCTCGCGTCTTGAGCGCCGCCACCAGGTCCAGGCGGTCGATGCGCCGGCGCACCACCAGCGCGCTGGCCACGCCGGCGGCGGCCACGCACAGCGCGGCCCAGGCCTGGGTGCTGGCACGCACGATCACCGGAAAGTGGAACTGGTCGGACTGCAGCAGGTCGGCCACCAGGTGCGCCAGCCCCACGCCCAGCAGCAGGCCCAGCGGCAGCGCCACCGCGATCACCAGCCCCAGCTCGCCCAGCAGCAGCGCCGAGACCTCGGCGCGGGTGAAGCCCAGCACGCGCAGGCTGGCCAGTTCCCACGCCCGCTCGGCCAGCGCGATGCGGGCGTTGTTGTAGACCACGCCCACCGCGATCACCGCGGCAAAGCTCGTCAGCAGCGTGCTCATGATGCGCACGTTGCGGGCGCTGATCTCCTCCATGTTGCGCAGCATGGTGGCCTTGCTCCAGGCACCGGCGGCGCGCGGCAGCTGCTTGATGGCCTGCAGCACCTCGTTCAGCCGGCCTGGCTGTACTGCCAGCACGAAGCCGGTGGCCACGTCGCCATCGCCCAGCAGCCGGTTCAGCGCCGTGCGGTCCATGTAGGCGTTCAGGCCCATCATCTCGTTCACCGTGCCGCCCAGCGGCACCTCCAGCGTGCGGGCCCGGCCTTCGAGCACCTCGATGCGCACCGGGTCGCTGGGGCGCAGGCCCAGCTTGTGCGCCAGCCGATCGGTCATCACCAGCCCGCGGCCTTCCAGCAGCATCTCGTGTTGGGACGCGTCGATCACGCGATAGAGGTCGGCGCGCCCCGCATAGCCGCGGATCAGCCCGCGCTCGCGCCGCTGGCCGTTGACGAAGTTGACTGCCGCGAAGCGTGTCGACTCCACCGCATCGACGCCGGGCAGGCGGGCCAGTTCGCGCCTCACGCCCTCGTCGGCGGGCTCGGCGGTCCAGATCGTCACGTCGCCGCGCAGGCCCAGCGTCAGCTGCGTGTCCAGGATCACGTCGATCGCATCGCGGAAGAAGAAGCCCATGATCACGATCGCCACCGCGGCGGCCACGCCGGTCACCGACAGCAGCGTGCGCAGCGGCCGGCGCTCGAGGTTGCGCACGATCATGCGCAGCGCCGGTGGCATGCCCTGGATGCCCAGCCGCTCCAGCAGCGTGCGGCGGTAGCGGCCCGGCGCCGGCGGGCGCATGGCCTCGGCCGGCGGCAGCCGCACGGTGGCGATGATGGCGTTCAAGGTGCCGGCCACCGCGGTGGCCACCGTGATGCCCGCGCTCACCAGCAGCAGCTGCGGCGAGAGGTGGTGCTCGAAGCGCGGGAAGCGGAAGAACTCGGCGTACAGCCCGGTGAACATCGTGCCCAGCCAATCGCCCAGCAGCACGCCGATGGCCAGCCCCAGCGCCACGATCAGCAGCACCAGCTTCAGGTAGTGCGCGCCGATCGCGCGGTTGCCGTAGCCCAGCGCCTTCAGTGCCGCGATCTGTTCGCGCTGCGTGGCCACCAGCCGCGCGATCACCACGTTCAGCAGGAAGGCGGCCACGCCGAGGAAGATCGCCGGCAGCACGGTGCCGAGCACGCGCTGTTCCTTGATCTCGTTGTCCAGCATCGCGTGCGAGGTCTGCTGGTCGCGGCCATAGGCCTCGCGCCCGCCATAGCGGCCGAGCTGGTGCGTCAGCGCGTCCACCACCTCGGGCTCGGAAGCGCCGGGTGCCAGCTTCAGGCTGACGCGGTTGAACGCGCCGCGCATGTCGTAGGCCGCGGCCAGGGTGTCGCGGTGGATCCAGAAGATGCCGAAGCCGCGCGTGTCCGGCATGCCCCAGAGGCCGGCGAAGATGAACTCCGGCGACAGCGCGGTGCCCACGATCAGCAGCGTGCGGCGGCGACCCTGCATCAGCACGTCCAGCCGCGCGCCGGGCTTCAGCCGGTGCGATTGCGCGAAGGCCTCGGACACCAGCGCCTCGATCGCGCCATCGGCGCGCTGCGCGCCATCGGGGTCGAGCATGCGGCCGCTGCTGACCGAGACTTGGTTCAGTCGCATCGGCTCGCGCGCATCGAGCCCGATCACCTGGCCGATCACCGGGTCGGGCAGCTGGGGCAGCTCGACGCGCACGATCTGCTCCAGCGTGGTCTGCACATCGGCCACGCCCGGCAGCGCGCGCAGCGGCTCGACGAGCGTGTTCGGCGCGCGCTTGACGGCGGCGAACACGTCGGCGAAGTGGCCGTCGGCGTAATAACCATCACGTGCAGCGGCCAGCGATTCCACCGCCGACAGGCTGGTGATGTAGCCGCCGATGCCCGAGGCCACCACCAGCGCGATCGTCAGCGCCTGGCTCCACAGCCTGGCCAGGTCGCGCAGCAGTTTCCGGTCCAGCGCCTTCATGTCAGCTGCTCCACCGCGCTGCGCGCGTTCCGCGACTCATGAGACGCTTCGCACAGGCGAGCGACAGCCGTCGGCCCCTTGCCGTCGTTGGCGATGCTGTTGCGTGCTGAGATCGGCGCGCCCGAGCGTCTTGGTCCGCGGGCGCAGCGGGCCGAGTCCGGCGGTCAGCCCGTTGGGCTGACTCCGCTGTGC
>CAZXLI010000114.1:0-18019 GCA_964641795.1 uncultured Bordetella sp. | reverse complement strand
CTCGGCCCAGCTCTCGGCGCCCGCGGCCAAGCTGCTCGACTCGGCGCGGCTCGATGCCCATGAATTCGCCGGCGAACTCTCGCTGGCCGGCGAGCTGCGCCCGGTGCGCGGCGCGCTGGCCTTGGCACTGGGGTTGCGCCGCGCCGGTGCGGCGCGCGCCCTGGTGCTGCCGCGGGCCAGTGCCGAAGAGGCGGCACGCGCCAGCGGCGTGCGCGTGCATGGCGCGGATCACCTGCTGGCCGTGGTGCAGGCCCTGCTGCCGGGCGAGGCCGCGGTGCCGCTGGCACCGGCGGTCGCGCCACCGGCGGCAGCCGCCGCCCCCGGCCTCGACCTGGCCGAGGTGCGCGGCCAGGTCGGTGCCAAGCGTGCGCTCGAAGTGGCGGCGGCCGGCCGCCACAGCCTGCTGATGGTGGGTCCGCCCGGCACCGGCAAATCGATGCTGGCGCAGCGCCTGCCGGGCCTGCTGCCGCCGATGGAGGAGACCGAGGCGCTGGCCAGCGCGGCGCTGCTGGGCCTGTCACCCGGCGGTTTCGACGCCACCCGCTGGGGCCAGCGCCCGGTCCGCGCGCCGCACCACTCGGCCAGTGCCGTGGCGCTGGTCGGCGGCGGCACGCCGCCGCGGCCGGGCGAGATCTCGCTCGCGCACGGGGGCGTGTTGTTCCTTGACGAGTTGCCCGAGTTCCCGCGCCCGGCGCTGGAGGCGTTGCGCGAGCCGCTGGAAAGCGGCCACATCACGATCTCGCGCGCCGCGCGCCAGGCCAGCTACCCGGCCGCCTTCCAGCTGGTGGCGGCGATGAACCCCTGCCCTTGCGGCTATCTCGGCGCCCCGGCCGGCAGCGTGCGCGGCTGCCGCTGCACGGACGAGCAGGTCGCACGTTATCAAGCCAAGCTCTCGGGCCCGCTGCTCGACCGCATCGACCTGCAGGTCGAAGTGGCGCTGCTGCCGCCGGCCGAGATGCTGGCGCAGCCGGACGGTGAACCGTCTGCCGTGGTGGCCGCCCGCGTGGCCGCGGCCCATGTGCGGCAGCTGCAGCGCCAGGGCTGCGCTAACGCCGCGTTGAGCGCCGCGCAACTCGACAGCGTCTGCGCCCTCGACGAGCGCGGCAGCCGCTTCCTGCAACAGACCGCGCAGCGACTGGGGTGGTCGGGCCGCGCACTGCACCGCGTGCTGAAGGTCGCGCGCACGGTGGCCGACTTGGCCGGCGCGGACGCCATCGGCGTGCCGCACCTGGCCGAGGCGCTGCAGTTCCGGCGCGCCTTGCCGGGCAGCTGACGAGCGTCGAGGGCAGGCCCCGCGCAGCCGTCACCTCACTGGCGCGCGCGGCGTCGGCTGGCTCCAGCCGCCAGCAAGGCAGTGGCGACCAAGGCCACGCCAGCGGGTTCCGGCACCGTGGCCGTCGGACCGGACGGTGCATCGTCGATCTGCCAGGCGAAGTAGGCCCCCATGCCGTAGTGCCTGTCCTCGAACGGCGACAGATCCGTCCAGTACGGGTCCAGGCGCAGCCCGATCTCGTGCACACCCGCACCGCTCAATCGGTAGCTGCGCAAACCAGCCGTTCGGAATCTGTACACGTCGACACCGACGCCGTCGATCGTCAGGGTGAAGGAGTCCGCGAGCGGGCCCACCACCGGGTCGTCGGACACGCTGAAGTCGAGGGAAAGGATGCAGTCGACCGTGGTCTCGAAACGGTAGGTCCAGCGGTTGGCGCCGTAGGCCACCCTCGCGCCGCCGAATCCGTTGTTGTGCCCTCCCGCCTGGACGTCCCAGCTCAGCGTGCCCTGCGAAGGACCGTTCCAATCGGTGGCGAGCGCAATGTTGGCCAGCGCCTGCACGCTGCCGTCCGGGATGGTCGAGTAGGCCGATGCCACATAACGCGCGTCGGTCAGCGGATCGGACGGCGCGAATCGCGGGTGGTCCGCCACCGTCGCGGCGCGCCGGTCGGCCTTGGCCTCGACCGTCAATTCGACGCCGGATGCCAACGCCACTGGCGCCGCCGCTGCGACGGAGCCAACGACCGCACCGAGCAGCAACACCGACAGTGGCAGCAGCCCGCGCCACGCAGCGGGACGCCGTCTTGCGCGCACCTTCGTGCTGGTGAAGTCCCGGTCGTTGGCGAGGATGGATGGGATCGAGGGGGTGATCATGCGCATGGCGTCGGCTTCAACAGGTGTCTGCTGGGACAGACGCCAGCCAGGCCCACGCCGCGCCACCCTGGGCGTGGCAGATCTCACGACTTGGCTGCCGACGGTGCCGTCAGCTGAGATCGGCGCCCGAGGCGCGGTCTGCCTACAGCAGCGCCGCCAGCGCGCGCGCCGCCGCGTCGCGCTCGCGCCCTTCGGCCTCGGCCCACGCGCTGAGCTGGTCGTCGCCGATGCGACCGACGTTGAAGTAGGTCGCCTGCGGGTGGGCGATGTAGAAGCCCGAGACGCTGGCCGCCGGGGTCATCGCCAGGCTCTCGGTCAGGCCCATGCCGATGTCGCCGGCTTCGAGCACCTCGAACATCGCGCGCTTGATGCCGTGGTCCGGGCAGGCCGGGTAGCCGGGCGCCGGGCGGATGCCGCGGTAGGCTTCCGCGATCAGTTGCTCGTGGCTCAGCGCCTCGTCGGCGGCATAGCCCCAGAACTCCTTGCGCACGCGCTGGTGCAGCCGCTCGGCAAAGGCCTCGGCCAGCCGGTCGGCCAGGGCCTTGAGCATGATGGACGAGTAGTCGTCGTGGTCGGCCTCGAACTGCGCCACCTTCTTGTCGGCACCCAGGCCCGCCGTCACCGCGAACAGGCCGATGTGGTCCTGGCCGCGTCCTTTGGGCGCTATGAAGTCGGCCAGGCAGCGGTTCGGGCGCTTGACCCCCTCGACCACCGGTCGCTCGGTCTGCATGCGCAGCGGGCGCCAGCGCAACAGCACCTTGTCGCGCGACTCGTCGGCATAGACCTCGATCGTGTCGTCGTCCACGGTGTTGGCCGGCAGCAGCGCGATCACGCCGTTGGCCTGCAGCCAGCGGCCTTCGATCGCGCGCTGCAGCAGGCGCTTGCCGTCGCTGAACACGCGCTGCGCCTCGCTGCCGACCACCTCGTCGCGCAGGATCTCGGGGAAGCGGCCGGCCAGGTCCCAGGTCTGGAAGAACGGGGCCCAGTCGATGCTTTGCGCCAGCTCGGCCAGGTCGTAGTTGCGGAACACGCGGCGGCCGATGAACTTCGGCGCCGGCGGCAGCGTCGCATCCCAGTCGATCGGCGTCTTGTTGGCGCGCGCCTCGGCCCAGCTGACCAGCGGCGTGACCTTCTTGTTCGCGTGCTGCTGGCGCACGCGTTCGTAGTCGGCCTTCAGTTCGTCGAGGAAGCGGGTCGCGCGCTCGTCGGACAGCAGGTCCGAGCACACCCCCACCGAACGCGAGGCATCGGGCACGTAGACCACCGGTCCTTCGTAGTGCGGCGCGATCTTCACCGCGGTGTGCACCCGGCTGCAGGTGGCGCCGCCGATCAGCAGCGGGATCTTCCTGACGCGGAACCAGTCGTCGCGCTGCATCTCGGCTGCCACGTGCTGCATCTCCTCGAGGCTGGGCGTGATCAGGCCGGAGAGGCCGACGATGTCGGCGCCTTCGACGCGGGCCTTGGCCAGGATGTCCTGGCACGGCACCATCACGCCCATGTTGATGACTTCGAAGTTGTTGCACTGGAGCACGACGGTGACGATGTTCTTGCCGATGTCGTGCACGTCACCCTTCACGGTGGCGATCACCACCTTGCCCTTGGCGCGGACATCGCCGCCGGCGGCTTCGAGGCGCTTCTTCTCTTCCTCGATGTAGGGGATCAGGTGGGCCACCGCCTGCTTCATCACGCGGGCCGACTTCACCACCTGCGGCAGGAACATCTTGCCGGCGCCGAACAGGTCGCCCACCGTGTTCATGCCGGCCATCAGCGGGCCCTCGATCACATGCAGCGGGCGCCCACCGGCGGCGCTGATGCGCTGCCAGCATTCCTCGGTGTCCTGCACGATGAAGTCGGTGATGCCGTGCACCAGCGCGTGGGCCAGGCGGGTGTCGACGTCGTGCGCGCGCCAGGCCAGCTTGGTGCTTTCGTCCTTGGCTGCGCCTTTCACCGCATCGGCCACCTCGAGCAGGCGCTCGGTGGCATCGGGGCGGCGATTCAGCACCACGTCCTCCACGCGCTCGCGCAAGCCCGGTTCGAGATCGTCGTACACGCCTACCATGCCGGCGTTGACGATGCCCATGTCCATCCCCGCTCTGATGGCGTGGTAGAGGAACACGGTGTGGATCGCCTCGCGCACCGGCTCGTTGCCGCGGAAGCTGAAGCTCACGTTCGAGACACCGCCCGAGACCTTGGCACCGGGCAGGTGCTGCTTGATCCAGCGCGTGGCCTCGATGAAGTCGACCGCGTAGTTCGCGTGCTCCTCGATGCCGGTGGCGATCGCGAAGATGTTGGGGTCGAAGATGATGTCCTCGGGCGGGAAGCCGACCTCGTCGACCAGGAGGCGGTAGGCGCGCTGGCAGATCTCGGTCTTGCGCGCGAAGGTGTCGGCCTGGCCCTGCTCGTCGAAGGCCATCACGACCGCGGCCGCGCCGTAGCGCCGCACCAGCGTGGCCTGGCGCCTGAACTCGGCCTCGCCTTCCTTCAGCGAGATCGAGTTGACGATGCCCTTGCCTTGCAGGCACTGCAGGCCGGCCTCGATGACGCTCCACTTCGACGAGTCGACCATGATCGGCACACGCGCGATCTCGGGCTCGGAGGCAATCAGCTGCAGGAAGCGCACCATCGCCGCCTGGCTGTCGAGCATGGCCTCGTCCATGTTGATGTCGATGACCTGCGCGCCGTTCTCGACCTGCTGGCGCGCCACCGACAGCGCGTCCTCGAAGCGCCCCTCGAGGATCATCTTCGCGAACGCGCGCGAACCGGTGACGTTGGTGCGTTCGCCGATGTTGACGAACAGGTGGCCTTCGCCGATGGTCACCGGCTCGAGACCGGACAGGCGCATCGGCGGCACGGCCGCGGCGGGGGCAAGGGATTCGGAAGTCATGGCGCGCATCACCCAGGGCACTGAAAGGCGGAGGGTGAGCGCCGTTGCGATGCAGCCGGGCCGGTAAGCCAGCGGCCGATCCCCGAGCCTGGCGGCGTTCAGGTGACGCCGTTGCAACGCTCCTCGGGAAAGTCCGGGATTCTACCGACGCGCCTTCACCGCTACATACCTTGATTACATGCACGACGCCACGCGATCACCGGAACCGCCTTCGCCGCTGCGATGTAATCGCGGCATGAGAGCTTTGCTGCACAGCGCCGGCGTGCTGCTGGTGGCCGGATGTGCCTCCCGCGCACCCGCCCCGCCGCCGCCCGCGCCGGCCCCGCCACCGGTTGCCACGGCGCCCGCGCCGCGCGTCGAACCCCGGCCGGCCCCCGCGCCCGCCCCGGCACCTGCGCCCAAGCCTTCGCCGCTGGCGGCCGAGCAGCGCTGGCTGGAGCAGTTGTTCGAAGGCACGCCGGTGCGCATCAGTGCCGAGGACGACGGCGCGGCGCTGCAGCTGCTGGTGCCGATGGCGTTCTCGTTCGAGGCCGATTCGCCGAAGCCGAAGCCCGCGCTGCAGGCGGTGCTGGACAAGCTGGGGCAGAGCCTGAAGCGGCAGCCGGCCAGCAAGCTGCGCATCAACGCGCCCGGCCCGACCGCGCGCGCTGTGGCTGCGCGCCAGCACCTGCTGTCGCGCGGCGTGGCCGCGCACCGGGTCGAGGCCGGCAGCAGCGCCCGTGGCGACGACGTGACGCTGCGTCTGAGCCTGGCCGCCGCAACGCCGCCGCGCGAGGCCGACCCGGACGCTTCAGCCCGGCTGCAGGCGACGCAGAGCCACTGATCAGGCCGCCAGCAGCGGCGTGAACAGCGGGTCGTGCCGTCCGCGCGGCCGGTAGCTGCCGACGCGCCGGGCGATCTCGGCGATGTGGTCGGGCGTGGTGCCGCAGCAGCCGCCAACGATGTTCAGGAAGCCGCTCTTGGCGAAATCTTCCAGCATCGCGCCGGTGACGGCCGGGGTCTCGTCGAAGCCGGTCTCGCTCATCGGGTTGGGCAGGCCGGCGTTCGGATAACAGCTGATGTACGTGTCGCCGGCCACCTTGGCCAGCTCCTCGATGTAGGGCCGCATCAGCGTGGCGCCCAGTGCGCAGTTCAGGCCCACCGCCAGCGGCCGCGCATGGCGCACCGAATGCCAGAACGCCGAGACGGTCTGCCCCGAGAGGATGCGCCCCGAGGCGTCGGTGACGGTGCCGGAGACGATCACCGGCAGGCGTTCGCCGGTGGCTTCCATCAGTTCGTCGAGCGCGAAGATCGCGGCCTTGGCGTTCAACGTGTCGAAGATGGTCTCCACCAGGAACAGGTCGACGCCGCCTTCAAGCAGCCCCGCCGCCTGCTCGTGGTAGGCCGCACGCAGCTGCTCGAACGTGACGTTGCGCGCGCCGGGGTCGTTGACGTCGGGGCTGATGCTGGCAGTGCGCGGCGTGGGGCCGAGGGCGCCGGCGACGAAGCGCGGCTTGTCGGGTGTCGAGAAGGCGTCGGCGGCCTCGCGCGCGATGCGCGCGGCCGCGACGTTGAGCTCGCGCGCCACGTGGCCCAGGCCGTAGTCCTCCTGCGCGATCGAGGTGGCGCCGAAGGTGTTGGTCTCGATGATGTCGGCGCCCGCCGCGAGATAGGCGCGGTGGATCTCCAGCAGCACGTCGGGCCGCGTCAGCGGCAGCAGGTCGTTGTTGCCCTTGAGGTCCTTGCCATGGTCGGCGAAGCGGCTGCCACGGAAGTCGGCCTCGCCGAGCTTGTAGCGCTGGATCATCGTGCCCATCGCGCCGTCGATGATCACGATGCGCTGCCGCAGCAGCTCGGGCAGCGCGGCGGCGCGGGTGTACGCAGGGGTGTGGGCGGCAGACATGCGGCGATTGTAGGAAGCCGCTGGTGCCCGCGGCCGTGCCAGGGTTGGCGGATCGCGCGCGGCTACAGGTCCGCCAGCGGCTGCGTGTCCTGGAACAGCGAGGAGCGGAATTGCGCCTCGGGCCGCTGGCCATCGTCCAGCGCCCACAGCGCCAGCGCACGGGCCGACATCGGCTTGGCAAAGAGGTAGCCCTGCAGTTCGTCGCAGCCCATCTTCACCAGCACGTCGCGCTGGGCCTCGGTCTCGACGCCCTCGGCCACCACGCGCAGGCCCAGCGCGTGCGCCAGGTGCACCAGCGCATCGACGATCGAGCGCGAGTCGGCGCTGGTGGCGATCTCCTGCACGAAGGAGGCATCGATCTTCAGCTCCGCCGCCGGCAGCCGGCGCAGGGAGGACAGGCTGGTCTGGCCGACGCCGAAATCGTCGATCGACACATGCAGCCCGGCCTGGCGCACCTTGGCAAAGGTGCGCTTGGTGACCTGGGTGTCCTCCATCGCCACCGACTCGGTGATCTCGCAGGTGAAGCGCCCGGGCTGCAATTGGTGCTGGCGCAGCGTGTTCAGCAGCCGGTCGACCAGGTCGTCCTGCCGCATCTGGTAGGGCGAGATGTTGATCGCCACCCGCATGCGCAGGCCCTGCTCGCGCCAGGCAGCAGCCTGGCGGCAGGCGTCTTCGATGACCCAGTCGCCGATCGGGCCGATCAGCCCGTGGCGCTCCGCCAGCGGGATGAAGACCATCGGGCTGACCATGCCGCGCTTCGGGTGGTGCCAGCGCAGCAGCGCCTCCGCCGCGGTGATCTGCAGGCTGCGCGCGTCGACCTTGGGCTGGTAGTACAGCTCGAACTCGCCCTTGCTGACGGCCTGCCGCAGGTCGTGCAGCAGCTCGGCCTGCTCGCGGCTGTCGACGGCCATGCGCGGTTCGAACACCATGTGCCCGCCGCCACCGGCCAGCTTGACGGCGCGCATCGCGGCATTGGCATGGGCCACCAGCCGCGGCCGTGACCCGTGCTGCGGGTACGCGGCGATGCCGATCGAGCAGCTCAGCTGCACTTCGTCGCGGCCATCGGGCTGGTACGGGCCGCCCAGCTGCTTGACCAGCCTGGCACAAAGCTCGCCGACACCGTTCAGCGCCATCGGCAGCATCAGCAGGAACTCGTCGCCGCCCATGCGGGTGATGACGGCCGGCTTGCCGGCCAGCGCCACCAGCCGCTTGGCCGCCTGCACCAGCACGCCGTCGCCGGCGCCATAGCCGAACGATTCGTTGATGCTGCCGAAGTTGTCGAGGTTGATGAACAGCACGCACAGCGCCGCCTCGCCGCTGTCGCAGCGCTGCACGGCGGCATCCAGCGCGGCATCGAAGCGCTGGCGCGACACCAGGCCGGGCAGTTCCAGGCCCTTGCCTTCCTCGATGCGCGAGTGCGCGGCTTCGAGCCGTCGGCCGGTGTGGCGCAGCCGCCGGGCCATCAGGCCCAGGCCCAGCACGGCCAGCAGCAGCAGCCCCACCAGCAGCATCGTCAGCGCCGGCGGTGCCAGCAGAAGGGGGGCGCTTGCATCCATGGGCCTTCTTCGACCGCCCCGGGACAGCCTTGAACGCCACGAGTCGGCAAAAATGCGAAGGCTTGCCGGTTTGGCCGACCGGCCGGCCGCTCAGGGGGCGCCGAAGCCGATGGCGCGGCGCTGCCGGACCTCGGGCTTCACCCGATGCTCGCCTTCGAGCTGCGACAGGAACTCGTCGGCCTCCAGCGGCGCCCCCAGCAGGTCGGCCTGGCGCTTGACGGCGGCGAAGTCGCCCGGCGTCAGCAGGTCCAGCAAGGCCAGGCGCCGGCGCTGCTCGTCGTCGATCGAGGCGCCGGCCGGCAGCGCCTCGGCCACGAACATCGCCTCGCGCTGCGCCGGCGTCAAGGGCAGGAAACGCAGCTTGAAGGTGAAGCGGCGCAAGGCGGCTTCGTCGAGGTCATCGAAGAGGTTCGTCGTGCAGATGAAGATGCCGGCGAAACGCTCCATGCCGGCCAGCATCTCGTTGACCTCGGTGACCTCGTAGTGCCGCTCGGCGCGGCGGCGGCTGCGCAGGAAGCTGTCGGCTTCGTCGAGCAGCAGCACGGCCTGCTCGGCCTCGGCCTCGGCGAACATGCGGGCCATGTTCGATTCGGTCTCGCCGACGAACTTGCTCACCAGGTCGCTGGCCAGGCGGATCATCAGCGGCCGCGACAGCGCCTGCGCGATGTGCTCGCCCAGCGCGGTCTTGCCGCTGCCGGGCAGGCCGTGCAGGCACAGCGTGCCATGGCCGCGGCGGCGCAGCGCCTCGACGATGCGCTCGACCGGGTAGCGCGTTTCGAGGTTCAGCAGCGACAGGTCGTAGCGCGTGACGACGGGCCGCGCCGGCCGCGCGCCGGCCGCCTGGCCGAGCGCCCGGTCGGCATTGGCCAGCTGGCGTTCGATCAGCTCCTCGACCTCCGCGCGCTCGCCCGCCAGTCGCGCGAAGCGCACCGCGGTGCGGATCTGCGCCGGGGTCAGCCCGCGCCGCTCGGCGAGCTTGGCAATGAAGCCGGCACTCACCTGCTCGCCGTCGAGCGCGCGCTGCACCACGGCCTGGCGCGCGCCGGGCGGTGGCGACTTCAGCTCCAGGTGGTACTGGAAGCGGCGGCGGAAGGCCGGGTCGATCTGCTCGATGCGGTTGGTGATCCAGATCACCGGCACGCGGTTGGTCTCCAGGATCTGGTTGACCCAGGCCTTGCCGCTGACACTGGCCGAAGGCCCGGGCTCGCTGCCGCTGGCATCGAGCCGCGCCATCCACTGCGCGGCATCGGCCGACAGCGGCGGGAGCACGTCTTCCAGCTCTTCGAAGAGCAGGGCAACGCCGGGGCTGCCCTTGAGGAACACCTGGCTGATCTGCAGCGAGCGGTAGCGGTCGCGGCCGGAGAGCGAGTTGCCGTCGCGGTCGGCGTATTCCACCTCGTAGAGCATCAGCCCGGCGGCCTGGGCGCAGACCTTGGCCAGCTCGGTCTTGCCGGTGCCGGGCGGGCCGTACAGCAGCACGTTGACGCCGTGGGCCTCGGTCGACGCGGCCTGGCCGAGCAGGCGCGTGAGCATGCGCACATCGTCGGCGACGAAGGCGAAATCGGCCGCCTTCAGCTCGCTCTTGCTGGCCGGGCGGGTGAACACGGCCATCAGCTCGTCCGGGCCCTTGTACTCGCGCATCAGCACCGGCGGCAGCTGCTCGCTGACCTTCATCAGGTCGGCCAGGTCGGTGATGTTGTGCTCCGAGATCAGGTTCTCGACCATGCCGATGCGCTCGAGCCGGCTGCCGGCGCGCAGCGCCTCGGCCACCTCGCGCTCGTCGACACCGGCCACCGCGGCGATCGCGGCATAGGCCTGCTGGGCATTGGACACCTTGAACTCCACCAGCAAGCCGCGCAGCTCGCGCTGGTAGCGCGCCAGCGTGCCATACAGCAGCAGCGCGCGCTCGGCAGGATTGAGCTGCAGCAGGTTGGCCAGCGCCTCGATGTTCTTCTGCACCAGCGTCGACTGCTTCTTCAGGTCGCGCCCCAGCCAGTCGCAGGTGGCCGACAGCACCGCGGCGAGGTCCTTCGGTGCATCCTTGACGTACTCGTCGAGGTAGAAGAACAGCGTGCCCTCTTCATAGGGCCCGCGCCACTGGCCGTGGCGTTCGATGAAGGCCGCGTCACCCAGGGCCGCGTGGCCGCGCCACAGCGGGTTGCCCTCGCAGCGCTTGACCAGGTAGGCCCGCAGCCGGCCCAGCGCGCTGGCGGGCCACACCAGGTGGCGGCCGACCAGCGAGAGCAGGCCGCCCCAGTCGCGCCGCAGGTTGAACTGGCCGGCCTGCGCGCGCGTGAGCGTCAGCACGAAGTGCGAACACAGGCGATCGAGCACCGGCGCCTGGGCCAGGCCCGGCGACGGAATCCATTGCGCGCTGCTGCTATGCACCTTGACGACCATCTGTGCTCCGACCGATGGCCACGGGGACGGTCCCCGGCCCGGCGTTCGGCACCATCTTGGCCCAGCACGCTGCGCCCGGCAAGGGCGCGATGCGGCAGCCCCGCCATCTGCGGGGACCGCGTGGGGTCAATGCAGCACGACGGGCTGCTGCGCCAGCACCGTGAAGCGGCCGATGAACTCGTCCATCGCCTCCTCGGTGGGTCCGCTGTCGACCAATGCCTGCACGCCCTGCTGGAAGCTGGCCGCGACCTCGCCGTGCAGGAAGATTTCCTTGCGCGCGAACTTGTCGACGATCTCGTAGCCGCCGCGCGGCACGCTGCCTTGGTCGCCTTCGGCTGCCGGTTCGGTGCCGGGCACCTCGAAGGCGACCACGACAAAGCTGTCCGAGTTGTAAAGCATTTGCATGATGGGCTCTCCTGCCAGCCCAACTGGCGCCGGCGCGGCGGAATTCAAGGCAGCGGATCAAGGCTCGGAGGCCAGCCACCACTCCAGCGGCGGGCCGCCGCGCAGCGGCGTCAAGCGCAAGCGCACCGGCCAATGGCCGCGCGCAGGGTCCAGCCAGGCTTCCACCCGCAGGTCTTCCAGCCGCTCCGGCTCGCGCCGCAGGTACAGCGTGTCGACGGTGCCCAGCGGCCCCTGAATCGCCTCGCGGCCCTGCAGTTCGAAGGTCCACAGGCCGGCCCCGCCGCGCGCGCCGGTGACGAACAGGGTCACCCGCGGCAGCGGCTCGTGGCCCGCGGCCTGGGCGGCGCGGTAGATGCCCGCCAGCTGCACGACCCAGGCCAGGCGGTCCTGCGCGCCGGGCCAGGCCGGGTAGTCGACCGGCGGACCCGAGAAGCGGATGCGCCCGGCTTCGCGGTCGAAGGTGGCCGACGGCTGGCCACGGCCGCGCCGCCGGTCGGTGAAGCGCTCGGGCGCCAGGCCGTTGGCGTCGATCTGCCCGCTGCTGCGCTGCTGCATCAACGACAGGCCCCGCAGGCTCGCCTCGAATTGCAGGGTGTAACGCCCGGCTTCGGGCTGCCAGTCGAGCGTGGCCTCGCCTTGCGCCGGGCCGCGGCGCAGCAGGTAGCGCAGCTGCACGGCCGGCGGCAATTGCGTCGCATACAGCGGCGGCGGGCGGTCGGTGCCGGCGCCGGCGAATTCGGTCTCCGGCTCCTCCGGGGCGCTGGGCGCGGGTTCGCTGGCGGCGGACGACGCGGCGGCCGTGCTGGCAGCCGGCGCCGATGGCGCGGCTTGCGGCACCGCGCGGCGCACGATGCGCTCGGCGGGTGGCGCGGCGGGCGAAGCGATCACCGCCACCGGGGCGGCAGGCGGCTGGGCCAGCGGGGCGGACAGCGGCACCGCCTCGATGTGCGTGAGCTGCAAGCCCGCCCGCGCACGGCCGCCCGGCTGCCCGCTGCTGGCAGCCGGCCCGCGCCACGGCCCGGCCAGCCAGGCATGCGCCAGCAGCACCAGCAGCACCACGCCGGCCGCGCGCCAGCGGCGGGCCGCGCTCGGGCGCGGCAACGCAGGCAGCGGGAAGGCGTGAAGGCTCATCGCACAATACTGCCACTCGATCACCCTGCCCATGAAACTCGCCACCTACAAGGACGGCTCGCGCGACGGCCAGCTCGTCGTCGTCTCGCGCGACCTGAGCCAGGCCCACTACGCCACCGGCATCGCCACCCGGCTGCAGCAGGCGCTGGACGACTGGAACTTCGTCTCGCCGCAGCTGCAGGACCTGTACGTCACGCTGAACCAGGGCAAGGCGCGCCATGCCTTCGCGTTCGAGCCGCGCCAGTGCATGGCGCCGCTGCCGCGCGCCTACCAGTGGGCCGACGGCTCGGCTTTCATCAACCATGTCGAGCTGGTGCGCAAGGCGCGCGGCGCCGAGGTGCCGGCCTCGTTCTACACCGATCCGCTGATGTACCAGGGCGGCAGCGACGACTTCCTCGGCCCCTGCGACGATGCCTGGTTCGGCAGCGAAGCCTGGGGCATCGACTTCGAGGCCGAAGTGGCCGTGATCACCGGCGACGTGGCGATGGGCGCCTCGCCCGAGCAGGCGCTCGAAGGCGTGCGCTTGCTGATGCTGGCCAACGACTGGAGCCTGCGCCACCTGATCCCCGCCGAGCTGGCCAAGGGCTTCGGCTTCTTCCAGAGCAAGCCGGCCACCGCCTTCAGCCCGGTGGCGGTGACGCCGGACGAACTGGGCGAGGCCTGGGCCGGCGGCCGCGTGCACCTGACGCTGCAGTCGAGCTGGAACGAGCGCCGCGTCGGCCTGTGCGAAGCCGGCCCGGAGATGACCTTCCACTTCGGCCAGCTGATCGCGCACATCGCGAAGACGCGCAACGTGCGCGCCGGCTCGATCGTCGGCTCGGGCACCGTGAGCAACCAGGACTGGTCGCACGGCTACTCGTGCATCGCCGAGAAGCGCGCGATCGAGACCATCGAGGACGGCGCGCCGAAGACCGAGTTCATGCGCTTCGGCGACACCATCCGCATCGAGATGAAGGGCCGTGACGGCCTGAGCCTGTTCGGCGCGATCGAGCAGCGCGTGGCCGGGCCCGAGGACCTGTCGCCGCCGAAGGTCGACGCGGACGACAGCCCCGCCCCCGGCATGGCCGGTGAAGCCACCGGCGGCGAAACGCCCGCGGCGTGACCGAATCGACGATTCCGCGGCCAGGCGCATCGAACCCCCTGATCGGACGCCCGCCACGCTAGCGTTCGCCTAATGGCCGGTTCCTATCGTGCAGCCATCCACTCACCGGAGGCCATGATGAAGAACCTGATCCGCAGCCTGAGCCGTTGTGCCCTGCCCTTGCTGCTGGCCGCAGTGCCGCTGCTGGCGCGCGCCCAGAACTACGAGGCGATGATCCAGCAGCAGATGCAGGCGATGAACCAGAACATCGCCCGCGGCCAGCAGATGGTCAACGGCATCGTGCAGCAGCGCATGCAGGACCCCGCGGTGCAGGCCGGCTACCAGCAGTACCTGCAGCAGATGGCCGCCACCGGCCGCCAGCCGATGAACTACCCCACCTACGCGTACTACCACGTGTACACCAACGGCTTCAGCGCGCAGGGCATGGCCCACATGCGCAACACCGAGTCCGGCATCCAGGCGCGCGAACAGGCCGCCTGGCAGGGCTGGCAGCAGGCGCAGGTGCAGCGCGGCCAGGCGCAGCAGGCCTGGCGCGACGGCTACTACCGCAACCAGCAGGAGGCCGGCCGCGGGCTGATGGGCCAGAGCACCTACACGGCCGGCAATGGCAGCCCCCAGCAGCTGCCGCACACCTGGCAGCGCAACACGCTGAACGAGTACCAGGGCCAGACCTACTACGTCGATGCCGGCGGCCAGTACCACCAGCGCGGTGCCGACGGCTACTGGTATCCGCTGGCCTGGCGCTGAAATCCCGCGGGCGAGCAGGTGCAACAGCCTGTTCGCCCCGTGGCGGGTGGTGTCGGGTTTCATGGCATCGTATGCCGATGACCGAGCCTCGCACCCCCGCCCGCCTTCCCTTCACCACCCCGCTGCGCCGCCGCCTCGCGGCGCTGGCCGCCTGCTTCGGCCTGGCCACCCTGCCCGCCACGCTGCAGGCGCAGGACAAGGCCGCCGCCGACAGCAGCTGCCCGCCGATGGCCCAGCCACCCACGGCCGCGCAGATGCAGGCCGTGCAGCGCAATGCCACCGACCACGGTTTCCTCTGGCGCATCAGCAAGGAGGGACGCAGCTCCTACCTCTACGGCACGCTGCATGTGGGCAAGCTGGCCTGGACCGTGCCCGGCCCGCGGGTGCTCGACGCGCTGATGGCCAGCCGCACGCTGGCGCTGGAGCTCGACCTGATGGACGAGAAGATCGTCGCCGCGCTCGCCGCGCCGGCCGCCAGCGCCGCCGCCGCGGCGCCGGCAATGCCCGCGTCCTGGCAGCAGCGCCTGGCGCGCCAGCTGCAGGCCGCCTGCCTGCCCGAGCAGGCCCTGGATGGCCAGCACCCGATCATGCAGGCGGTGACGCTGACCGTGCTGTCCGCCCGACGCGACGGCCTCGACCCGGCCTACGCACAGGAGTTCGTGCTCAGCGGCGTCGCGCGCGCCGCCGGCAAGGCCGTGGTGTCGCTGGAGAACCCCGAACAGCAGCTGGCCGCGCTGATGCCCGCCGAGGCCGCGCAGGCCAAGACCCTGGCCGACGAGACGCTGACGCAGCTGGAGCAGGGCCGCGCCCGCGCCACGCTGCTGCGCGTGGCCAGCGTGTGGGAGCAGGGCAACCTCGACGATCTGGCGCAGTACGAGCGCTGGTGCGACTGCGCCAGCACGCCGGAAGACGTGGCCTACCTGCGGCGCCTGAACGACGACCGCAACGGCCCGCTGGCCGAGCGCATCGACGCGCTGCACACCGGCGGCCAGGCGGTGTTCGCCGCGGTGGGCTCGCTGCACATGACCGGTCCGCGCGGCCTGCCGCAGCTGATGGCGCAGCGCGGCTACAAGGTCGAGCGCGTGGCGTTCAAGCGACCCTGAAGGTCCGCCCCAGGCTGACTTCGCCGCCCCGTGCGGCTAGGATGCCAGGCACCCCTTCAACCCCGACAGGACCTCGCCATGGCCGACCCGACCGCCGCCTTCGCCAAGCTCGTGCCCGGCTTCGACTTCCTGCAGGGGCTGGTGAAGAACGCCGGCGCCGCGCTGCCCAACGTCGGGCAGTGGGTCGCGCCGACGCTGAACCCCGAAGAGCTGGAAAAGCGCATCGAGGAGCTGCGCACGGTGCAGTTCTGGCTCGAGCAGAACGCGCGGATGCTCGGCGCGACGATCCAGGCGCTCGAGGTCCAGCGCATGACCTTGTCGACGCTGAAGACGATGAACCTCTCGTTCGGCGACCTGACCGAATCGCTGAAGATCCGGCTGCCCGAAACGCCCGCCGCGGCCATGCCCGCCGCGGAAGCGCCGGCACCCCAGGCCGCCGCCCCTGCGCCGGCGCCCCGCAAGGCCAAGGCGGCCGCCAAGCCGGCCAAGCCCGAAGTGCCGCCCGGCGTGGTCGACCCGATGCAGTGGTGGGGCGCGCTAACCAAGCAGTTCACCGAGCTGGCCACCAACGCGATGAAGGACACCGCCACCGACGCGGCCAAGACCCTGGCCACGACGATGGTCAAGCAGAGCTTCGACGCCGCCGGCGAGACGCTGAAGAAGGCCGCCGCGATGCCGGGCGCGATGGCCAAGACCGCCGCCACGGCGGCGCAGAAGGCGGCCACCGTCGCCGTCGGCGTGGCGCGCGCGCCGGCCGCCGGTGCAGCCGCGGCGCCGCGCCCGGCCACGGCGCCGCGCAAGCGCAGCCCGGCCAAGCGCTGAGCCCCACGGCGCGCATCGCCATGAGCCCTTTCATCGCCGCCCATGCCACGCACCCCGACGCGGGCATGGCGCTGGCGCTGGCGGCCGCGCAGGTCGAGGCCCAGCGCGCCGCCCGCAGCGCGGGGTTCCGGCCGACGCTGTGCTTCATCTACCTCACCGACCACTTCGGGCGCCAGGCCGAGGCACTGCTGGCCGAGCTGCGCCAGCGCTGGCCGGGCAGCACCTGGGTCGGCGCCACCGGCATCGGCGTGCTGGCCAGCGGTGCCGAGTACATCGACACGCCGGCGCTGTCACTGCTGCTCACCGAGCTGCCGGCCTGGGGCTTCCAGGTCTTCAACGGCCGCCAGCCGATGGACGGCACGCTGGCCCACAGCGCGCTCGTGCATGCCGACCCGGGTACGCCGGACGTGGCCGAGCTGATCACCGAACTGAGCGAACGCACGCGTTCGGGCTACCTGTTCGGCGGCCTCGCCGGCGGGCGCGGCCGTGCGCCGCAGATCGCCGATGGCGTGTTCGATGGCGGCCTGTCGGGCGTGGCCTTCGGCGCCGACGTGGCGCTGCTGTCGCGCGTCACCCAGGGCTGCCAGCCGGTGGGACCGACGCGCCGCATCACCGCCTGCGACCGCAACCTGGTGATCGAGCTCGACGGCCGGCCGGCGCTGCCGCAGCTGCTGGCCGACCTGGGGCAGACGCTGGACCACCCGGAGCCCGCGCTGCGGGCGATGCGCGGCACCTTGGTGGGCCTGAGCGATGCCGGCGACACGATGCTCGCGCGCGGCGGCCAGTTCGGCACCGACACGCGCGTGCGGCACCTGATCGGCATCGACCCCGCGCGCGACGCCGTGGCGGTGGCCGACCTGCTGCAGCCCGGCGAACAGCTGGCGTTCTGCCGCCGCGACACCGAAGCCGCGCGGCGCGACCTGGTGCGCATCTGCAGCGAGATCCGCGACGAGGTCGAGGCCGATGCACCGGTGCCCGCGCTGCATGGCGACGGCACCGAGGCGCCGGCCTCGCGCATCGCCGGCGCGATCTACGTCTCGTGCGCCGGCCGTGGCGGACCGCACTTCGGCGGACCCTCGGCCGAGGCGCTGATCGTGCAGCACGCCCTCGGCGACGTGCCCCTCACCGGCTTCTTCGCCGGCGGCGAGATCGCGCATCACCACCTCTACGGCTACACCGGCGTGCTGACGGTCTTCGTGCGCAACTGAAGAACAGCCGGCTCGGCGCACGCCAAGCGAATTTGCCGCGCGATCTGCGCGAAGAACTTTCATGGCCGTGCCCGATGGGCGCGCGGCAGGCGCTGCACTAGACTCGTGCCGCCCGGCCTTCGTGGCCGCCTTCGCCGCCGTTCCCCCTCGCGCATGAACGCCCCCCACGACCTGGCGGCTCCCAGCCGCGACGAGCGACTCGCGCGCCAGCAGCAGGCGCTGGCCGCGCTGCAGGCGCTGTTGCCGCCGCATGCGCTGCTGTACAGCCGCGAGGACACCACGCCGTACGAATGCGACGGCCTCACCGCCTACCGCCAGACCCCGCTGCTGGTGGCGCTGCCCGAGACCGAGGACCAGGTTGCCGCACTGCTGAAGGCCTGCCATGCGCTGCAGCTGCCGGTGGTCGCGCGCGGCGCCGGCACCGGCCTGTCCGGCGGCGCGATGCCGCATGCGATGGGCCTGACCCTCTCGCTGGCGCGGTTCAATCGCATCGTCAAGATCGACCCCTTGGCACGCACGGCCGTCGTGCAATGCGGCGTGCGCAACCTGGCCATCAGCGAGGCCGCGGCGCCGCACGGGCTGTACTACGCGCCCGATCCCTCGTCCCAGATCGCCTGCACCATCGGCGGCAACG
>CAZXLI010000113.1:0-18124 GCA_964641795.1 uncultured Bordetella sp. | reverse complement strand
CACGCCCGCATCCACCATCTGGTCGACCAGCTTGTCGCCCAGGCCTTCGATGTCCATCGCGCGCCGGCCGGCGAAATGCAGCAGCGCCTGCTTGCGCTGCGCGGCGCAGAACAGGCCGCCCGAACAGCGGTAGTCCATGCCGCCGCGTTCGCGCACCGCCGCGCTGCCGCACACCGGGCAGACCCGGGGCATGCGGAAGTTCGGCACGTAGGCGGGGCGCGCGCCGGGCACCTTGCCGACCACCTCGGGAATCACGTCGCCTGCGCGGCGCACGATCACCTGATCGCCGATGCGCACCCCCTTGCGGCGCAGCTCGAACACGTTGTGCAAGGTGGCATTGCTGACGGTGGTGCCGCCGACGAACACCGGCTCCAGCTTGGCCACCGGGGTCAGCTTGCCGGTGCGGCCGACCTGGATCTCGATGTCCCGCAAGAGCGTCACCTGCTCCTGCGCCGGGTACTTGTGCGCGAGCGCCCAGCGTGGCTCGCGGGTCTTGAAGCCCAGGCGCTGCTGCAGCGCGCGGTCGTCCACCTTGTAGACCACGCCGTCGATGTCGAAGGGCAGCGCGTCGCGCTTCGCACCGATGCGGGCATGGAAGGCCACCAGCCCCTCGGCGCCCAGCACCACTGCGCGGTCGTCATTGACCGTGACACCCAGCGCCGCCAGCGCGGCCAGCGTCGCGCTGTGGGTGGCCGGCGGCTCCCAGCCCTGCACCTCGCCCAGCCCATACGCGAAGAAGCTCAAGGGCCGCGACGCGGCGACGCGCGCATCGAGCTGCCGCACTACGCCGGCCGCCGCATTGCGCGGATTCACGAAGGTCTTGTCGCCCTTCGCACGCTGCTGCTCGTTCAGGCGCTCGAAGTCGTCGCGCCGCATGTAGACCTCACCGCGCACCTCGATCACCGGGGCGGCCGCGCCCTTCAGATGGTGCGGAATGTCCTTCACGGTGCGGATCGTGTGCGTCACGTCCTCGCCGGTCTCGCCATCGCCTCGGGTGGCCGCCTGCACCAGCACGCCACGCTCGTAGCGCAGGTTGATCGCCAGCCCATCGAACTTCAACTCGGCCGAATAGGCCACCGGTGGCGCATCGTCGGGCAGCTCCAGTGCGCGCCGTACGCGTGCGTCGAAGCGGTGGGCCGCGGCCTCGGTGGTGTCGCGCTCGGTCTCGATCGACAGCATCGGCACCGCATGCGTCACCGGCCGCAGGCCTTCGAGCACCGCGCCGATGACGCGCTGCGTCGGCGAGTCGGGCGTGATCAGCTCGGGATGCGCGGCCTCGATCGCCTGCAGCTCCTGGAAGAGCTTGTCGTACTCGGCATCGGGGATCTCCGGCGCATCGTGGACGTAGTAGCGCTGCGCGTGGTACTGCAGCTGGGCACGCAGCTCGGCGGCGCGCTGGGTGGGCTCGGCACTCATCGTGGCCGCCCGCCCGTTCCGGTATGGCACTCAGCTTCGTCTCGAAGGCGCGAAGGCGGGTAGCGTAGGGGCTTCATCGCCCAAAGTGTAGAAGGGTCGGCGACCCGGGCGCGACAGGCTTACAGCCCGACCTCGGCCAGGTCGAAGACACAACGACCCGCGCGATCGACCCAGCACCCATTCTCGGCACTCAGCAAGCCACGCTCCAGCCCCAGGACGAATCTGGAGAAATACGATTCGAAAGACGAGGCAAGGACTGCTTCATCCCCTCCGCCCGGCGACGTGGATATCAGTTGCCCAAGAATGCCGGCGGGCGCAGGATGCATGTCACAGGCTGCATATTTCCCGTCGTAGCCAAAACCAACCGGAATCCACAACGGATCGATCCACAACGCATCGCGCACCTTCCATTCCGGCCGCGGCTCGCCCGGATCGCCGAACTCCGGCAGTTGTGCCGCCATGACTTGGCGGAACTGCTGCCAGATCGTCACGACGTATTCCAGGCGAACCCATTCGCACCCCCCGAGTATCAGTCTCGGGATTCGCTCTTCGCGAGTGAACACCTTGTCGCTGCCGACGGCAACCCCGTCGAAATGCAGATAGGCTTCGCGCAGGTCGGGGGGAAATTCAACCCCAATGGCATCCTCGACCGCGCGAATTTCGTCAAGCGTAGCGCCTTGGCGAAGCGAACCCTTTACGATACCTGGAAATTTCTGAGCAAGCACGCTACCCAGACGACTCCATGTATCTGCCATGCCGCACATTCCGCCTTGCTGGCCTAGCGCGGCGCAAACGCCTCGGCATTGACCCAGAACCTGTCAATCACGCCGGTCGATATGGGAAACACGCGCTGTTCCGCCAGGAAGACAGACCACTTTCCACCGACCGAGCTGTTGGCTCGCTGATCCACCATGCGAACCGATGTTGCATTGGCATTGAACGCTGCGCCGCTTTGCGTCTTCGCGAATGGGTACTCGTCGCAACTGCATGTGACCCCTCCCGCGGCGCAGGTCGGAGAGGTCGGGTTTCCACGATCATAGATAAGCGCAGTCGACGCAACGCATGCCAAGTTCCGATTGGCATTCTCCTGACTCGGATCGTAGATGATCCCGAGATAGCTCTCATTCCCCGTATCGTCGGCAATCGCTCTCGTTCCTGACTTCAACTTGAATCGCCCGGGCGACAGTTGACTCTTCGGGACCGAACCAACACTTTGGACAGTCGTCTGAGCATCATAAATGTGCCGACCGACATCTGAAATGTTCACTGGCGGCGTCGGAACCCCCGCGTCCGGCGTCGTTCGGCTGACCGTATTGGCCAATACAAAGACCGCGGAAGCGGACGGAAACACGCAGCCACTCGTGAATCCACTTCTCGTGATGATGCGATCACATCGCAGATCATGGGTTGGAAATCTCGACGAACTGCCTTGCGACTGCAGTTCGAAAATCGGCCCACCAGCGGGTCGGTTGATGCCCTTGCCCGGCACCAAGCCGTAGTACAGGCCCCGCAACTCGGTTCGGAACGTCGCCCAGTCGTCGATGCCGCTGCCGGTCCAGTTCAAGGTCGCGGTGAATCTGGCCGGGCCGGCGGTTTGGCCCGCGGCCAATGGAATCGTCGTCGTGGGCACGTTGTTGCCCCAGACGACGCTCTGGCCTGTGACACCTCTTCCCCAACTGGACCCGGGGTTGATGGTGCCAGCCGGCGTGATCGTAATGTTCAACGGCTCGCTGAAGTCCGCCAGCGTCTTCTCGAAGCTCTTGATCCTCACTGCCATGGCGTACTGCACGTCCAGGCCGTTCGTCGGTGCTTCGATGCCGAGTTTGGTCTCGATCTCGGCAAGTCCGATGATGTGCGTGACCATCGGCAGGCCGGCGCTCGCCGAGTAGAAGACCCACTTGTTGCCCTGCCACATCAGGTCAGCGTAGATCGACTGGCGATCGGACACCACCTTCACACAGGAGCGGAAACGATCCATCAAGGCCGCGTCGCCGTCGACGCTGGGACTCATCAGCAGGTAGTCGGCGTCCGCACAGGTCTTGTAGCTGGCGGCTTGCGTCGACACAAGGGCCGAATCGCGTTCGGCGCCGGCGGTTTCGGCGACGCCGATGCTGGCAGCGGCAGGCCGCTTCTTCGCTTCTGCTGCCGAGTCGTCGCCGCTGCCACCGCAGGCGGCCAGAATGGCGGCCGACAGGGCGGCCAGTAGCGAGGTGCGGGCCAGCAGGCCCGCACCGATGACTTGTCTCATGAAGTGCTCCCTCGATGTAGTGAAGGTCCGCCGGCGGCGAACCGCGGCCCTTCCTTCGACCGCGGCGCGATCCTAGAGTGGACGCCTCACTAATTCAATAGATGAGCGTCACCTACCCCTAACTGGCAAAGCCCCACGGAACTCGACGATGTAGAGTCGCGCTCCATGCCACCTTGCCACCTGCGGCACCCTCTCGCCGCCCTCCTGCTCCTGCTGCTGCTCGGCCCGCTGCAGCCGGCCTGGTCGGCGCCGCCGATGCGCCTGCCCGAAGCAGTGAAGCCGCTGGGCTACCAGCTTGCGCTGACCGTCGACCCCGCCCAGGCGACTCACAGTGGCGAGGTCGAAATCGACATCGAACTCGCGCAGCCGCAGAAGCTGCTGCTGCTGCATGCGAAAGGCCTGACGATCCGGCAGGCCTGGATCGAGATCGGCGCGAAGAAGTACGCCGCCAAGACGCGCCAGTTCGACCCCGAACGCATCGAGCTGCGCTTCCCGCAGCCCACGCTGCCGGCAGGCCGGGCGCGCCTGGGCCTGGCCTTCAGCGGCAAGCAGCAGGACACCGACGAAGACGGCCTGTTCCACCGCCGCGAGGCCGGCGACTGGTATGCCTACACGCAGTTCGAATCGACCGGCGCGCGGCTGGTGTTCCCGCTGTTCGACGAGCCCGGCTGGAAGGTGCCGTTCAAGCTGACGCTGACGGTGCCGCAGGACTTGATGGCGGTGGCCAACACCGCAGTGCGGCGCGAGGAGCCGGCAGCGCCCGGCTTCAAGCGGGTCGAGTTCCTGCCGACCCCGCCGCTGCCGAGCTACCTGCTGGCCTTCGCGGTCGGCCCCTTCGAGGCGCTGGATGCGCCGCCGGCCGGCCCACTGCCGATCCGCTTCCTGGCGCCGCGCGGGCGCGCCGGCGAGGCCGCCTATGCCGCCGGCATCACCGCGCGCATCGTCGAACAACTGGAGGTCTACTTCGACCTGCCCTACCCCTACGGCAAGCTCGACAGCCTGGCGATGAGCGTGCCGGCCGGCTTCGGCGCGATGGAGAACGCAGGCCTCATCACCTACGGCGCCCCGCTGCTGCTGGCCACGCCGGCCGACGTGACGCCGCGGTTCCAGCGCAACTACGTCGGCCTGGCCGCTCACGAACTGGCGCACCAGTGGTTCGGCAACCTGGTGACGATGCGCTGGTGGGACGACCTGTGGCTGAACGAATCCTTCGCCTCGTGGCTGGGCGACCGCATCACGGTCGAGGTGATGCCGCAGTGGCAGTGGACCACCGCCGCGCAGCAGGCGCGCGCGCGCGCGATGCACACCGACCGCCTGGCTTCATCGCGCCGCATCCAGCAGCCAGTGGTGACCGACGATGACCTCGGCAGCCTGTGGGACAGCATCACCTACGAGAAGGGCCAGGCGGTGCTGTCGATGTTCGAGGCCTGGCTGGGCCCCGAACGATTCCGCGAAGGCGTGCGGCGCTACATCCACAGGCATGCCTGGGGCCATGCCAGCGGCGACGATTTCCTGGCCGCGCTGGGCACGCAGGACCCGGCGCTGCCAGACGCGCTGCGCAGCTTCACCGCACAGCCCGGCATTCCGCGCGTGGCAGTGGCACTGCAATGCGACGAGGGCCAGGCACCGCGGCTGCGGCTCGCGCAATCGCGCCTGCTGGCGTTGGCCGCGCCCGCCACCGCTACCGGCACCGGCCCGGCGCCGCAGTGGCAGCTGCCGATGCTGATCCGCACGCCCGGCGGCAGCACCCGCGTGATGCTGGACCAGCGCGAGACAACGGCCGCGCTGCCGGATGCGCAGTGCCCGGCCTGGGTGCAGGCCAATGCCGGCGGCATCGGCTACTACCGCGTGGCCTACGCGCCGGCATTGCGACGCGCGCTGCTGGCGCAGCCCGACCTGACGGCTGGCGAGGTGCTGAGCCTGCTAGACGATGCCGAGGGCTTGAGCGAAGCCGGCGATCTGCCGCTGAACGAGATGCTCGCGATGGCCGAGCACTTTGCGGGTCATGCCGACCACACCGTGGTGGAGCAGGCCGCGGGCATGCTGGCCCGCGCGCGCAGGCTGCAGGCCGCTGGCGCGGCCGGCGACGCCGCCCGCTGGCAACGCGCCTTTGGCGAGCGCGCCCGCGCCCTCGGCTGGCAAGCGCTGCCGGGCGAGCCGCAGGACGCACCGCTGCTGCGGGCCCTGCTGGTGCCGCTGGTGGCCGACCTGGGCGAGGATGCGCTGTTGCGCCGGCAGGCCCGCGAACACGCGCAGGCCTGGCTGGCCGGTGGCGCGGCACCGGAGACCGCGACCCGCGCCGCACTGCTGGCCAGCGCAGCGCTGGACGGCGACGACGCCTTGTTCGAAGCGCTGCTCGCTGCCGCGCGCAGCGCCACCGACCGTTCGCTGCGCAGCGACCTCTATGCCGCGCTCGGCCATTTCCGTTCCCCCCGGCTGGCGCAGCGCGCACGCGAACTGATGCTCGACCCGGCCATCGACTTCCGCGAGGCCGGCGGCGCGGTGATGCATGCCCACAACGAACTGCCCGCCCTGCGCGAAGGGCTGCTGCAGTTCCTGCAGGCGCGCTACGCCGACATCACCC
The DNA here is from genome assembly GCA_964641795.1 of uncultured Bordetella sp. GTDB lineage: Bacteria > Pseudomonadota > Gammaproteobacteria > Burkholderiales > Burkholderiaceae_C > Pseudaquabacterium. The sequence continues at coordinate 11,876 of CAZXLI010000113.1, read as the reverse complement.
GCCGCATGGGCCGCGACGAGCCCGCAGTGCTGCCGACGCGCGTCGACAAAGCCTGCAGCGCCGAAGAAGCCCAGCGCATCGACCGCCTGTTCGGCCCGGTCGCGGCCAAGTACCAGGGCGGCCGCCGTGCGCTGGCGCAGACGCTGGAGCAGGTGCAGGTGTGCGCGGCCTGGCGCTCACGCGAGGCCACCCGCCAGGCGGCACGCGGCGGGATCGATCAGCCGCTCAATTGATGCGGCAGATCAAGCGCGAGCTCAGCTGAACAGCCGCCGCGCCGCGGTCGAACCCGCCGTCAACTCCTGCGCTTCGAGCGCGCGGTACAGCGTCTGCAGGTCGGTGCCGATCGCCGCAAACGCATGCAGCGTGATCAGCCGGCCCTGGTCGTCGACCATCGTCGCGTCCATGTCCGCAGCCAGGTTGCGGGCGGCGTCGTGCCAGGCCGGGAAGGGCTCGGCGGCCTCGGGTGTCTGCGGCACGTCCAGCGACAGCGTGACCTGACGCACCGCAGCGATATGCGGGTCTTCCGCCAGCGCGGCCTGGGGGTCGAAGGCCAGCACCAGCACCGGCGGCGCACCCTCTTCGGCCGAAGGCAGCACCAGGCGGCCCGGCAGCACCCCCGGCACGAAGCCGCGGCGGCCGGCGCATTGCTGCAGGTAACCCACCGACCAGGCCGCGCCGTTGGCGCGCAAGGTGACAGCCAGCTGCGCATCGTGCTCGCTGGCAAAGGCGTCGATCTCGCGCGCGCGGTTGACCACTTCGATCATGTCCGGCACCTCGACCATGCCGCCGACACCGTCGGCAAAGCCCTGCAGCTTCTGCACGAACTCGGAAAACTCGATCTGGTTCAGCGCGCCCGAGCGGTTGGCCATTTGCACGCCGGCCTGGAACTCGCTGTAGCGCTGGCCCGAGGCCGGCAGCTCCCACTCGCCGGTTTCCGCGTTCAGGCCCTCGATCAGGAAGGGCTTGTTGCCGGCGCGGCGCGAAGGCGGCAGGTGCGTCAAGGCCAGCTCACCGCTGACCGGCGCTTCCAGCGTGATCGGCGCGATGGCATCGATCAGGGGGTCGAGACGCGCGCTGGGCTTGCGCGCCACCGCGGCCTTCAGCTCCGACAGCGCTGCGGCCTCTTCGACCACAGCCGCTGGCGCAGCACCTAACACCGGTTCGACGCGGCCATTGTCGGCCAGATGCTCGGCCTGGCGCGGGCTGGCCTTGCGTGCACTCCAGGCGCCATGCGCGACGACGGCGGCGAGCACCAGCCCCCCGAGGATCGCCAGTGCAGCCATCAAGGTCATCGGCAGTCCTCGATCATGCCGCTTCCGCCATGCCGATCGCGGCTTCCATGTCGACCGCGACGATGCGCGAGACGCCCTGCTCCTGCATCGTCACGCCGATCAGCTGCTCGGCCATCTCCATCGCGATCTTGTTGTGGCTGATGAAGAGGAACTGGGTGCCCTTGTGGCTCATCTCGGCCACCAGCTTGGCATAGCGCTCGGTGTTGGCGTCGTCCAGCGGCGCATCCACTTCGTCCAGCAGGCAGAACGGCGCCGGGTTCAGCAGGAAGATCGCGAACACCAGCGCAATCGCGGTCAGCGCCTTCTCGCCGCCCGAGAGCAGGTGGATGGTCGAGTTCTTCTTGCCCGGCGGCTGCGCCATCACCTGCACGCCGGCATCGAGGATCTCGTCGCCGGTCATCACCAGCTTCGCGGTGCCGCCGCCGAACAGGCTGGGGAACATGCGGCCGAACTGCTCGTTGACCTGGTTGAAGGTCTTGCCCAGCAGGTCGCGGGTCTCGAGGTCGATCTTGTGGATCGCGCCTTCCAGCGTCGTGATGGCCTCGTTCAGGTCGGCGTTCTGTGCATCGAGGAAGGTCTTGCGCTCGCGCGAGGCGGTCAGTTCGTCCAGCGCCGCGAGATTGACCGCGCCGAGGGCGGCGATCTCACGGTTGATGCGGTCGATCTCGCCCTGCAGGCCCCACAGCTTGACGTTGTTCGCGGCGACGTCCGCGGCCAGCACCTCGAGGTCGACGCCGGCAGCGGTGAGCTGGTCGAGGTATTGCGCGCCGCCCAGCTGCGCGGCCTGCGCCTCGAGCTGCAGCTTGGTGATCTTCTCGCGCAAGGGGTCGAGGCTGCGTTCGAACTGCAGCCGCTGCTCGTCGGCAGCCCGCAGCTTGGCCGACAGGTCGTCGTACTGGCTGCGCTGCGCCGCCAGCGCCTGCTCGCGTTCGAGCTTCAGCGCCAGCGCGGTCTGCAGGCCGGCCTGCGCGGCAGCATCGTTCAAGCTGCCGAGCTCGAGTTCCAGCTGTTCGCCGGCCTGCGCGTTGCTGCCGGCCTGCTGCTGCGCGGTCTCGATGGCGCGCTGCAGTTCGCCGCGGCGCGCCACCAGCGCACGCGCCTGGAATTGCGATTCCTGCGCCCGGCGCTCCAGCGCGCGCAGCTGCTCGCGCGCGTCGCTGGACTTGCGCTCGGCCGCCATCACCGCTTCTTCGAGTTCGGCATGGCGCTCCTGGGTGTTGGCCAGCTGCATGTCGAGCTCTTCGAAGCGCGCCTCGCCGGTGGCGCGGCGCTCGTCCAGCGCTTCGAGCTGGGCATCGACCTCGGCCAGTTCCTCATCGAGCTGACCGCGGCGCTGGCTGGTGGCTTCCGCCTGTTGCGACAGGCGCAGCAGCTCCACGTGCAACTGGTGCGCGCGGGTCTGCGTCTCGCCTGCCTCGCGGCGCGCCGACACCAGGCGCAGCGAGGCTTCGGTGCAGGCGGCCTCCAGCCGCACCAGCGCGCTCTTGCCCTCCTCGGCGATCAGCACCTGCGCGCGCAGCTGGCGCTCCAGGTTCTCGATCTCCTGCGCCCGGGCCAGCATGCCGGCCTGCTCGGAGTCGGGCGCGTAGAAGGCCACCGAATACTGGCTGACGGCATGGCCCTCGCGGGTCATGATCACTTCGCCGTGGGTCAGCTGCGGCCGCTGGGCCAGGGCCTCGTCGATGCTGGCGGCGGTGTAGACGCCTTCGAGCCAGTCGTTCAGCAGCGCCTTCAGCCCCGCATCGCCCAGGCGCAGCAGGTCACTCAGGCGCGACAGCGTCTGGTGCGTGTTGCTGATGGCCGCTTGCGGCGGCGTGTAGAAGGCCAGCTTGGCGGGCGGCGGATCGCCGACGAACGCCCGCACCGTCTCGACGCGGCCGACCTCCAGCGCATTGAGCCGCTCGCGCAACGCGCTTTCGAGCGCGGTTTCCCAGCCGGGCTCGATGTGCACCTTGGTCCACAGGCCGGGCAGGCTGTCCAGCCCGTGCTTGGCCAGCCAGGGCTTCAGCTTGCCTTCGGTCTGCACCTTGTCCTGCAGCGCGCGCAGCGCCGACAGCCGTGCCGAAATGTCGGCCTGCTTGCCCGATTCGGTATTCACCGCCTCCTGCTGCACGCGGCGCTGCTCTTCGAGCTGCGGCGCCTGCTCCTGCAGCTCGTGCAGGCGGGCATCGGCCAGGTCCTTGGCCTCGTCGGCCGCGGCGGTCTGCCGGCGCAGTTCTTCCAGCCGCGCCATGTCCGGTGAAGCCAGGCTGCGCGCCTCGCCGGCCAGCCGATCGCGCCGGGCGCGCAGCTGCCGTGACTGCTCTTCGATGTGCCGGCTTTCGCTGGCCAGCACCTGGATCTGCTGCTGCACCTCGGCCACCTTGCCGCGCTGCTCGTTGGCGCGGGCCTGGGCGCTGCGCACCGCCTCTTCGCTGTCGGGCAGTCGCATCGCCTCTTCCTCGGCTTGCGCGGCCAGCAGCTCGGCCTGCTCTTCGGCGGCGGCGATCTGCTCGGCAATGGTCTCCAGCTCGGCCTCGGCCTGGGCGCGGCGGTCTTCCCACTGCGCCGTCTGCGCCTGCAGCTCGGCCAGGCGCTGCTGCACGCGCTGGCGGCCTTCGACGACATAGCGGATGCGCTCTTCGAGCCGGCTCACCTCCAACGCGGCTTCGGCCAGCGAACCCTGCGCGGTGTGCAGCGCGTCGCTGGCGCTGTAGTGCGCCTGGCGCACGGTCTCGAGTTCGGCCTCGACGTGGCGCAGCTCGGCCAGCCGCGCTTCCAGCGCATTGGTGGCCTCCAGCACCGCGAGCTTGACGCGCTCTTCCTCGGTGGCCGCGTCGCGCTGCTTCAGGAACCACAGGTAGTGCAGCTTGCGCGTGCCTTCGTCCTGCAGGCTGCGGTACTGGCTGGCCACCGCGGCCTGCTGTTCCAGCTTGTCGAGATTGGCGTTCAGCTCGCGCAGGATGTCTTCGACGCGGGTGAGGTTCTCGCGCGTGTCCTTCAGCCGGTTCTCGGTCTCGCGGCGGCGCTCCTTGTACTTCGAGACGCCCGCGGCTTCCTCGAGGAACATGCGCAGCTCTTCGGGCCGCGACTCGATGATGCGGCTGATCGTGCCCTGGCCGATGATCGCGTAGGCGCGCGGCCCCAGGCCGGTGCCGAGGAACACGTCCTGCACGTCGCGCCGGCGCACCGGCTGGTTGTTGATGAAGTAGCTGCTGGTGCCGTCGCGCGTCAGCACGCGCTTCACCGCGATCTCGGCGAACTGGTTCCACTGGCCGCCGGCGCGCGCGTCTTCGTTGCTGAACACCAGCTCGACGCTGGCGCGGCTGGCGGGCTTGCGGTTGCCCGAGCCGTTGAAGATCACGTCCTGCATGCTCTCGCCGCGCAGTTCGCTGGCCTTGCTTTCGCCGAGCACCCAGCGCACTGCGTCCATGATGTTGGACTTGCCGCAGCCATTGGGGCCGACCACGCCGACACGCTGGCCCGGCAGCTGGAAGGTGGTGGGTTCGGCGAAGGACTTGAAGCCCGAGAGCTTGATCTGGTTCAGGCGCATGCAGGCAGCGGGCAGAGCGTGCCGGCTGAAGACCGCACCAGCGCGCTCAAACTATTGATTTATAACGAATTTCCCGGCATTCGCGGTGGTGCCGAACGGCGCGCGATGATACCACCGCATGTTGCTCAGGCGGTGGTTGCCCGGCACCAGCGCTGCACCATCCATACCAACGCCGCCGCCTGCATCGGCTTGGGCAGGTGATCGTTCATGCCGGCGTCCGCGCAGGCTTGCTGGTCTTCGGCGAACACATTGGCCGTCATCGCGATGATCGGCGTCTGCCCATGCTGGGGCAGTTGGCGGATCAGTCGCGTCGCTTCCAGGCCGTCCATCACCGGCATCTGCATGTCCATCAGGATCAGGTCGTAGGCCCGGTCGCGCGCCATGGCCAGTGCCATGCGCCCATCGACCGCCACGTCCACCGCCGCCCCGGCACCCTGCAGGATCGCACGAGCCACTTCCTGGTTCACCTCGTTGTCTTCTGCCAGCAGCAACTGCAGGCCATCCAGGCGCGGCGCGTCACCGGCATCGGGCAGCGCGCTGCGGGTCTGCGCTTCAGCCCACGGCAGTTCGAACCAGAAGCAGCTGCCCTCGCCTGGACGGCTGCGCGCGCCGATGCGTCCGCCCATCAGTTCGACCAGGCGCTTGCTGATGGCCAGCCCCAGGCCGGTGCCGCCGAAGCGACGAGTGGTCGACGAGTCGGCCTGCTCGAAGGGCTGGAACAGCCGCTGCAGTTCATCAGGGGCCAGGCCGATGCCGGTGTCGGAGACCTCGATGCGCAATCGATCCTGTCCACCATCGGCCACGCGTGCAGCGCTCAGCCTGATGCCCCCATGCTCGGTGAACTTGACCGCATTGCTCAGCAGGTTCAGCAGCACCTGGCCCAGCCGACGTGCATCGCCCCGCAGGCGCGGCGGCGACCCTTCGATCTGAAGGTGCAGGGTCAGGCCCTTGGCTTCGAGCGCCGGTCGCACCATCGCACAGCTGCGCTCGAGCAAGGCATGCAGCTCGTAGTCCTCGACCGACAGCGCCAGCTTGTCGGCCTCGATCTTCGAGATGTCGAGCACATCGTTCAGCAGGCCCAGCAGGTGGTCGGCCGCATGGCTGACCTTGCGCAACCGTTCCTGCTGTGCCGGTTGCGGCGACTCGGCCTGCAAGAGCTGCGTGAGGCCGATGATGGCGTTCAGCGGCGTGCGGATCTCGTGGCTCATGTTGGCCAGGAAAACGCTCTTGGCGCGATTCGCATGCTCCGCGGCGTCCTTGGCCGCCGCGAGTTCGGCCGTGCGCGCCGCCACTTGGTGCTCCAGGTGCGCGTTCAGCGCCAGCAGCCGGCCCTCACTGTCGCGCAGCGCGATCTCCGCCTGCTTGCGCGCACTGATGTCCAGGCGCGTGCCCACCATGCGCAAGGGCTTGCCACTGCGCGAACGCTGGCGCACCCTGCCGCGATCGTGCATCCAGACCCAATGGCCTGCCTTGTGCCGCAGGCGGAACTCGGCTTCGTAGACCTCGGTCTCGCGCGCGAAGTGCCGTCGCATGGCCTCGATCACCGACGCCATGTCATCCGGATGCGTCTGGTCGCGCAGCCAGGACATGGACACCGGCCCGACCTCCTCGAAGGTCCAGCCCTGCAGCGCGTAGAAGCGGTCGTTGACGAGGATATTGCCTGTTAGCAGATTCCACTCCCAGGTGGCGACCTGCGTGGCTTCGATCACCGCGCTGACGCGCTCGTGCTCGTCCGACAGGGCCTGGATCTGCTGCGCGGAGCGCTCGTTCATCGCATTGAACGCCAGCCCCAGCCGTCGGAACTCGCTCGGGCCGCTCACGGCGGCGCGCCGATCCAGATCGCCGGCCACGATCGCCTCGGCGGCCTGGGCCAGTGCCACGGCGGGGCGCGCCAGCATCCAGGCCAGCGGCACCACCGCCACCGACAGCAGCAGCACCAGCAGTAGCTGGTTGCGCACGAACTCGCGCTGCAGCTCCAGCACCGGCTCCTCGAACGCCCGCGCCGGCTGCGCCACCAGCACCTGCCAAGGCGTGTGCGGCACCGGATGGCGGGCGCCTCGCCAGGCCAGGTCGCCCGCGACGAACGCCAGCCGCCCGGCCTGTGCCCCGAGTTCCGGACCGGGCTGGCCCGGCGGCCAGCGCGGGTCGCTGGAGGACTGCACGATGCCGCTGCCGTCGAGGACCAGGCTCACCTGGCCGGGCAAGGCGGCGCCCTGGCGCGCCAGCACCTGGCCGATCAGCGCCGGCTCCAGGCGCACGCGCAGCAGGCCACGCACCTGCTGCGCCGCGTTCTTGACCGGCGCGACGACAAACAGGCCGGGATGGCTGTTCCACCCCGGCACCATGGGACCGTGCAGCTGCACGAAGCCGGCGGCCAGCGCTGCCTTGACGTAGGCCTCCTCGCTTTCGTCACCCCCCTGTCGCGCGGGACTGGTGTCCGCCAGGTTGCGGCCCTGCAGGTCGAGCAGCCCCACCGAGGTGGCATGCAGCGGCTCACGCAGCGTGACCAGCACCAGCAGCCGATTGACCTCCAAGGCATCGAAGGCCGGCGACCCCGCGGCATCGAGCGCGCGCATCAGCGCCGGGATTGCCGCGTCCGCCCGCATGTTGTCGACCATGCGGTCGACCCGCTCGCCCAGCGCACCTGCACCGTCGCGCGCCAGCACCTGCAAGCGCTGTTCACCCTGCTGGCGGGCGCGTTGCACATCGGCGCGGAAGTCGACGAAGTTCAGCCCCACCAGCGGCAGCACCGCCAGCCCCAGCAGCATCAGCGCGATCAGGCGGCGTGTCGTCACGGCAGCAGGTCGGCACGCAGCAGCGCTCGCGGGTCGATCGGTCGCGTCAGCGTGCCGTGCGCCACGAAGAACTCCGAGTAGCGCAACAGCACCTCGGCCATCGCCGGCGCGCTGCCGGCAGCCCCCAGCATGCGACGGTTGTCGGCCAGGCTGGCCAGCCGGAGGCCCTTGCGCGCATCGGCCACCCAGGCAGCCGTCTTGCCCAGCCGACGTGCCAGGCGCTCGTTGCCGAGTTCGGGCTGAGCCTGCCACCAGTCGAGCGCACGAAACCAGGCCGCGGCAAAGGCGCGCAGTTCGGCGCCGCGCAGGTCGATGGTGCTGCGGCGGGTGGCGACCACGTCAGGGATCAGGCCCGGCGTCTCCGCGCTGGTGAAGCGCGACACCGCGCCGGCCGCGATGGCGGCCGATGCGTAGGGGTCCCAGCAATGGCCGAGGTCGATCCTCCCGCGCCCCAGCGCGGCACCGACGTCGGCCGCATCGACGTTGACCCACGCCACGCGCTGCAGGTCGATGCCTCGGCGGCGCAGGAACTCGCGCACGAACAGTTCGCCGAATCCACCGAGGTTGGTGCCGACGACGATGCGAGGCGCGTCGCTGCGGAAATCCGGGCGTGACAGCAGTTGATCGCCGCCGGCCGACTCGTCGCTCTGCAGGATCACCTGCAGGTCCTGCGCGCCACGGGTCAGGTTCACCAGATCGGCCAAGGCCACGGCCACGAGTTCGTACTGGCCCGCCGCAAAGTCGGCCATCATGCGATCGGTGTTGCCGGGTATGGCGATCGTCAGCGCCAGGCCAAGTTCGCGGGTGAAGCCCAGTTCATCGGCCAGCAGGGCCGGGAAGTAGCCCGCCCAGAGGTCCATGGCCATCCGAAGCGGCGCCCCCGCCTGGACCGCCACCGGCCGGCGGTCGCAGCCCGCCGCAAGCCAGCCCAGGCCCGCGACCGCCGCGACGCGCATGAAATGTCGTCGCATGGTGCCCTCGCCGGGCCGACAGCGTCGCGGCCCTTATCAATTCTATCGATTGTGCTGGGCATGCGGGCCCGGTGCTACGATCCGCGCCCCTCCCGAGTCCGAGTGCCGACCATGGCCAAGAAGCCCGCCCTGAACGAGCGGCCGATGCCGCCGAACCCGCCCTCCGCGCCGAGCAAGGACTTGCATGTCTTTGCCAATCCGGCGCCCGAGCGCGACTACCTGATCCAGTTCCAGGTGCCCGAATTCACCTGCCACTGTCCGCTGACCGGCCAGCCCGACTTCGCGCACTTCACGATCGACATGATCGCGGACCGGCTGTGCGTCGAGCTGAAGAGCCTGAAGATGTATTTCTGGAGCTACCGCAACGAAGGCGCGTTCCACGAGAAGGTGACCAACACGATCCTCGACGACATCGTGAAGGCCACGCAGCCCCGCTTCATCCGCATCACCGCGAAGTGGTACGTGCGCGGTGGCATCTACACCAACGTGGTGGCCGAGCACCGCAAGAAGGGCTGGAAGCCGCAGCCGGCCGTCGACCTGCCCGCGATGCCGATGGAACGCGGCCTGCTCGGGTAAAGCCGCGGCCCCGCTTGCCACACCTGCAACCAAGGGTTTGCGCGCTGCGTATCATCCGGCAACACGCCGATCGTCCCCTCGGCGCCAAGGATCCTGCATGAAGCGCTTGCTCGTCTGCGCCGCGCTGTCGGCGCTTTCCGCCTTGTCTGCCGCGCCCGCGCTGGCCGCGCTGGACGTCGGCGACAAGGCACCGGACTTCACCATCGACGCTTCGCTGGCCGGCAGCATCTACAAGTTCCACCTGGCCGAGGCCCTGAAGAAAGGGCCGGTGGTGCTGTACTTCTTCCCGGCGGCGTTCTCCGTGGGGTGCACGATCGAGGCCAACAAGTTCGCCGAAGCGACCGATGAGTACAAGCAGCTGGGCGCCACGGTCATCGGCGTCTCGCACGACGACATCGACACGCTGAAGAAGTTCTCGACCACCGAGTGCCGCAACAAGTTTGCCGTCGGCGCCGACGTGGACCAGAGCGTGATGAAGTCGTACGACGCGGTGCTGAGCCTGAAGCCCGACTACGCCAACCGCACCTCGTACGTGATCTCGCCGGAAGGCAAGGTCGTCTACCAGTTCACCAGCCTGAATCCCTACCGCCACGTGGCCAACACGATGGCGGCCTTGAAGGGCTGGACGCAGACCGCGAAGAAGTGACGCTGCCCGAGCGTCCGGCTTACCAGAAGTACGAGGTCGCGGTGCGCAAGAGCCGCATCGACGGCTTTGGCGCTTTCGCCGCCGAGGACATTCCGCCGCAGAAGAAGATCGGCGAGATCCGCGGCGAATCGATCAGCGTGGCCGAGGCGCGCCGGCGCGCCCAGGGGCGCCAGCGCATCATGATCGTCGAGGTGTCGGCCAGGAAGGCGATCGATGCCTCGGGCTCGAACGACCCGATGCGCTTCACCAACCACAGCTGCCAGCCGAACGCGCGGCTGACGATACGCGACGGCCGCATCGAGTTCTATGCGCTGCGCGCGATAGCGCCCGGAGAAGAGATCACCGTCAACTACGGCGAGACGCACCACGAGGGCACGCTGAAGTGCCGTTGCGGCGCCCCGGGTTGCGCAGGCTGGCTCTGATGACACCCCCAGGCCACGGGCATACCGTGGCCGCCCCCCGAGGGGGTGCCGGCCGCTTCGGAGCGGCCGTGCGCTGGCCGGCCGCGCCTTCGTTCACTGCAGCCGGCCTTCGCGGAGTGCTTCGACCGTGTCGCGGATCAGGTGCCCCGAGATGCTGAAGCGCGGCGGCACGCCCGGCAGCGCATCGATCGGGAACCAGGCCGCATGCTCGATCTCGCCTTCCTGCGGCACGATCTCGCCGGCCACCCAGCGCGCGGTGTAGGCGATCATCAGGCTGTGTGGAAATGGCCAGCTCTGGCTGCCGTAATAGCGCAGGTCGGTGACCTGCACGCCCACTTCCTCGGCCACCTCGCGGTGCACGCAGTCTTCAATCGATTCGCCGGGCTCGACGAAGCCGGCCAGCGCGCTGTACATGCCCTTGGCAAAGTGCGGCCCGCGCGCCAGCAGCAGTTCGCCTTCGCGCCACACCAGCGCCATCATCGACGGGCTCAGGCGCGGGTAGGCAGTGTGGCCGCAGGCCGGACAGCGTCGCGCACGCTCATGCGCCACCAGATCCGTCGGCGTGCCGCAGGCACCGCAGAAGCGGTGGGCACGGTCCCACTCGAGCACCTGCGCAGCGCGGCCGGCCAGCGCCATCACGGTCGGCGGGAAACTCATCATCGCGGCGCGCAGCGGCATGCCGCGCCAGCCCGCGGGTATGGCCGGCAAGCGCAGCGCCCAGCAGTCCAGCGCCTCGCAGCGGCCGAGGTAGTGGCGGGCCTGCGCCTGCGCCAGCAACACGGTCTCGGCCACCGGCCGCAGCGCAGGCGCCTCGCCTTCGGGCTGCTCGGGCAGCAGCAGCTGACCTTCGACGAATGCAAAGCACCAGGCGTTTTCGCTGGCGGGCAGAACGGGCTGGACGGCAGGCAGGAATTGCATGGCGATCGGACTCTAACCAGCTTTCACGCGCCGAGGCTCACCGAGCCCCGGTGCCGGGGCACGCCTCCGGGATAATCACCGGATGAATCCGCTGCTGCAGAAGCTGCACCCCTACCCTTTCGAGCGCTGGCGCGAACTCAGCCGCGGCATCACCCCCAACCCCGTGTTGCGGCCGATCAGCCTGGGCATCGGCGAGCCGCGCCATGCGACGCCCGAGCTGGTGAAGCAGGCACTCATCGAAGGCATGGGTGGCCTCGCCGTCTATCCGCCGACGATCGGCGAGCCTCGCTTGCGCGAGACCATCGCCAGCTGGCTGCAACGGCGCTACTCGGTGACGGTGGACCCGGCCACGCAGGTGCTGCCCGTCAGCGGCTCGCGCGAAGCGCTGTTCGCGCTGGCCCAGACCGTGGTCGACGCATCGCGCCCCGGCGCCACGGTGGTCTGCCCGAATCCCTTCTACCAGATCTACGAAGGCGCGGCCTTGCTGGCCGGCGCCTCGACCGCCTTCGCCAACAGCGACCCGGCCCGCAACTTCGCGGCCGACTGGAGCCAGATCGACGACGCCACGTGGTCGCGAACACAGCTCCTGTACGTCTGCTCGCCGGGCAACCCCACGGGTGCGGTGATGCCCCTGTCGGAGTGGCAGCGGCTCTTCGAGTTGAGCGACCGCCACGGCTTCGTCATCGCCAGCGACGAATGCTATTCGGAGATCTATTTCCGCGAC
>CAZXLI010000112.1:0-18370 GCA_964641795.1 uncultured Bordetella sp. | reverse complement strand
GGAGCCTGAACTCGAACCTGAATCTGAGCCTAAGCGAGACGAAGAACCCGAACACCGGCGTGACGAGCAGGAACAGCAGCAGCGCGAGCGCGTCGTTCGGTGCGCCGACCGAAGGCCGCACGCCCAGTCCCGCATAGAACCAGGTCTGGCCGGACAGCCAGCCGAGCAGCGCGAAACCGGCGAGGCTGAGCGCGAACATCGCGACGATGCGCTTGATCACATGGCGATGCTTGAAGTGGCCCAGCTCGTGCGCCAGCACCGCCTCCACCTCGCCGGGCGAGAGCTTGGCCAGCAGCGTGTCGAAGAACACCACGCGCTTGGCGGCGCCCAGGCCGGTGAAGTACGCGTTGCCATGCGCCGAGCGCTTGCTGCCGTCCATCACGAACAAACCCTTGGCCGCGAAGCCGCAGCGCTGCATCAGGCCTTGCACGCGTTCGGCCAGCGAGGCATCGGCCAGCGGCTCGAACTTGTTGAACAGCGGGGCGATCACGGTCGGGTACAGCACCATGATCAACAGGTTGAAGGCCGCCCAGGCGCCCCAGGCCCACAGCCACCACCAGGGGCCGGTGGCCTGCATGATCCACAGGATCAGCGCCGCCAGCGGCAGGCCGATCACCGCGCTGACCAGCAGGCCCTTCAGCAGGTCGATCACGAACAGCTTCGGCGTCGTGCGGTTGAAGCCGAACTGCTGCTCGAGCCGGAAGGTGCTCCACACATCGAAGGGCAGTTCGAGCAGGCCGCCGATCAGCGCGAAGGCCGTCAGCAGTGCCAGTTGGTAGGCCATGTCGCCATAGGGCGCATGCACCGCCTGCAGCAGCCAGACGTTCAGCCGGTCCAGCCCGCCCAGCAAGGTCCAGCCCAGCAGCACGGTGCTGCCGAAGGCCATCGTCAGGATGCCGAAGCGGCCCTTGGCCAGCGTGTAGTCGGCCGCGCGCTGGTGTGCCTGCAGCGAGACGGTGCCGGCAAACGCCGGCGGCACTGCTTGCCGGTGCGCGGCCACATGGCGCATCTGGCGTGTCGAGAGCCAGAGCTTGAGCGCGAGCGAGAGCACCAGCGCACTGGCGAACAACAGCGTGAGCAGCGTCGAAGACATAGCCCGCAAGTGTAGGCCGCCGGGCCTGCCGGCGCCGTCTGGGCGGGGCGGGCTGCCACAATGCCGGGATGACGGAAAACGCCCCCACCCCCAGCGCAGTGCCGGCCCTGGCCTGCAGCGATCAGAACCTGATCTGGATCGACCTCGAGATGACCGGGCTGTACCCGGCCACCGACCGCATCATCGAGATCGCCGTCGTCGTCACCGATCCCCAACTGGTGGTGCGGGTCGAGGGCCCGGTGTTCGCGGTGCACCAGAGCGACGCGACGCTGGACGCGATGGATGCCTGGAACAAGGGCACCCACGGCCGCAGCGGCCTGATCGACCGGGTGAAGGCCTCGACCGTGGACGAAGCCGCCGCCGAGGCGGCGGTGATCGAATGGCTGCAGCAGTACGTGCCCGCCGGCAAGAGCCCGATGTGCGGCAACTCGATCTGCCAGGACCGCCGCTTTCTCGCGAACTACATGCCGAAGCTGGAAGCGTTCTTCCACTACCGCAACCTTGATGTCAGCACGCTGAAGGAACTGGCCAAGCGCTGGAAGCCTTCTGCGCTCGAAGGCTTCAAGAAAGCCCAGGCCCACACGGCGCTGGCCGACATCCACGAGTCGATCGAGGAACTCGACCACTACCGGCGCACCTTCCTCGCGCTGTAGCGCGGGGCGCGTCACACGCCGGCGTGAGCGGGCCCCTGCGACGCGGAGGGCCAATGTCCCCCAAAGGGGTCAGCCCGCCTGTGCAACCCGGATCGATCGGGGCTCGCCGCGCTGCATCGCGCGCCAGGTGCTCATCAGCGCGCGCGCTTCGGCGTCCGGCCGCGCCGGCAGCTTGCGATATTCCGAGCAATCGGGCTTGCGGGCCATCAGCCGGTGGTTGATCAGCTCGCGGCGCAAGGTCACATGGTCGCCGAAGGCATTGGCCGCCTTCAGCACCTCGTTGACCTCCCGCTCGGTGTACACGCGGCGGCCATCGAAGCGCGACCACAGCAGCCACATCGCGAGCTTCTGCACGCTGAACTTGTTCGGCCATCGGATCAGGCGGCCGCGCGTGTCGAACTGCATCAGCGCCTTGCGCGCGTTGTCGCTCAAGGGTGGCGGCAGCGGCTGGTCTTCGACGGCGGTGGGCAGGGTCGGCAGCGCGCTCGCGCGGGCGGCCTGCAGGCTCTGCAGGTTGCGATGGCCCAGCGCGCGGGCGATCAGGTTCAGCAGCTCGACATGCCCGGGCGGCGGGGCACCCTCGGCATGGCGGGCCTTCAGCGACAGGCCCAGTGACTTCGCGAACTGCGAGGCGTCGGGCACGACGAAAGAGAGCGGCAAATGGCTCATGAACAGTCCTTTCGCGCATGCAGTGCCGCCCCGCGAAGGGCGCGCTGGTGGTTGCCGACTTCCAGACCCTGCACGCACAAAAGCGACGCATGAGGCTTGGGAAAGCGAAGGCAGGTTTAGCTCGCGAGTGGCTCGCGCGGCAACGCCTGGGTGAACTGCCGACCGGTCGTGGATTCTAGCGAGGGGGTCGCCCGCGCGACAGGGCCGCAGCGTGCAAACCCGCAATCACCGGTGCAGGCCGCTGGCATACGCTCCACGGCATGTCCGCTCCCTTCAAGCCCCAGATCCGTCTGTACCAGGATTGGTTGCGCCGCGAACGCGGCCTCGTGTTCGACGACTACGAAGCGCTGTGGCGCTGGTCGGTCGACGATCAGTCCGCGTTCTTCCAGAGCGTGTGGGACTACGGTGGCATGCAGTCACCGACTCCGCACAGCGCGGTGCTGGCCGATGCCCGCATGCCGGGTGCGCGCTGGTTTCCCGGTGCGCAGCTGAACTATGCACGGCGCGTGCTGCGTCACGTGGCCGCAGCTGACGCCGCCGGCATGCCGGCCGTGATCGCCGAAGACGAGCTCGGCCAGGTGCAGCACTTGTCCTGGCCTGAACTGCGGCGCCAGGTGGCTTCGCTGGCGCTGGCACTGCGCGATCTCGGCGTGCAGCGCGGCGACCGGGTGGCGGCCTACCTGCCGAACGTGCCGCAGACCGTGGTGGCCTTCCTGGCCTGCTGCAGCATCGGTGCGGTCTGGAGCGTCTGCGCGCCGGACATGGGCGCGCAGGCGGTGACCGACCGCTTCAAGCAGATCGAACCACGCGTGCTGATCGCCACCGACGGGGTGTACTACGCCGGCCGGGCGCAGGACCGCAGCGCGGTGGTGCAGGCGCTGCGCGCGGCCTTGCCCAGCGTGCAGCAGGTGGTGCTGTTGCGCACGCCGCATGCGGCCGCCACGCTCGACGCCGAGCTGTTGTTCGACGGCGCCATCGCCCGCGACGACGCCGCCACCGCGGCGTTCGAACCCGAGTGGCTGCCCTTCGACCACCCGCTGTGGATCGTCTACTCCAGCGGCACCACCGGCCTGCCGAAACCCATCGTGCACGGCCATGGCGGCGTGCTGCTGATGCAGATGGCCAATGGCCTGCACAATGACCTGGGCGCCAGCTACGAGGCCAACAACTTCGGCGAGCGCTTCCACTGGTACAGCTCCACCGGCTGGGTGATGTGGAACGCGCAGGTCGCCGGGCTGCTGAGCGGCACGACCATCTGCCTGTTCGATGGCAGCCCGGCCGGCTCGAAAGAGAAGCCCGACTGGGGCGTGCTGTGGCGTTTCGCGGCGCGGCACCAGGTCAGCTACTTCGGCGCCGGCGCGGCCTTCTATGCCAACTGCATGAAGGCCGGCGTCCGGCTCGAGGGCTGCGGCGACCTCACGCGCATCCGCGCGCTCGGCACCACCGGGTCGCCGCTGTCGGAGGACGTGCAGCGTTGGGGCAGCGAGGCCTTCGCACGGCTCGGGCGCCCGGACCTGTGGTGGAACAACATCTCCGGCGGCACCGACTTCGCCGCCTCGGTGATCGGTGGCCACCGCGGGCTGCCGTTGCAGCCCGGCCGCATGCAATGCCGCCAGCTGGGCTGCGCGGTGGAGGCCTGGAACGACCAGGGCCGTCCGGTGGCCGAAGAGGTCGGCGAGCTGGTGATCACCAAGCCAATGCCCTCGATGCCGCTGTACTTCTGGGGTGACGCGCAGAATGCGCGTTATCTCTCCAGCTACTTCGATGTCTACCCCGGTGTCTGGCGCCATGGCGACGGGCTGTCGATCGGGCCCGACGGCTCCTGCGTGATCTACGGCCGCAGCGACGCCACCATCAACCGCCACGGCCTGCGCATGGGCACCAGCGAGATCTATGCCGCCGTCGAGGCCATGCCCGAGGTGCTGGACTCGATGGTGATCGACCTCGAGTACCTGGGACGCGAGAGCTGGATGGCGCTGTTCGTCGTGCTGCGCGAGGGCGCCGTGCTCGATGCGACGCTGAGCGCACGCATCCAGGGCGCGATCAAGGCCGCGCTGTCACCGCGCTTCGTGCCCGATGCGGTGATCCAGGCGCCGGAGATCCCGCGCACGCTGTCGGGCAAGAAGCAGGAAGTGCCGATCAAGAAGATCTTCCTCGGCCAGCCGATGGACAAGGTGGTCAACCGCGATGCGATGGCCAACCCGCAATGCCTGGGTTGGTACCGCGAACAGGCCGACGCGCACCTGGCGCGCGCGGCCTCGGTGCATCAATAGACCCAACGTCCGAAAAGAGCGGCCAGGCTGCGGCCGGCGGCCGATTCCATCGCCCGCTGCAGGTCGGCCGACATCACGCGCCGGCCGACATGCGCGCGGGTGTAGCGCTGCAGGCCGTCCCAGAACGCGGCCTCGCCGAGTTCCTGCCGCAGTGCGTGCATGAACAGCATGCCCTTGCTGTAGCGCACCGCCCGCGAGAGTGCCAGGCTGGGATAGTCGCCGGCCCAGGCCAGCGGCTTGTCGAAGCCGGCGTCGATGGCGCGCTGGTGGCGTTGGCGCGCCAGGGTCAGCTCGCGCTGGTAGGCGGCCTCGCCCCAGCGCTGCTGCTTCCAGGCGGCCGTCATGAACACCGTGAGGCCTTCGTTGAGCCAGAACTCGGACCAGCTGGCGCAGGTGATGGCATTGCCCCACCACTGGTGCGCGAGCTCGTGGGCGATCACCCAGTCCTCGTCGGGCTGCTGCACGATCGGGTCCAGCATCTCGTGGCCGATCACCGAGTAGCTGGCCACCTCCTGCGCCGCGCCGCCGGGCACCAGCAGCTGGCTGTACTGTGGCACCGGCAGCGGCACGCCGGCGCGGGATTCGAAGAAGGCCAGCATGGCCTTGGACGGGGCGAACAGCCGGCGCAGCGTGGCCGGGTCGTCCTGCACGCCGAGGTAGCGCAGACGCGGTTCACCCGGCTCCAGCGCCGACTGGAAGCGGCCGGCCGCAAAGCCGAACAGGTACAGCGCGGTCGGCGTGGCCTGGCGCCAGCGATGCGCGGCCGGGTCGGCGCGATCGCCGATCGACAGCGAATCGAAGCCAGCGGGCAGGCGCAGCGTGAGGTCCAGCGTCGCGGCGTCCAACAGGTCGCCGATGCAGGGCATCCAGTGGCAGGTGTCGAAGGCGCTGTAGACATGCTGTGCGCCGAACACCAGGCCGCGCCGCGGCTGGCCGTGGTAGCGCAGCTGCAGTTCGCGCGCGTGCGGCGGCAGGCGAGCTTCGAGCCGATCGTCGTCCTGCGTGAAGGCGATGGTCGTGCCGTCGGCTGCGAGCGCATCGATGTGCAGGCCGTTCAGCGCCAGGCGCAACTGGGCATCACCGTCGTCGGGCCGCAGCGTGACGCGCAGTTCGCCGCGCAGGCTGCGGCTGGCGATGTCTGGCTCGAGTTGCAGCGCGTAGTGGCTGCCGCGCGGCGAGGCGGACGCGATGCCCGCCAGTGCGGCCAGCAGCAGCGGCGCCAGCCGCTGGCGGCGGGTCGTCAAACCGACAGCAGGTCGACCTCGAACAGCAGCGTGGCATTCGGCGGAATCACGCCGCCGGCGCCGCGGGCGCCATAGCCCAGGTCGGCCGGGATCAGCAGCAGGCGCGTGCCGCCGACCTTCATGCCCTGCACGCCTTCGTCCCAGCCGCGGATGACCTGCCCGGCGCCGAGGTGGAAGCGGAACGGGTCGCCGCGGTCCTTGCTGGAGTCGAACTTCGCGCCGCGGCCGCCGGGCTGGGCCGGGTCGTGCAGCCAGCCGGTGTAGTGCACGGTGACGCGGGTGCCCGCGGTGGCCTCGTTGCCACTGCCGGGCGTGGTGTCGTCGTACTGCAGGCCGGAGGAGGTGGTGATCATGACAAGCCTTGTGAGAGGGGGTGCAAGGGGCGGGCGGCCGCTAACGGCCGATGCCGGAGGACCGCATCATGCCACCCAGCGTTGGGCCCAGGCGCGCACCGCGGCGCCCAGCCATTCGCCGACGCTGCCGGCCTCGATGGGCGGCAGCGCCAGCGTGGTGGCGGCAATCTGCAGGGCGGCCAGCGGGTCGCTGGCGTCCAATGGCTTGGCGCCGTTCTGCTTGCTGAGCTTGTGGCCATCGGCACCGAGCACCAGCGGCGTGTGCAGGTAGCGCGGCTGCGGCAGGCCGAGCAGGCGCTGCAGGTGGATCTGCCGCGCGGTGTTGTCGGCCAGGTCTTCGCCGCGCACCACGTCGGTCACGCCCTGCGCGGCATCGTCCACCACCACGGCCAGCTGGTAGGCCCACAGCCCGTCGGCCCGGTGCAGCACGAAGTCGCCGACCTCGCGCGCCACGTTCTGCTGCTGCTCGCCCAGGCGCCGGTCTTGCCAGCGCACGATCGAGTCGATGCCGCCGCACACGGTGAGCACGCGGGTGGCGCGGGCCACCTTGCCGAACAGGCCGTTGCGGCAGGTGCCGGGGTAGACGCGCTCTTCGAACCTTTCATGCAGGAAGCCCAGCGCGACCAGCGCCTCCTCGATCTCGCGCCGCGTGCAGCCGCAGGGGTAGGTCAGCTTGAGCATGCGCAGCTGCTCCAGCGCCGCTGCGTAGGCGGTACCGCGGCGCGACTGGTACACCGGCCGCTCGTCCGGCAGCAGGCCGCAGATCGCCAGCTGGCCGAGGATCACCTGGTCGGCGCCAGGCATGCAGCGCGGCGTGTCGACGTCCTCGATGCGCACCAGCCAGCGGCCGCCGTGAGCGCGCGCATCGAGCCAGCTGGCCAGTGCCGCCACCAGCGAGCCGGCATGCAGCGCGCCGGTGGGCGAGGGCGCGAAACGCCCGGTGTATCGGCTGTTCGATGGGGTGTCCATTCAGGGCCCCTCCGGGGTAGCCGCTGGCGCGCGGACTCGCAGGTCCAAGCAGACACCGTGGATCCGGCTTTGCCGGTCCGCGGGTGTCGCCCCCCTGGGGGGGAGGCGCCGAAGGCGCTTCGGGGGGGGGCTCATTCCACCGGACGACCGATGTGGCGTTCGAGCAAGGCCTGCCGCGTGGCCGGGCTCTGCAACTGCTGCAGGAACCACTGCAGCGCCAGGCCCTGCGGCGCGCGGCGCGGTTGCGGTGTCGCGGCGCTGCGCCAGGCGTAGCCGCAGCGCATCGGCGGCAGCTGCCGCGCGACGGGTTTCACCACGAGATGGCCGACGCGCACCTGCTCGCGGATCAGCGGTTCGGGCAGGAAGCCGCAGCCCAGGCAGCGCAACTGCGCCTCTATCTTGGCCTGCATCGAAGGCACCGTCAGCACCTCCTGGCCGGGCAACAGGTGCACTGTCATCGGCGACATGCGCTGGGCCGAATCGGCCACCGCGATCGCCCGGTGTTGCAGCATCTGGTCATCGGTGATGGGCTGCTCGCTCGCCGCCAGCGGATGGTGCGGCGCCATCGCGTAGACGAACTGCACCTCGCCCAGCGGCTGCAGCTCGATGCCGATCTGCGGCGGCGCCAGCATCGACACACCGATCGCGAGATCAGCCTGGCCGCTGAGCAGGGCTTCCCACAGGCCGGTCATGATCTCGGTGCGCAGCCGCAGCCGGGTACCGGGCGGGCGCGGCCCATCCGTCGCGGCGCCGGCGGGCAGTTGCAGCGCGTAGAAGCCCTCGATCAACTCGAACATCGTGAGCCGCGAGATGATGCCGTCCACCGCAATCGTCAGCTGCGATTCCCAGCCGGTGGAGACCCGCTTGACACGGTTGGCCACTGCATCCATCTCGGCCAGCAGGCGCCGGCCTTCGTCCAGCAGTTCCTGTCCGGCGGCGGTGAGCTGCGCCTGGCGCGAGCGGCGGTCGAACAGCAGCACGTCCAGCGCGTCTTCGAGCTGACGCACGCTGTAGGTCAATGCCGAGGGCACGCGGCCCAGTTCGCGCGCCGCCGCCGCGAAGCTGCCGCTGCGGGCGATGGTGTCCATCATCTGCAGCGCTTCGGGGGTCAGGGCATTGCGGCGGGGCGTGGACATCGTGCCCTTCATCTTATTTGAACGTGCGCTTCAAGCGCGGCGGGCTTGCGAGTGCACCTCCCGGTGCCACCATGACAGCCACTGAAGGAGAGACCCGCATCATGCTGACACTGCGTCGATCGCAAGACCGCGGCGAGGCCGACCACGGCTGGCTGCACAGCTTCCACAGCTTTTCGTTCGCTGATTACCACGACCCCGCGCACATGGGTTTCGGCAACCTGCGCGTGATCAACGAGGACCGCATCGCCCCTGGCACCGGCTTCGGCACCCATGGCCACCGCGACATGGAAATCGTGAGCTACGTGCTCGAGGGCGCGCTGGCGCACCGCGACAGCCTCGGCAACGGCGCGGCCATCGTGCCCGGCGAGGTGCAGCGCATGAGCGCCGGCACCGGCGTGCGCCACAGCGAGTTCAACCATGCGCAGGAGGCCACCACGCACTTCCTGCAGATCTGGCTGCTGCCCGACCGCATGGGCATCACGCCCGGCTACGAGCAGAAGGCCTTTGCCGACAGCGAGAAGCGCGGCCGCCTGCGCCTGGTGGCCTCGCCCGATGGGCGAGAGGGCTCGGTGACGGTGCATGCCGATGCCTCGATCCACGCCGGCCTGTTCGATGGCGCCGAAGCGGCCACGCTGGCGCTGGCGCCGGGGCGGCTGGGCTATGTCTTCGTCGCCCGCGGCACGGTGCACGTCAACGGCCAGGCGCTGGCCACCGGCGACGCCGCCATGCTGCGCGGCGAGCCGAGCCTGACGCTGGACCAGGGCGTCGGCGCCGAGGTGCTCGTGTTCGACCTGGCGCCGTAGCGCCGCGGCGTCCGGGGCCGCTACAGTGCGGCCTCATGACAACCCCCAGGCTCACTTCGCTCTCTCCCCCGAGGGGGCGCGTCAGCGCCTTCGGGCGGCGCTGACATGGAACTGCTGATCCGCCTGTTCACCTTCCTGCCCTGGCCGGATTGGGCGGCGATGGTGCTGTTCTTCGGCGGCTGGATCGGCTATGCGCGCTTCGCCAAGTGGCGGGCCGATGTGCAGCCCTCGATCCTGGCCACCACCAACCGCTGGCGCTGGCACTGGATGCTGCAGGCCACGCGGCGCGAGAACCGCATCGTCGATTCGGCGGTGGTGCAGAACCTCTCGGGCAGCCCGCAGTTCTTCGCCTCCACCAGCATCCTGATCATCGGCGGCCTGCTCGCGGTGCTGGGCACCACCGAAAAGGCCACCGAGCTGGTGCGCGACCTGCCGTTCGCCGCGCGCACCTCGGTGCTGGTGTTCGACCTGAAGCTGGTGCTCTTGACCGGCATCTTCGTCTACAGCTTCTTCCGCTTCACCTGGAGCCTGCGGCAGTACAGCTTCGGCGCGATCCTGGTCGGTGCGGTGCCCGATGCGCGCGAACTCGACGATGCCGAGCGCCAGGCCTTTGCCGACCGCGCCGGCCACGTGATGGGCCTGGCGGCCGAGACCTTCAACGATGGCTTGCGCGGCTACTACCTGTCGTTCGCGGTCGTGGCCTGGTTCTTCTCGACCTGGGCCTTCATGATCGGCACGCTGCTGGTGCTGTGGGTGCTGTACCGCCGCGAGTTCCACTCCGAAGTGCTGGTGGCCTTGCGCCAGGGCCTGAAGTAGCCGCGGCAACGTCGCTGCGAAGACGTTTACCGTTGGTTGCCGCGCGCCGCAGGCGCACGCGCACAGTCGCGCCCCATCGAACGAGCGCATGAGGGGCAGCGATGGATCAACCATCGGTGGACATGGAGCGCGCCGCCGTGCCTGCGGCCGTGCCCGCAGCAAGCGGAAGCGGCGCCGGCCTGTCGGCCGCGGCCTTGCTGCTGGCCAGTTGCGGCGGGGGCGGCGGCGACGGACCCGGCAGCAGTCCAACCGGCACGCCCGGCACGCCCGGTACGCCGGGCACGCCGGGCACGCCGGCCGGTCCGCCCAGCACGCGCGACGCCGCGCGCTTCCTCAGCCAGGCCAGCTTCGGCCCGCGCACCGCCGAAGAGGTCGAAGGCCTGCGCCAGACCGGCTACGACAACTGGCTCGAGCAGCAGTTCAATGCGCCCACACTGGGCCACGTCGCCTACCTCGAGCAGGAGCGCAGCCGCGAGACCGACAACAAGGTGCGCGAGGAGATGAGCTACGAAGCCATCTGGCAGCAGTGGCTGTTCGGCGAAGACCCGCTGCGCGCGCGCATGAGCTGGGCGCTGCTGCAGATCTTCGTGATCTCCAACATCGCGCCGGACATCCGCGCGCACGCGATGAGCAGCTACCTCGACATGCTCAACCGCAATGCCTTCGGCAACTACCGCCAGCTGCTGGAAGACGTGACGCTGCACCCGGCCATGGGCTACTACCTGAACATGGCTGAATCGGAGAAGGAAGACCCGAAGAAGGGCACGCACCCGAACGAGAACTATGCGCGCGAGGTGCTGCAGCTGTTCTCGATCGGGCTGACCAAGCTGAACCCCGACGGCTCGGCGCAGTTCGATGCCAACGGCCAGCTGGCGGCCAGCTACGACGAGGCCGTGGTGCGCGGCTATGCCCGGGCCTTCTCGGGCTGGAGCTTCGGCGGCTCGGACACCACGGTGGCCAAGAACTTCCACCGCTACGACCCGAACAACGAGGCGCTGTGGCAGGTGCCGATGCAGCCTTGGAGCCAGTACCACGACACCAATGCCAAGACCTTGCTCGACGGTCGCGTGCTGCCGGCCAACCAGACGCCCGAGCGCGACCTGAAGGACGCGCTGGACAGCATCTTCAACCACCCGAACGTCGGCCCCTTCATCGGCCGCCAGCTGATCCAGCGCTTCGTCACCAGCAACCCGAGCGGGGCCTACATCGGCCGCGTCAGCGCGGTGTTCGCGAACAACGGCCGCGGCGTGCGCGGCGACCTGCGCGCGGTGCTGCGCGCGATCCTGCTCGACGCCGAGGCGCGCGGCGACGATGCCACGACCCGCGCGCGCTACGGCAAGCAGCGCGAGCCGGTGCTGCGCTTCGCGCAGTTCCTGCGTGCGCTGGGCGCAAAGAGTGCAAACGGCCGTAACGCCATCCACTACCTCGATTCGTCGGACGACGCGCTGGGCCAGAGCCCGTTGCTGGCGCCCTCGGTGTTCAACTTCTACGCGCCGGGCTATCGGCCGGCCGGACCGCTGGCCGCGGCGGGGCTGGCGGCGCCGGAATTCCAGATCACCAACGAGACCACGGTGGTCGGCTCGCTGAACTTCTTCTCGCAGCTGTTCCGCCGCGGCGCCTATGGCAGCGGCGATGCGAAGCTGGTGCTCGACTACAGCACGCTGGCCGGCCTGGCCGATGGCAACGGCAGCGCCCTGATCGACCGCCTGGACCTGCTGTTCTTCGACCAGCAGATGAGCGCCAGCACGCGCACACGGCTGGCCACGATGCTCGGCGCGATGCCGGCCACCTCGGCCGACAAGAAGCTGCAGCGCGTGCGCGCGGCGCTGACGCTGGTGGCCATGTCGCCCGACCACGTGATCCAGAAATAACGCTCAAAGGACGCGAGCATGACGACCGCGACGATGGATCTGAACGCGCTGCGCCGCCGCCGCCTGCTGCAGGCCGGCGCGGTGGCCGCGCTGACGCCGTTTCCCGCGCTGCAGGCCCTGGCCCAGGCCACCGGCGGCAGCGGCTACCGCGCGCTGGTGTGCGTGTTCCTGTTCGGCGGCAACGACGCCAACAACCTGCTGGTGCCGCTGGATGCCACGCGCTATGGCGCCTACCAGCGTGCGCGGCCCAACCTCGCACTGTCGCAGGCCAGCCTGGTGCCGCTGGGCCAGAGCGGGTTCGGCACCCACCCGGCGATGGCAGCGCTCAAGCCGCTGTTCGATGCCGGCCAGGCCGCGGTGGTTGCCAATGCGGGCCCGCTGATGGTGCCGACCACCCGGGCGCAGTACCAGTCGCGCAGCGTGCCGCTGCCCAGCAACCTGTTCTCGCACAGCGACCAGCAGGGCGCCTGGCAGAGCGCGATCGCCGACGCCCCCACGCGCAACGGCTGGGGTGGCCGCCTGCTCGAGCGCCTGGTGGCCAGCGATGCCAGCAACCGGGGCTACTGCGACATCAGCGTGGCCGGCAGCAACATCTGGGAAGGTGGCGATCGCGGACTGTCGCCGTACCGCGTGTCCTCCAGCGGCGACTTCGGCTTCGACTTCTACGACCCCAAGGGCAGCGACCCGCTGTCGGCCGCCGTCAACAGCCTGCTCGGCGAGGCGCGCAGCGACCCCTTCGAGCAGACCTGGCTGTCGATGATGGGGCGCTCGATCGACAACCAGCGCGTGCTGACGACAGCGCTGCAGGCCTCGACGCTGAAGACCGCCTTTCCTGGCAGCGGGCTCGGCCGACAGCTGCAGATGTCGGCCCGGCTGATCGCCGCGCGCAACCAGCTCGGCGTGCCGCGCCAGTGCTTCTTCACCAGCATCGGCGGGTTCGACACGCATGGCGACGACCAGCTGCAGCGCCAGAACGAACTGCTGGGCGAGATCGCCGAGGCGGTGGCGGCGTTCCAGGCGGCGATGGTCGAGCTCGGCATCGCGCGCGACGTCACGCTGTTCACCGCCAGCGACTTCAGCCGTACCTTCGCGTCGAACGGCCAGGGCACCGACCACGGCTGGGGCGGCCACCATTGGGTGGTGGGCGGCGCGGTGCGTGGGGGGCGCATCGTCGGGCGATTTCCGGAACTGGCGATCGGCGGGCCCGACGATTCCGGCGGCCAGGGCAACTGGATCCCGGGCATCGCGGTCGACCAGCTCGGCGCCGAACTGGGCCGCTGGTTCGGTGCCGACGAAGCGCTGCTCGACGACGCCTTCCCGCGGCTGCGCTACTTCGACCGCAGCATCGGGTTGATGGCCTAACGCGATTCCGGCGCGGCCATCGATGTCGGCCACAGAAAGGCCTTGACCGGCACCACGGTGGCCGCCGGATCTTCCTCGTGCGGCACATGGCCCAACGTGTCGAACACGATCAGGCGGCTGCCGGCGATGTCGGCCTGGAAGCGCTGCGCCGTGGCCACCGGGATCAGGTGATCGCGGCCACCCCAGAGGATCAGCGTCGGCAGCGTCAAGGTCCTGATGCGCTGCGCATCGGCGCCCAGACTGAACTGCTGCATGCGCTCGCCCAGCGCGCGGCGGTTGCCTTCGCGCAGCGTCAATTCGAAATAACGGTCAACCAGTGCGTCCGTCACCTTCGAAGGATCGCCATAGACGCTCTGCACGCTGGCCACCACCACCGGGCGCGGCAGCAGGTACTGGCCCAGCCAGTTGATGCCGGGCAGCCGCGCGACGCGAAAGCCCAGCGGCACCTGCTCGGGCGCGAACGCATAGCCGCCCGAGTCCACCAGCACCAGCTTCGTCACGCGCTGCGGCGCGGCCGCGGCCACATGCCAGGCCACCTCGCCGCCCAGCGAATTGCCGGCGATCGCGAAGTGCGGCACCTTCAGCCGGTCCAGCACGTCGAGCACGAAGCGCGCGTAGTTGTCGCCGACATAGGTCTGCCCGGCATAGCGGCCGCTGAACGGCCCGGTGAGGCCGAAGCCCGGCAGGTCGAAACTGATCACCCGGTGCTGGCTGCGCAGCGCCTTGGCCCAGCCTTCCCAGGTGTGCAGGCTGGCCGAGGTGCCGTGCAGCAGCACCAGCGGCAGCGGGTCGTTGCGCGGGCCTTCGTCGCGGTAGTGCACCAGTTGCCCATCCAGGTCGAGGAAGTCCGAGGGCGGTGGCGCCCAGCGCTGCACCAGCGAGGACACGTCGCGGTCCGGCGCGCGCATCAGCGGCAGCGCCAGCGCCGTCAGCATCAGCAGCAGGCCGAAGGCGCGCAGGACGACCGTGCCCATGACGGGGCGAGCTCAGGCCGCCAGCGCGGTGTCGAGCGCCACGCGCTCGTCGAACACGAAGCAGCGGCCGCGCCAGCCGGGCGCGGCGCCGCCGGTTTCCTCGAAGTACTTCAGGATGCCGCCTTCGAGCTGGTAGCTGTGCGGCAGGCCCATTGCCTGCATCACCAGCGCGGCCTTCTCGCAGCGGATGCCACCGGTGCAGTAGCTCACCACCGTGTGCGTGGCGAGCTGGTCCTTGTGCGGGGCCAGCGCGGCGGGGAACTCGCTGAACTTGGTCAGGCGCCAGTCCACCGCGCCTTCAAACGCGCCGGCATCCACCTCGAAGCCGTTGCGCGTGTCCAGCATCAGCAGCGGCCGGCCGGCATCGTCATGGCCTTGCGCGATCCAGCGCGCCAGCGTGGCGCTGCTCACCGCCGGCGCGCGGCCGCCAGCGGGCTGCACCGCCGGCATGTCCATGCGGATGATCTCGCGCTTGATCTTGACCTTCAGGCGCTTGAACGGTTGTGCGTCGCTCCAGCTTTCCTTGGCCGCCAGGCCGGCGAAGCGTTCATCGCGGCGCAGCGCATCGAGCCAGCCGTTCACCGCATCGGCCATGCCGGCCAGGAACAGGTTGATGCCTTCTTCGGCCAGCAGCACCGTGCCCTTCAGGCCACGCGCCTGCGCGGCCTCGAACAACTGCTCGCGCAGGGCTGGCAGGCCCTGCAGCGGCACGAAGCGGTAGCTGGAGATGTTGAGGATGGGGCCGGATCTCATCGGGCCATTGTGGGTCGGAACGGAACGGCTGCGCTTGCTCGGATCTGCCGGGGGGCGGTACGCCCGCCGCGTCAGATCGGCGTGCCCGGCTGTCCGTCCGCTGCCGGCCGCTTCGGCGCCGCGGGCGGCGATGCTGCAGGGGCAACCGGCGCGGGCTGCGCGGCGCGGTGGCTTTCCACCCGCAGCATCAAGCTCACCACCGGTTCCTTCTGATACGTTGACCATCGACTGTCGGCCAGCACCGCCTCCAAGTCTGGTACCAGCGGCAGCAACTGGGGCGTCGGCAGCGCAGCCAAGGCCTGGGCGGCCTGGTAGACGTTTTCGCGGCGGCGGAAGTAGTCCATCAAGGCCGGGCCCGCCACGATCGCCCGTGGGCCCTGCAGACGCAGGCTGTTGGCGGCGGCGCTGCGAACCTCGCGTTCACTGTCGGACAGCAGGCTTGCCAGCAGCAGTGCCGGCTGATCGGACGCCCGTTCCTCGCGTTGGTAGGCCAGTGCCACGGTCGCCAGCAGGCGCATGGCCGGCGCGGGGTCGGCGGCCGCCTGTCGCAGCAGAGGCAGGGCTTCGGGCTGCCGGGTTTGGGCCTGGCTGGCCAGGGCCAGCAGGCGTTCAGCCAGCGGCGCGTCGGACGCGAGCAGTGCGCCGGTGCCCGTCACGTCCACCGTCGAGGCCGCGGGGCTGATGGACCACAGCGTCCAGGCCAGCTCGGAGGCATTCTTGCTGGTCTGCGCCAGCAGCCCGGCCACCCGCGGTGCGACGGGTGCGGCCCGGGCACCCAGGCCCCGCAGCTGGCGCTCCACGGTGAAGGTGTCCATGGCGCTGGGGGCCGTCAAGGTGCCGAGCGGGCCGGTGCTGGGCCGCTCGCGGGCCTCCAGTGCCGAGACCAGGTGGTTCAGCAAGGCGGTACTGGCCGGGGCCGGGGCCGGGGTCCCGGAGGTGGCCTGCGAGGTCTGCGTCCATGCCGGTGGGCTGCACAGGCAGGCCCATGCCGCCGCGCCCGCGGCAATCAGACGTGTCGGAGATGGCGCGCGGGGCTTGGGCATGGTGAGGACAACGCGGCGTGGCGATGGCCGCACATGCTAGTCGGTAGCGCCCCCTGGCCCGCGTCATCGGGACTGCCATGCATGCAAGATGCCAACTGTGAACGTGAAACACCGCACTCTCAGCCGCGATCGGCATTCACCCGCCGACTTTCGGCACTGGCAGGGGGCGGGTCGGCACGGTGGCGTTGCACAGGCCGATGTGGCCGCTGCGGTGCACGAACCACTCTTCGCGCCGGTTGCGCCGTGCTTCGAGCAACGCGCGCCAGGTGGCCGTGTCGGTGCGCAGGACCTGCAGCGCGGGGCGCTGCTCGGGTGGCAATTCATCGAGCACGCGGACGCTGCGGATGGCCACGCGCTGCTCGGGTTGTTCGTAGAAGCCCATGTTGGCGCCGCCGCGCGGCAGCGCCGACAGGTTGTCGATGCCGCTGAGCACGCGGCCAACCAACGTGATGTTGCGGTCGAGCCCGCGCGGCGAATGGCCGATCACCGCGTAGAGCTCGGTACCGTTGCTGCTGTCGGCCGGGTTGTCGCGGCCGGCACCGACCATGCCATAGCAATGCGCCAGCCAGGCGCGGTTCGCGCGCGGATCGGCGGCCACCGGAAAGCCATCGACCCAGCCGGTCACCGGTGCCCAGCCATCGATGTCGGGCAGGACGCTCAGCGGCAGGCCGCGCAGCGCGACCTCGAATTCCGCCGGCAGCTTGCGCTCGGCCTTGCCCAAGGGGCGGGCCTTGTCGGGGCTTTCGCCATCGGGGTCGCCCCATTGCGCGACGTAGTTGTCCTGCACGCGCACCACCGCCAGCCCGTCGAAGTAGCGCTCGCGCGCGAGGGTCAGGATGTTCGCCACGTGGCGCGGCGCAAATCGTGGCGCCAGCTCGATCAACACCTCGCCGCCGCCCTTGGCATCGCCCGGCAGGCCCAGTTGCATCAGCAGCGTGCGGCTGGGATCGAGCGGGCGCCAGTCGTCGGGCCTGCTGGCCTGCAGCACCTCGGCGGCGGTGGGGGCCTTGGCCGCCGGCTGTGCGGGCTTGGGCGCCCGGGGCGTCGCGGCCCAGGCCCAGGGGGTCGTCAGCAGGGCCAGGCAAAGCGGGGCGATGAAGAGGCGCATCGCGCAAGCCTATCCCTAAAATCCCGCGATGGCCTTCGTTCACCTGCGCACCCACTCCGAGTTCTCCGTCGTCGATGGCACCTTGCGGGTCGACGATGCGGCCGCCGCCGCCAAGGCCGATGGCCAGGTGGCATTGGCGATCACCGACCTGTCGAACCTGTTCGGCGCGGTCAAGTTCTACAAGGCCTGCCGCGGCAAGGGGGTCAAGCCGATCATCGGCGCCGACATCTACCTCGAACCCGACCCTGCCGTGGGGGGCAGCGAGAAGCAGCCCAGCCGGCTGCTGCTGCTGGTGCAAAGCCGCCAGGGCTACCTGAACCTGTGCGAACTGCTGGCGCGCGGCTGGGTGCGCAATGCACAGCGCGCGCAGGCCTGGATCAAGTGGGAATGGCTGGCCGAACTGGGCGGCGGGATGATCGCCCTCTCGGGCGCCGACCAGGGCGCGGTCGGCATGGCGCTGCTGGCCGGCGACACGGCCCGCGCCACGGTGGCAGCGCAGCGTCTGGCGGCCTTGTTTCCGCAGCGCTTCTACCTGGAACTGCAGCGCGCCGGCCTGCCGACGAACGAGGCGCACGTCCGCGCCGCCGTGCCGCTGGCGGCCACGTTGGGGCTGCCGGTGGTGGCGACGCACCCGGTGGAATTCCTGACGCCGGAAGACTTCGACGCGCACGAGGCGCGCGTGTGCATTGCCGAGGGCGAGACGCTGGCCAATCCCAAGCGCATCAAGCGTTTCAGCCGCGAGCAGTACTTCAAGACGCAGTCGCAGATGATGGCGCTGTTCGCCGACGTGCCTTCGGCCGTCGCCAACACCGTGCGCATCGCCCAGCGCTGCAACCTGACGCTGGCGATGGGCAAGAACTACCTGCCCGATTTCCCGACGCCCATCGAGAACGGCGCGCCGATGCCGATGGACGCGTACTTCAGGCGTTTGAGCCACGAAGGGCTGGAGGAGCGCCTGGCGGCGCTGTACCCCGATGCGGCGCAACGCGACGCGAAGCGGCCCGAGTACGTCAAGCGCCTGGAGTTCGAGATCGAGACCATCCTGAAGATGGGCTTCCCGGGCTACTTCCTGATCGTGGCGGACTTCATCAACTGGGCCAAGAACAACGGCTGCCCGGTCGGCCCGGGCCGCGGTTCGGGCGCCGGCTCGCTGGTGGCCTACGCGCTGAAGATCACCGACCTCGACCCGCTGCAATACAACCTGCTGTTCGAGCGCTTCCTGAACCCCGAGCGCGTGTCGATGCCCGACT
>CAZXLI010000111.1:0-18397 GCA_964641795.1 uncultured Bordetella sp. | reverse complement strand
CGCCCGCCGGCGTCACGACGCCGGTGAGCACCGGCGAGTACACCGCCGGATCGGCGCACTGGATCGGCAGGCCCCAGGCCTGCACCGCGGCGCGCACGCCCGCGGCCCAGCGCTGATGACGTGCAAAGACAGCGTCCAGCCCCTCGCCGAGCAGCATGTCGAGTGACTCACTCAGCCCATACAGCAGGTTGGTGTTCGGCGTGTAGGGCCAGTAGCCGGTCTTGTTCATCTCGACGATCTCGTCCCAGGCCCAGAACGAGCGCGGCAGCGTGGCCGTCTTCATCGCTTCCAGCGCGCGCGGCGACAGCGCGTTGAAGCTGATGCCCGGCGGCAGCATCAGGCCTTTCTGCGAGCCGCTGATCGTCACGTCGACGCCCCATTCGTCGTGCCGGTAGTCGGCCGAGGCCAGGCCCGAGATGGTGTCCACCAGCAGCAGTGCGGGGTGGCTCGCGGCATCGATCGCGCGGCGCACCGCGGCGATGTTGCTGGTGACGCCGGTGGAGGTTTCGTTGTGCACCACGCACACCGCCTTGATGCGGTGGCCGGCATCGGTGCGCAGGCGCTGCTCGATCAGCGCGGCGTCGACACCGCGCCGCCAGCTCAGCGGCAGGCCGGTGGCGGCATCGGTGCCGGGCTCGCACAGGAACTCAGGTCTCAGCCCCAGGCGCTGCGCCATCTTCTGCCACAGCGTGGCGAACTGGCCGGTCTCGTACATCAGCACGGTGTCGCCCGGGCTCATCGTGTTGCAGAGCGCCGCTTCCCATGCGCCGGTGCCCGAGGCGGGATAGACCACCACCGGATGCCGCGTCTTGAACACTTGCTGCAACCCGGCCAGCACCTTCAGCCCGAGCACGCCGAATTCGGGGCCGCGGTGGTCGATGGTGGGCAGGCTCATCGCCCGCAGGATGCGGTCCGGCACCGGGCTCGGGCCGGGGATCTGCAGGAAGTGGCGGCCGCTGGGGTGGCTGTCGAGCTGGAGCATGGCGGGTGTCCTTTCCGGCGCCAGTTTTGCATGCAAAATGCAGAAGACAGTGATGGTTTACCCTTTTGTCTAGCGATTGCCGCGTTCACAGTTTGCATGCAAACTGGACGCCGCACTTCACCGAGACCATGGCCGACATCATCGAGATCACCCGCACCGGGCTGCACGAGCAGGCCGCCGCGCGCCTGCGCACCATGCTGGTCGAGGGGCGCATCGCGCCGGGCGCCAAGCTCAACGAGCGCGAGCTGGCCGAGCAGTTGCGCGTCTCGCGCACGCCGCTGCGCGAGGCCATCAAGATGCTCGCCACCGAGGGCCTGGTCGACCTGCTGCCCAACCGCGGCGCGGTGGCGGTGAAGCTGAGCGAAACCGACGTGCAGCACAGCTTCGAGCTGCTGGCCGCGCTGGAAGGGCTGGCCGGCGAGCTGGCCGCGCAGCGCATCACCGAGGCCGAGCTGAACGAGCTGCGCGCCAAGCACTACGAGATGCTGGCCTGCTTCGCGCGGCGCGATCTCCCGGGCTACTACCGCCTCAATGCACAGATCCATGCCGGCATCAACGAGGCCGCGCGCAACCCGGTGTTCAGCAACACCTACCGCTCGGTGAACGCGCGGGTGCAATCGATGCGCTACCGCACCAACCAGAACGAGGCGAAGTGGAAGCGGGCGGTGAAGGAGCACGAGCAGATGATCGAGGCGCTGGCCGCCCGCGATGCGCCCGCGCTGCGCCAGGTGCTGGTGCAGCACCTGCATCACAAGCGCGACACGGTGCTGGAGCTGATGCGCGCCGGCCAGGTCTACCCGCAGCCGCAGCAACACAAGCGCTGAGCCCCGCATGAAGATCGAAACCCTGCCCCCGCCCGACCCCACCGCGCTGCCGCCCAACGAGGTGTGCGCGCAGCTCGCGCGCCGCCTGCGCGCCGAGACGCAGGGCGAGGTGATGTTCGACGCCGCGTCACGTGGGCGTTATGCCACCGATGCGTCGATCTACCAGGTGATGCCGGTGGGCGTGTTCGTGCCGCGCACGGCCGACGAGGTGGCCACCGCGATCGCCATCGCCCGCGAGCTGCAGGTGCCGGTGCTGCCGCGCGGCGGCGGCACCAGCCAGTGCGGCCAGACCGTCGGCGCTGCGCTGGTCATCGACTGCAGCAAGCACCTGCGGCGCGTGCTGCAGGTGGACGCGGCCGCGCACACCGCGGTGGTCGAGCCCGGCATCGTGCTCGACCACCTGAATGCGCAGCTCAAGGCGCAGGGGCTGTGGTACCCGGTGGACGTGTCCACCAGCGCGCAGGCCACGCTGGGCGGCATGGCCGGCAACAACAGCTGCGGCTCGCGCTCCATCGCCTACGGCAACATGGTGCACAACGTGCTGGGCGCCAGCGCCTGGCTGTCCGACGGCAGCCTGCTCGATTTCGGCCCGGTGGACACGCTGGCTGGCCGCGCCGCGCAGATCGGCGATGCGGTGCGCGCGCTGGCGCTGCAGCACCGCGACGAGATCCGCGCGCAGTGGCCGCAGGTGATGCGCCGCGTCGGCGGCTACAACCTGGACATCTTCGACAACCGCAGCGAGCGGCCGTACACCGCCGACGGCCATGTGAACCTGGCGCACCTGCTGATCGGCTCGGAAGGCACGCTGGCCTTCACGCGCAGCCTCACCCTGCGCCTGAGCCCGCTGCCCAAGGCCAAGGTGCTGGGCATCGTCAACTTCCCCAGCTTCCGCGCCGGCATGGCGGCGGCGCAGCACATCGTCAAGCTCGGGCCCACGGCGGTGGAGCTGGTCGACCGCACGATGATCGAGCTGAGCCTCGCCAATCCGGCCTTCCGCCCGACCATCGAGACCGCGCTCATCGGCCAGCCCGCGGCCATCCTGCTGGTGGAGTTCAGCGGCGACGACAAGGCCCTGCTGAAACCGCAGCTCGACCGGCTGGCCGAGCTGATGGGCGACCTCGGCCTGCCCGGCAGCGTGGTGCCGATGCCCGACGACGCGCCACAGAAGAACCTGTGGGAAGTGCGCAAGGCCGGCCTCAACATCATGATGAGCCTGAAGGGCGACGGCAAGCCGGTCAGCTTCATCGAGGACTGCGCGGTGCCGCTGGCGCACCTGGCCGACTACACCGACGCGCTGACCGAAGTCTTCGCGCGCCATGGCACGCGCGGCACCTGGTACGCGCATGCCTCGGTGGGCACGCTGCATGTGCGGCCGATCCTCGACATGCGCCAGGACGGCGCTGCGAAGATGCGCGCCATTGCCGAGGAAGCCGCCGTGCTGGTGCGCCGCTACAAGGGTGCGTACAGCGGCGAGCATGGCGACGGCCTGTGCCGCGGCGAGTGGATCCAGTGGCAGTTCGGCCCGGTGCTGAACGAGGCCTTCCGCAGCATCAAGGCGCTGATGGACCCGGCCAACCTGTTCTGCCCCGGCCGCATGATCGACCCGCCACGCATGGACGAGGGCGCGCTGTTCCGTTTTCCGCCGCCCTCGGCGCCAAGGCCTTACCGGCGCATCGAACTGAAGCCCGTGCTCGACTGGTCGGCCTGGAACGTGCAGGCCGACCCGGTGACCGAAGCGACCACCGCGCCCGGCACCGGCGGCGACCCCACCGGCGGCCTGGCCAAGGCGGTGGAGATGTGCAACAACAACGGCCACTGCCGCAAGTTCGACGCCGGCACGATGTGCCCGAGCTACCGCGTCACGCGCGACGAGCAGCACCTGACCCGCGGCCGCGCCAACACGCTGCGGCTGGCGCTGTCGGGCCAGCTGGGGCCCGACGCCTTCACCGGCGACGCGGTGGCCGAGGCGATGGACCTGTGCGTCAGCTGCAAGGGCTGCCGGCGCGACTGCCCGACCGGCGTCGACATGGCGAAGATGAAGATCGAGTTCCTGGCGCAGCGCGGCGCGCGCCACGGCCGCAGCCTGAAGGACCGGCTGATCGCCCGCCTGCCCGACTATGCCGGCACGGCCAGCCGCCTGCCGTGGCTGCTGAACTTGCGCGATAGGATTCCGGGCCTGGCCGGTTTGAGCGAGCGCCTGTTCGGGCTGGCGGCGCAGCGCTCATTGCCGCGCTGGCGGCGCGACACCTTCTGGCGCCAGCGCGGCAGCGCGCCGCTGCTGGACCGCACGGCGGCGCTGGCGGCGGCCCAGGCCGGGCAGAAGCTGGCGGTGCTGTTCGTCGACACCTTCAACGGCTTCTTCGAGAGCGACACCGCGCGCGCAGCCGCGCAGGTGCTGCATGCGGCGGGCTACCAGCTGCATGTGGCCAGCAGGGCGCCGGGGCAGGGCGCGCCCAACCTGTGCTGTGGCCGCACCTTCCTGGCCGCCGGCATGGTGGACGAGGCCAAGGCCCGCCTGGGTGAACTGCTCGACGCGCTGCTGCCTTTCGCGCAGGCCGGCGTGGCCATCGTCGGCCTCGAGCCTTCCTGCCTGCTGACGCTGCGCGACGAAGCGCTGGTGATGGGCTTCGGCGAACGCGCGCAGGCCGTGGCGGCGCAGGCGCTGCTGTTCGAGCAATTCCTGGCCCGCGAAGCCGCGGCCAAGCGCTTCAAGCTGAAGCTCAAGCCGGCCGGCGTGCCGATCCTGGTGCACGGCCATTGCCACCAGAAGGCCTTCGGCGCGGTCGAGCCGATCCTGCGGGTGCTGAAGCTGATCCCGGGGCCGCCGCCGCAGCTGATCGAGTCCAGCTGCTGCGGCATGGCCGGCAGCTTCGGCTACGAGGCGAAGCACCATGCGGTGTCGATGCAGATGGCCGAGGCCGCGCTGCTGCCGGCCATCCGCAAGCGGCCCGAGGCCATCGTGGTGGCCGATGGCATGAGCTGCCGGCACCAGATCGCCGATGGTGCGCAGCGCCAGGCGCTGCATGTGGCGCAGCTGCTGGCGCAGTTGCTGTAACCGCGCGGGCGGGGACCACGGCTGCGGTCAGCGGCCGCGATCATGGCCCTTGCCCAGGCCCAGCTTCTCCATCGCCTCCTGCGCATCGATCACCATCTGCGCCACTTCGGCCACCGTGATGCGCAGCGTCGTTGCCCGCGTGCGCATGTGTTCGTAGGCCTGGGCTTCGCTCATGTGCTGCGACTCGGACAAGGCGCGGATCGCCTTCTCGATCTGGCGCCGCGACTTCATCGTCAGCTCGAGCTTGTTCAGCTTGTTCTGCAGCCGCTCGTGGAAAGATTGCGACGAGCGCGCCAGCACTAGCGTGCTCAGGATGCCGGTCGACCGGAAGGGCTTGGTGATGACGCCGTGCGCCTGCGTGTCCACCAGCAGCTTCAGCGTGGTCGGGCTTTCGTAGTCCGACAGCGCGACCAGCGCGGCATTCACTGCGCTCGCCGTCCATGCGGCCTGGCCTTCGAGGTCGGTGGACACCTGGAAGAAGATCACGTCGGCGTCCTTGGGCGGCTCGGCCGGCAGCGGCCACACCAGCTTCAGCCGGCAGCCGATGCGCTGCAACTGCTGCACGACGATGTCGCGATCCTCGCCGGGCGGGTACACCACCGCCACGCAGATGCGGCGCAGGTCGTCGTACAGGCGGCGCAGGCTCGAGCTCATGGCAACGCGCTCGCTCAGCTGAGCCAGAACTCGGAGAAGCCGAAGGTCGCGAGGTAGGGGTCGGGCTTGATCGCCTCGGCGCTCTGCCACACGATGTCGAACGCGCCGTCCGGCTGGCTGATGCCGATGCGCGGCGTCAGCGCGCAGTGGTTGTTCTCGGGATCGATGGCGATCTCGCCCTCGGGCGCATCGAACTTCACCTTGGCCAGGGCCTCGACCAGCCGGCGCCGGTCGAGGCTGCCGCTGCGTTCGAGTGCGCGCGCGAACAGGTGCACCTGCGCGTAGGCCGACTCGGACCACAGGCTGGTCGGCCGATCGCCGAAGCGGCGCTGCCACAGCTCGCGGAAGCGCGTGTTGCTGGGGTTGGACACAGAGCTGAAGTAGGTGGCCGCCGTGATGTGCCCGGCGCAGCGCTCGGGACCGATCAGCGCCAGTTCGTCCTCGGCCATCGACAGGCTGGCGATCGGCATCTTTTGTGCATCGAAGCCGCGATCGGCATAGAGGCCGTAGAACGCACGCGCCGACTGTCCCACTAAGGTCGAGAACACGACATCGGGCTCGAGCCGCGCGATGTCGCGCAGCACCTCGTCCAATTCCTGCGCGCTGGCTTCCAGCGGCAGGTAGACCTCCTCGAGGATCTCGCCGCCATGCTGTTCGACGACGTCGCGCATCACGCGGTTCGATTCGCGCGGGTACAGGTAGTCAGCGCCGACCAGGAAGAAGCGCTTGCCGCGGTTGCGCAGCAGGTAGGCGGCCAGGCGCACGCTGGTCTGGTTGGGCACCGCGCCGGTGTAGATGACGTTGGGCGAGTACTCGAAGCCCTCGTAGAACGAGCAGTACCACAGCAGCGCGTTGTGGCGCTCGATCACCGGCAGCACCGCCTTGCGGCTGGACGAGCGCGAGCAGCCGAAGATCACGTTGACCTCGTCGTCCATCAGCAGCTTGCTGGCCAGGCGGCGGTATTCGTCGGAGTCGCCCTTGGGGTCGTAGGCAACCGGCAGCAGGGGCTTGTCCAGCACGCCGCCGGCGGCGTTGATCTCCTCGATGGCCAGCGCCGTGCCGAAGAAGTGGGCGGACTCGGTCACGCCGGTGGGGCCGGAGCGCGAGAACAGGATGCCGATGCGCCAGGCGGCATCCGATCCTGCCGGGATCTCGTTCATCGCGCGCGCTCCTATCGTTCGAACAGCCATTCGATCTGCGATCTGCTCATGTCGGCCTGCAACGCCAACATTAGCAGCACTCGGGACTTCTGCGGGCTCAGGTCGCCGGCGAGTACCGCGCCGGCCTCGCGCAGGCTGCGGCCGCCGCCGGCAAAGCCGTAGCCTGGCCACACCCGTCCGCGCGGCACGCGGCTGGCCACCACCAGGGCCACACCGGCCTCGATGGCGTCGCGCGCCGCGGCCAACAGCGCGCCGTTGACGTTGCCGGCGCCCAGCGCCTGCAGCACGACGCCGCGGGCGCCGGCAGCCACCGCCGCCTGCATGAGCGCGCCGTCGGCGCCGGGGTACATCGGCACGATGTCGACCCGCGGCAGCGGTGCGCCGCCCAGTGGCAGCTGCGCCCGCTCCGCCGTGTGCCGGCGGAAGCGCACGCGATCGGGCTCGACCATTCCGATCGCGCCCAGCGGGCCGGAGTCGAAGGAAGCGATGTTCGAGGTGTGGCCCTTGCTCACCTCGCGCGCTGCATGGATCGTGTCGTTCAGCACGACCAGCACGCCCCGGTCCGCCGCTTCGCGATCGGCGCAGACGCGCACGCCGGCCAGCAGGTTGCGCGGGCCGTCGCTGTCGGCTTCCGAGGCGTTGCGCTGCGCGCCGACGAAGACGATCGGCTTGCTTGTCGCGACGGTCAGCTCGACCAGCCAGGCCGTCTCTTCCAGCGTGTCGGTGCCATGCGTGACGACGATGCCGGCGATGTCCGGTCGCTCGGTCGCGGCGACGATGGCGCGCTGCAGCGCCAGCCACTCCGCCGGGCCGATCTCCACCGAAGGCAGGTTGAACAGGTCCAGCACCTCGAGCTGCGCATGCTGCGCACAGCCGGGTGTCCGCGCGAGCAGATCCTCGCCGGCCAGCGCGGGTCTGGCGGCCCCACGCGCCGGCGAGACGGTCATCGCCAACGTGCCGCCGGTGGCGATCAGCAGGCAGCGGGGCAGGGTGGGCGGCGGGTTCGCGGCGGCCTGCATCAGACCCTCAGGTGACGGTAGATCGAATCGGCCGCCGAGAGCCACTTGGTATCGCCTTCGTCGACGATCTCGCCTTGCTTCAGCACGACGAAGCGGTCGGCCACGCGCAGCGCGAAGGGCACGTTCTGCTCGACGATCAGCATCGTCGTGCGGCGCTGCTGCCGCTCCCACAGCAAAGCCTGCGCGATGCGCTCGACGATCGAGGGCTGCACGCCTTCGGTGATCTCGTCCAGCAGCACGATCGAGGGTCGCGCCATCAGCGTGCGGGCCACCAGCAGCATCTTCTGCTCGCCGCCCGACAGCGTGCCGGCGTATTGCGACAGGCGGGTCTCGAACATCGGGAACAACGCGGCGATCTGCTGGAAGCGCGCATCGAAGGCGGCGTCCGAGGCCAGGCCGAGACGCAGGTTGTCGCGGATGCTGAGCTCAGTGAACAGCGCCCGTTCCTGCGCCGCGTAGCTCACGCCGAGCCGCGATACGCGGTGCGGCGGCGCGTGCGTGACATCCTCTTCGCCGATGACCACCGTGCCTGCTGACTTCGGCAGGTAGCCCATGATCGACTTCAGCAGCGTGCTCTTGCCCATGCCGTTCTTGCCCAGCACCGCCACCGCCTCGCCGAGGCCGACGCGAACCGACGTGCTGCGCAGGACCAGCGAGGAACCGTAGCCGCTGCTGACCCTGTCGACATGGAGTGCGGTACTGCTCATGCGGTGCTCCTCTCGGCGGCGGCCGAGCCTGCATAGATCGTCTTCACGAGCTCGGAGTGCACGACCTCGTCGAAGGACCCGTCCATCACGATGCGGCCCTGGTGCATCACGACGATGCGCGTCGCCACTTCCTGCACGAAGTCGAGGTCATGCTCGACCAGCAGGCAGCACAGGCCGTACTGCTGCGCCAGCGCACTGAACACCGCGCCGATCTGCTGCCGCTCGGTCTTCGTGAGGCCCGCGGTCGGCTCGTCCAGCAGCACGATGCGCGGCTCCAGCGACAGCACCATCGCCAGCTCCAGCGCCTGCTTGTCGCCGTGCGACAGGTCGCGGGCCACCTGCTGCAGCTTGGCTTCGAGCCCGGTGACGCGCAGCACGTCCAGCGCGTAGGGCGGCAGGCTCAGCGTGGCGGCGCGCCTCATCAGCGATGGCCGCACCAGATGCGTGCTAGCCAGCCGCAGCGACTCGGCCACCGTCAGCGACTCGAAGACATTGGCGTTCTGGAACTTGCGGCCAAGGCCGAGGCGCACGCAATGGCCCGGCGCGCTGCGCGCGATCGAGCGGCCGGCCAATGCCACTTCGCCGGCGCTGCGTTCGGCACCGTCGCTCATGCAGCGCATCAGCGTCGTCTTGCCGGCGCCGTTGGGCCCGATCAGGCCGACGATCTCGCCGCTGTGTGCCGCCAGGTCGATGCCCTGCAGCACCGACAGCGAGCCGAAGCGCTTGGCCACGTCCTTCATGCGGAAGGCGGGGTGCTCGGCGCTGCCGGCTGGGGCCGCGCGCAGCGGTCGCACGTCCAGGGTCGGCGCAGCCGCGCCGGCGCGGCCGAAGCCCAGCGGCCGCAGCAGCAGCGGCACCAGCCCCTGCGGCAGCAGCACGATCACCAGCACGAAGGCCGTGCCCACCAGCAGCTGCCAGGCGAAGGGCAGGCTGCCGCTCAGATAGGCGGTGATCACGTTGATCAGCACGGTGCCGATCAGCGGACCCCACAGCGTGCCGCGCCCGCCCAGCGCCACCCAGATGATCAGCTCGGTGCCCAGCACGAAGCCGGCCAGTTCGGGCGCCACCACGCCGCTGTAGGCGGCGTAGCCGAAGCCAGCCGCGCCAGCCACCGCGGCGGTGGCCACCAGCGCGATGATCTTGATCGCGTCGACGCGGATGCCCAGGTAGCTGCAGCGCGGCTCGTTGTCGCGGATTGCCGCCAGGATGCGGCCGGCATCGCTGCGCACGATGCAGGTGGCGAGCAGGCCGACCAGCAGCAGCGCGGCACCCGAGATCGCGTACCAGGCTTCGGTCGACAGCTCGGGCACCGGGTAGCCGGTGAGGCCGGAGCTGGAGCCGGTCCAGTGGCCGCCGGACAGCAGCAGCTGCGTGGTGACGATCGGCAGCACCAGCGAGATCACGGTCGCGAAGAACGGCGACGCACCGCGGTAGAACGACAGCCAGCCGACCAGCGCACCGACCGCGGCCGGCACCGCCATCGCCAGCAGCAGTGCACCCAGCGCCAGGCCGCTGCCGAAGCCGGCGTGCATGAACACCAGGCCGGCCGCATACGCGCCGATGCCGAAGAACGCGGAGTGGCCGAAGGTCAGGTAGCCGGTGTAGCCCCACAGCACATCGACGGTGATCGCGACGATCGCGAAGAAGAAGGCCTTGACCAGGATGTTCAACAGGTAGCCGTCGAAGATCCAGGGGCCCAGGGCCAGCAGCAGCAGTCCGCTGAAGGCCAATATCAGGGTGGGTTTAGTCACGGGCCAGCCCCTTCGGTCGGATGCGCAGCGTGAGCGCGGCCAGCAGCGGGATCGTCATGCCGCCCAGCACCGGCGTGGCGTAGCTGCTCACCAGCACCTGGCAGGCGCCGAACAGCAGGCAGGTCAGCATCAGGCTGGCCATCGAGTGGCCGGACACCATCACCAGCATGAACGCGTTCACCAGCCAGGGCAGGCCCATGCTGGGATCGACGCTGGACAGCGGGGTGATGAAGGCGCCCGCCGCGGTGGCCAGTGCGCAGCCGAGGCTGAAGGTCGCGAAGCGCACGAGCCCGGTGTTGATGCCCAGGCCCGCGGCCAAGTCCTCGTTCATGATCACCGCGCGGGTCCGCACGCCGAAGCGCGTGCCGGCCAGCAGCGCGCTCAGCGCCAGGCCCAGCAGCAGCGCGATCGGCACCATCACCAGCCGGTAGGCCGAGTACTGCACGCCGGCGATCGCGTAGGCGCCCTTGATCGGGCATTCGGCGAACTGGATCTCGCGCCCGAACGCAAACACGATCAGCTGGCCGATGATGATGCCCAGCCCCCAGGTGGCGAGGATGGCATCGAGCGGCCGGCGGTACAGCGGCCGGACCACCAGCCATTCGATCAGCATGCCGGCCAGCGCGCCGAAGACCGCGGCCAGCAGCAGGCTCAGCCAGGGCGTCAGGTCGAGCCGCGTGATGATGAGGCTGGCATAGGCGCCCAGCGTCAGCAGCGCGCCATGCGCGAAGTTGACGATCTTCATCACGCCGAACACGACCATCAGCCCCGCCGCCACGATGAACAGCAAGGCGGCGGTGGTCACGACATCGAGCAGCAGGACCATGGTTTCCTCGGTGAGCGGCGGTGCGAGTGTCGCGCGCGGGCGCGGCGATGCGCGAACTCAGAATGCATGAGACATGCCCAGCTCCACCGTGTTGGTGGCGGTGGCCGTGGCACCCTTGGCCGAGCTGAGGTTGGCGAACAGGCTGGTGCGCTTGCTCAGCGAATACTGGTAGCCGAGCGAGAGTTTGCGCAGGCCTTCTTCGGCCGCGGTGGCCAGCTGCCAGTCGCTGAGGTGTGCGTAGGCCAGCTTCAGCAGGCCCTGGTCGCCCAGCGGCGCGGTGGCGGCGATCGAGTAGGCCGTGTAGTGCAGGCCGTTGACCTTCGAGCGCGAGACGCTGCCCAGCGCGCGCGCCGGGCCGAAGTCGTAGGCGCCGGCCAGCGTGACCAGGCTGTCGTCCGGCCCCTTGCCATCGAAGCCCTTGCTGTGGTCGTAGCCGATGCCGATCCACAGCGCGTCGGCCGTGTACTTCAGCGAGGCGCCGACGTCCTTGCCCTTCTGGCCTTCGCCGGCCGCCTGCGCCAGCGTGAAGGACCAGCCGGCGATCGTCGGCGAGGCATAGGCCAGCGTGTTGTCGGTGCGCAGGTAAGCGGTGCTGGTGTAGTTGGCCTGCTGGATCTGCCAGCCCACCTGGGCCGCGCTGCCGTCCCAGTACCAGGGGTCGGTGAACAGCACCAGGAAGGCAGCCGGCGTCAGCGAGCGGCCGGCGTACAGCTCGCCCCACGAGCCGCCGAGCTTCACCACCGAGCGGCTGGCCCAGAACGGCGATGAGCTGGTACCGCTGTCGACCGAGACGAAGGTCCGCAGCTGGAAGCCCGCATACAGGCCGCCACCGAGGTCTTCCTTGCCGGCGATGTCGATCACCGAGGACTGGTCGTTCAGCGCCCAGCGATTCGCGCCTGCGCCATCGAGCGGTGTGCTGCCGCCATTGCCGCGGGCCACAGCGGCCTGCAGAGTGCCCGAGATCGTCACGGTGGATTGGGCCCAGGCGCCTAGCGCCGGCAGCAGCAGGCAGAGCAGGGTGAGGCTGTGTTTCATGAGTCGCTTCTCCTCGTCGTGCGGGATGGGTGTGGATGGGTCAGGGCAAAGCTGGCGCAAGCCCGCCTCCCTGCGGGCTTGCGAACAGCGTGATCAGCGAGGTGGGGCGCCTGCTGGGTGCTTACTTCAAGTCAGGGCACTGCGTGCCCGGCTCGACGCTCTTGAAGGTCTGCAGGATCTTGATCGAGCCATCGGCCTGCACCTGGCCCAGGCGCATGGCCAGCGGCGCGTGGCGGCTCTTGTTCATGCGCACCTCGCCGCGCGGTCCGGTGAAGGCCACGTCGCCCAGCGCCTGGATGATGCGTTCGCGGTCGAGCGACTTCACCCGCTCGACCGCGGCCTTGTAGAGGAAGAAGGCCTCGTACTGCGGCTCCGACAGTTCGTTCGGCGTCTTCAGCTCGCTGCCGAAGCGCTGGCCGAGCGCGGCGACGAACTTCTGGTTCTCCGGCGTGTCGATGGTGGTGAGGTAAGACGCGGACATGTAGATGTCCTTTGCAACCTCCCCCATGTTCTTGGCCGTGCCTTCGTCGATCGCCAGGTTGCCGTAGGGCACCGTCAGGCCCGAGGACTTCAGCTGCTTGGCCAGCGAGACATTCGGTGCACCGCCCGCGGTGGCGCTGATCAGTGCATCGGCATTCGCCGCGCGGATCTTGCTGAGCACCGCAGTCCAGTCGGAACCGTCGATTGGCAGGTACTCCTCGCCGACCACCTTGCCGCCGTTCTTCTCGATGTACTTGCGGGTGAACTCCAGCATGCCGCGGCCGAAGGCGTAGTCGTTGCCGACCAGGAAGTAGTTGCGTGCCTTGAGGTTGGCCCAGAAGTAGTTCACGATAGGCGCCACCTGCTGCTCGGGCACCCAGGCGTTCACGTACATCCACGGGTTGCACGAGCGGCCTTCGTAGAACGAGGTGTAGATGTAGGGCACCTTGCCCCGCGTCACCGCCGGCAGCGCGGCATTGCGCGCGGCGCTGGTCTCCATCGAGATGATGGCGTCGACCTTCTTCTGGAAGATCAGCGTGTCGAAGGCCTTCTGCGCGCCGACGGCGCCCGAGCCGTCGTCGACGATCTCGAGCTGCACCTTGCGGCCCAGGATGCCGCCAGCGGCATTGATCTGCTCCACCGCCAGTTGCGAGGACTGCACGACGGCTGGCGCCACCACGCTGTTGGCCCCCGACAGGCCGACGGCGACGCCGATCTTGATCGGCGCTTCGTCCGCGCGGCTGCCGCACGAGACGGCGGCGGCGGCGATCAACAGGAACTTGAAGGTCTTGCTTGAGGTTTTCATGACGACTCCAATAACAG
Organism: uncultured Bordetella sp.; assembly: GCA_964641795.1. Classification (GTDB taxonomy): domain Bacteria; phylum Pseudomonadota; class Gammaproteobacteria; order Burkholderiales; family Burkholderiaceae_C; genus Pseudaquabacterium. Next base: position 5,082 of record CAZXLI010000111.1, on the reverse strand, counting down.
ACATAGGACGTGGGCTGGAACGGGTCATGGCCGATGCATCGGCCAGCCTGAGCCGAGCATCGGGTGGTACACGTCGCCACGGCGGTCGCGCATGACGTCGTTGAAGGGGTTCAGGTGCCGCGCCTGCCGCGAGGCCTGCAGGTTGAGCCGAGTCAGGAGCACTTCCTCGCGGTCGGCGCTGGCGGGTCCCGCCAGTGGCCAGCCCTCGGCGCCGACGATCAGGCTCTGCCCGATGAAGGGCTGGCCGCGCTCGGTGCCGATGCGGCCGGCACAGGCCACGCTCAGGCCGTTGCAATGCGCATTGGCCATCACCAGCGTGTTGGCCATCGCCATCCTCTGCGCGGGCTGGCCCTTCATCGGCACCCAGTTGGTCGGCATGCACACGATGTCGGCGCCGCGCATCGCCAGCAGGCGGTACACCTCGGGGAACCAGCCGTCGTAGCAGATGGCCACGCCGAGCCGGCCGATGCGTGTGGCGAACACCGGCAAGCCGAGGTTGCCGGGCTCGAAGAACAGGTGCTCCTGCGACCACAGATGCAGCTTGCGGTACTTGCCGATGTAGCCCTGCGGCCCGAGCACGACGGCGCTGTTGTAGAGGCACTCGGCCTCGCGTTCGGCGACGCCGGCGACCAGGTGAATGCCGAGCCGCCGGGCCGCGGCCGACCAGGCCTCGCAGGCCTCGCCGCCCGGCAGTTCCTCGGCCAGTGCGAAGGCCTCGTCGCGGCTGACGAAGCTGTAGCCGCTGCTGCACAGTTCGGGCAGCACGACCAGCGCGGCGCCCTGCGCGGCGGCCTGCTCGATCAGTGCCAGCGAGCGCGCGATGTTGCCGGCCTTGTGGCCCACTCGCGGTTCCATCTGCACGCAGGCGAGAGTGGTGTCCGGAAAGCCATCAGGCCCCGCGGACTCAGGGGAAAGCGACATCAGAACTCCAAACGAAAAAAGCCCCTGATGCGCGTTGCGCAATCAGGGGCTGCTGTAGCCGGTATGTGGGGTCAGCGGTGCTGCTGACTGTCGAGGGCCGCAGCTTTTGCGACCATCAACGGACCGCAAGGTTACACAAGGCGCCGCGCGGATGTCAACAAACTTTCGCGAAGAAGTTTGCGGCCGGCTGAAGCGAGCCGCACCGCAGTCGGATCGACCGCGTCGCAGAGCGGCGCTACCGTGCACGCGCCTTGCACGCCATCGCGTCGCGCGGCTCAGCAGCATCGCTGATCACACGCGGCCAGGAGAGCCTCCGCATTGCGCGCGCGCAGTCGGAGGCTCTCCTTTTTTCTTGCTCTCTTGAGTTCGAGAAGTCGTCATGAAGCTGCTCTTACGTCGCATGGCCCTGGCGCTGGCGGCAGGTCTCGTGGTGGTGGGGGGGCGCAGTGCTGCTGGCCGTGCGCTCATCGCCGCCATGGCCGTGGTCGGCGCAAGCGCCCGTTGCGGGCAGCAGTGCGGCCATCACGCGCCCTCCGATCCGCATCGGCATGCCGGTGGGCATCACCGGCGCCAACAGCGTCGTGGCGCCGAAGGTGATCCAGGCGGCGCAACTGGCGGTCGACGAGATCAACGAGGCCGGCGGCGTACTGGCCGCCCGCTCGAACTGGTGGTAGCCGACGACGCATCCGGTGCCGAGGGCGCGCAGCGCGCGATGGACCAACTGGCACCGCGGGTCGACGCCATCATCGCGATGGAGACGAGCGCCGCGCGAAACGCGGCCCTGCCGATCGTGGCCGCTCATCAAGGGCCTTATCTGTACACCTCGTTCTACGAAGGACATGGCTGCAGCCCGTGGATGCACGTGAACGGCTGGGTGCCGGAACAGCAGGTGACGCCTGTCGTTCGCTGCCTGGTGCAGGCCAAGGGCGTGAAGACCTTCTTCCTGGTCGGCAGCGACTATGCGTTCGGCCGCGGGAGGCTGGCATTCACGCGCAGATTCATCGAGCAGAACGGCGGCAAGGTGGTCGGCGAAGACTATCTGCCCGTCGACGCGGAAGACTGGTCACCGGTGCTGGCGCGCCTGAAGGCCAGCCGCACCGATGCGCTGATCAGCGCCAGCGCCCGCGGTGCGCCGAATGTCGCGCTGGCCAAGCAGTTAGGCGGCGGTCGAGCGGGCCGGCAGCGTGGCCGCCGGGCCGGTGATCGCCGCCTTGCGCGAAGTTGGCTACAGCGGGCCGCGTGGCGAGGTGCGCATGCAGCGGCATGCCGCGCTGACGATGCGCCTGTGCCAGGTGCTCTCGGATGGCTCGATCGCGATCCTGGCCACCTACCCGCAGGTGCCTGCCGGGGAGCAATGCCCCGGCCTGTGAGGGGTCAGCGGCGGCGGGCGCCCGCCTTCGTGGGCCGCGCGGCAGCCGTTTCTTCTTCAGCGACCTCGCCCGGTTCGCTGATGCGGGCCAGCAGTGCGTCGATCGCGTCGTACACATCGTGCATCGGCCGCACGCCGATGCTGGCTTCCAGCTCGGCGTAGCGCTGCTCGATGCGTGGCACCAGCTTGCGCGCCAGTGCCTGCCCGCGCGGCGTGAGCGCCACCTGCAGGCGGCGGGCGTCGTGCTCCATGCGCTCGCGCGTCAGCAGGCCGGTTTCCTCCAGCCGCAGCAGAACGCCGACGATGCTGGGGCTGGAGATCGAGCAGCGCTGGCTGAGCTCGCGCGATTCGAGCGGTCCGTGTTCGAGCAGCGAGCGCACGATGCGCCACTGCTGTTCGGTGAGGCCGGCCTCGTTGAGCAGCGGGCGGAAGTGCGCCATCAGCGCCTCGCGGGCGCGCAGCAGCAGGTGGGGCAGGTTGCGGTGGCGCAGGTCGGACATGGCTGAATACTCACATGATAGTGTCCGGCTGGAAAGCGCCGGCTCCGGGTAAATGCGGGGTGCCGAAGCGGCCTTGGGGGCTTGAATCACTAAGATCTTAGTAGTCTAATCACGCACATCTTAGCGAGCCAGCCGATGACGGACCATCCACCCTCAGCCGAAGCGCCTGCCCGCGGCACCGTGTATGGCACGCTGCTGAACCAGCGCAGCGCGCTGGCCGCGCTGGCCGATGCGGTGAACCAGGCGCCGTACAAGGCACCACCGCGCGCGCCGGTGCTGTACATCAAGCCGCGCAACACCTGGGTCGGCGAGGGCGAGGCGGTGGTGGTGCCGGCCGGCGTGCCGGCGCTCGAGATCGGCGCCACGCTGGGCCTGGTGATCGGCCAGGCCGCCTGCCGCCTGCACGAGGGCGATGCGCTGGCGCACCTGGCCGGCTACCAGATCGTCGTCGACGTGAGCATCCCGCATGCCTCGTTCTACCGGCCCTCGCTGCGCTTCAAGGCGCGCGACAGCTTCTGCCCGATCGGCCGCTTCGTGCCGGCGCAGCAGATTGCCGATCCGGATGCGCTGGCGATCCGCGTCGCGCTCGATGGCCAGCTGGTGCACCAGGCCAGCACCGAAGGCCTGGTGCGCCGCTGCGCGCGGCTGTTGGCCGAGGTCAGCGAGTTCATGACCCTGTGGCCAGGCGACGTGCTGTCGGTCGGCGTGGCCGCCGGCGCACCGCTGGCGCGTGCCGGCCAGCGGGTGAGCGTGGCGATCGACGGCCTGGGTCAGCTGGAGAATCCGCTGGTGGCCGACAGTGCCATCGAAAGGGCTGTGGCATGACGCCCACCGCCCGCGTCGCCTACGCCGGTGCCGTGCACCACGCACGCCCGCATCCTCGAGGCCTGCAGCTGGCCGATGGCCGCGTGCTGGCTGAAGACCAGGTGGTGTGGCTGCCGCCGCTGCAGCCCGGCACCATCCTCGCGCTGGGCCTGAACTACGCCGACCATGCCAAGGAACTGGCGCCCGAACTCGCGAGCGGGCAGCCCGACGAGCCGCTGGTGTTCCTGAAGAGCCCCGGCACGCTGGTCGGCCACCGCGGCCAGACGCGCCGGCCGTCCGACGCGGCCTTCATGCACTACGAATGCGAGCTGGCGGTGGTGATCGGCCGCCACGCCCGCCGGGTCACGCGCGCCGACGCGATGGCCTGCGTGGCCGGCTACACCGTGGCCAACGACTATGCGGTGCGCGACTACCTCGAGAACTGGTACCGACCCAACCTGCGGGTGAAGAACCGCGACGGCTGCACCGCGCTCGGCCCCTGGCTGGTGCCGGCCGCGCTGGTGCCCGATCCGCACCGGCTGGCGCTGCGCACCACGGTGAACGGCAAGCTCGTGCAGAGCGGCAATACCGCGCAGCTGATCCACGACATCCCGGCGCTGATCGAATACTTGAGCAGCTTCATGACCCTGTCGCCCGGCGACCTGATCCTCACCGGCACGCCCGAGGGCGTGTCGAACGTGCAGCCCGGCGACGAGGTGGTGACCGAGATCGAAGGCATCGGCCGGCTCGTCAACACCCTGGTCGATGACGCGTCATTCGGACGCTAGCACCCCACACGATAGAGGGCATCCCATGCGCATCCAGCACCTGATCAATGGCCGAGCGGTGGAAAGCCGCGACTATTTCGAGACCACCAACCCCGCCACGCAGCAGGCGCTGGCCGAGGTGGCACGCGGCGGGGCCGACGAGGTGAACGCCGCGGTGGCCGCCGCGAAGGCCGCGTTCCCGGCCTGGGCCGCGACGCCGGCCGCCGAGCGCGCGAAGCTGATGCACCGGCTCGGCGAGCTGATCACGCAGCATGTGCACGAGATCAGCGAGATCGAGACGCGTGACACCGGCCAGGTGATAGCCCAGACGCGCAAGCAGTTGGTGCCGCGCGCGGCAGACAACTTCCACTACTTCGCCGAGATGTGCACGCGGGTGGATGGTCACACCTACCCGACGCCGACGCACCTGAACTACACCCTGTACCACCCGGTGGGCGTGTGCGCGCTGATCAGCCCGTGGAACGTGCCGTTCATGACCGGCACCTGGAAGATCGCGCCGTGCCTGGCTTTCGGCAACACCGCGGTGCTGAAGATGAGCGAGCTGTCGCCGCTGTCGATTTCGCGTTTCGGCGAGCTGGCCACCGAGGCCGGGCTGCCGCCGGGGGTGCTCAACATCGTGCCCGGCACCGGAGCCGGCGCCGGCGAGCCGTTGTGCGCGCACCCCGACGTGCGTGCGATCTCGTTCACCGGGTCCACCGTC
>CAZXLI010000110.1:0-18498 GCA_964641795.1 uncultured Bordetella sp. | reverse complement strand
ACGTGCCCGAAGGCCGCGAGGTGTTCCCGCTGCTGTCGGTGCACGACAACCTGATGATGGGCGCCTACACCCGGCGTGACCGCGACGGCGTGGCCCGCGACCTGGAGCAGGTGTACCGCTACTTCCCGATATTGCGCGAGCGGCAGAAGCAGGACGCCGGGCTGCTTTCCGGCGGGCAGCAGCAGATGCTGGCCATCAGCCGCGCGCTGATGGGCGCGCCGGCGCTGATGCTGCTGGACGAACCCAGCCTGGGCCTGAGCCCGAAGCTGACGAAGGAGATCTTCGAGATCGTCGTGCGCATCAACCGCGAGCGCGGCACGACGATCCTGCTGGTGGAGCAGAACGCCAACATGGCACTGAACGCGGCCGACTACGGCTACGTGCTCGAGAACGGGCGCATCGTGATGGAAGACACCTGCGACAAGCTGCGCGAGAAGGAAGACATCCGCGAGTTCTACCTCGGCATGAAGGACGACGGCGTGCGCGGCGAGCGACGCTGGAAAAAGAAAAAGACCTGGAGATGACATTGACGACCCCGGCCGCCTGGCGGCCGCCCCCGAGGGGCTACCGAACCCGACCGGGCAACCCGGATCGGGCTCGGCCCTGCCAACGCGACCGCGCTCCCCTGGCTGCTGGGCAGCCCGTCCCCTGCCGGGGGTCTCGGAGATTCGAATGACTTCTGACTCGGCGATCATCAAGACCACCCGCCCCGGCTGGGAGCCGGTGGCGCTGCCCTTCGACACCTTGCCGAAGATGTTCTGGCAGCGCGTGCGCGAGCAGGGCGACGCGGTGATGATGCGGCAGAAGGACCTGGGCATCTGGCGCGCCTACAGCTGGCGCGAGGTGGCGCAGATCGTGCGCGAGATCGGGGCCGGGCTGGTGGCGCTGGGCTTCGCGCCGGGCGAGGTGATGTCGGTGCTGGCCAACACGCGGCGCGAATGGGTCTGGGCCGACCTGGCCGGCCAGAGCATGGGCGGCATCGTCAACGGCGTCTACCCCACCGATGCGGCGGCGCAGCTCGAATACCTGTGCAGCGATTCCGCCAGCGTGTTCCTGTTCGTCGAGGACGACGAGCAGCTGGACAAGTACCTCGAGGTGCGCGAGCGCCTGCCGCTGTTGCGCAAGGTGATCGTGTTCGACATGGAGGGCCTGTCGCGGCTGGACGACCCGCAGGTGATGAGCCTGGACGCGCTGCGCACGCTGGGCCGCGAGTACCTGGCGCTGCATCCGCAGCTGCTGGACGAGCGCATCGCCAGCCGCGGACCGACCGACGTGGCCGTGCTGGTCTACACCTCGGGCACCACCGGCAAGCCCAAGGGCGCGATGCTGACGCACCGCAACCTGCTGTCCACGCTGGCCGCTGCGCCCAACGGCTTGTTCGAAGGCCTGCCGGAGGGCGGCGAGCGCGTCGCCTTCCTGCCGCTGTGCCATATCGCCGAGCGCAACTTCGGCGAGTACCTGGCGATCCTGCGCCGCTCGGTCATCAACTTCGTCGAGAACCCCGAGACGGTGTTCGAGAACCTGCGCGAGGTGCAGCCGCATGCCTTCCTCGCCGTGCCGCGGGTGTGGGAGAAGCTGTACTCGGGCGTGGCCATCACGGTGAAGGAGGCGGGGCGCTTGCAGCAGCTGGCCTATGGCTGGGCCATCGGCACCGGGCTGGCGATGGTGAAGCACGAGGAGTCCGGCACCCAGCCGGGCCTGGGGCTGCGCCTGCGCTACCGCCTGGCGCGCTGGCTGGTGCTGAACAACGTGCGCCGCATGGTCGGCCTGAGCCGCGTGCAGCTGGCGCTGACCGGGGCCGCGCCGATCTCGCCCGAACTCATCCGCTGGTACCGCGCGCTCGGCGTGCCGATGCGTGAGGTGTGGGGCATGACCGAGACCGCCGGCACCGGCACCATCGCGCCGCGCAGCGCGGTGAAGATCGGCAGCATCGGCATGCCCGGGCCCGGCGTCGAGATGAAGATCTCGCCGCAGGGCGAGATCCTGCTGCGCTCGCCCAGCGTCTTTGCGGGTTACCTCAACCTGCCGCAGAAGACCGCCGAGGCCATCGACGACGAAGGCTGGCTGCACACCGGCGATGTCGGCCGGGTCGATGCCGACGGCTACTTCTACATCACCGACCGGATGAAGGACATCATCATCACCGCCGGCGGCAAGAACATCACGCCCTCCGAATGGGAGAACCAGCTGAAGTTCAGCCCCTACGTGACGGACGCAGTGGTGATCGGCGACAAGCGGCCGTTCCTGAGCTGCCTGGTGATGATCGACCAGGACAATGTCGAGCGCTGGGCGCTCGACCGCAACGTGGCCTTCTCCGACTACAAGAGCCTGACGCGCGCGCCCGAGGTCATTGCGCTGATCTCGGCGGAGATCGACAAGGTCAACCAGCAGTTCGCCCGCGTCGAGCAGATCAAGCAGTTCCGGCTGATCGAGAACCGCCTCACCGCCGAGGACGAGGAACTGACGCCGACGATGAAGTTGAAGCGCGCGTTGGTGAATCGCAAGTACGCCGACCTGATCGACAGCATGTACCGCAGCCAGGCGGCGGCCTGAGCCACGAGGCTTTGGCGGCGGCGTCGCCAGGGTGTCAGCCAGGGCTTCGGGCCGGGCGGCACAATCGGCGACCATGTCCCAAGCTGTTCCGACACCCGACGGCCGCCCCGACGCATCGCCGACCGATGGGCCCTATGGCCTGAGCTACCCTTGCGGCGAACCCCCGGCTCCGGGCGAGGCCAAGGAGGTGGCCCCGGGCGTGCTGTGGATCCGCATGCCGCTGCCCTTCGCGCTGAACCACATCAACCTGTGGGCACTGGCCGACGAGGACGAAGAAGGCCCGGGCTGGGCCATCGTCGATACCGGCACCAAGACACCCGAGGCGCTGGCCGCCTGGCGCCAGCTGACCGGGCCGGACGGGCCGCTGGCCACCACGCCGCAGGGCGCGCGGCTGACCCGCATCTTCGTCACCCACATGCACCCGGACCATGTCGGCATGGCCGGCTGGCTGACGCGCAAGTTCCAGTGCCGGCTGTGGATGACGCGGCTCGAATACCTGACCTGCCGCACGCTCGCGGCCGACACGGGCCGGGAGGCGCCCGATGAAGCGATCCGCTTCTACCGCCATTGCGGCTGGCCCGACGAGGCCCTGGACGTGTACCGCGCCCGCTTCGGCGGCTTCGGCAAGTTCCTGCATGCCTTGCCCGACAGCTTCCGCCGCCTCACCGACGGCGAGGTCCTGACCATCGGCGGCCGCAGCTGGCGCGTGGTGGTCGGGCGCGGTCATTCGCCCGAGCATGCCTGCCTGGTGTGCGACGAGTCGGGCGTGATGATCTCGGGCGACCAGGTGCTGCCGCGGATCTCGTCGAATGTCTCGGTCTTCCCGACCGAGCCCGATGCGGACCCGCTCGGCGACTGGATCGCGTCGATCGAGAAGCTGCGCGCCAGCCTGAGCAACGACCTGCTGGTGCTGCCCGCGCATGGCGAGCCCTTCCGCGGGCTGCATGCGCGGCTGGACCGCCTGGCCGGCGGCCACGAGCGCGGGCTCGAGCGCCTGCGCCGCAGCCTGGCCGAACCGAAGCGCGCGATCGACGTGTTCGGTGCGCTGTTCGCGCGGCCGATCGACAACCAGGGCGAACTGCTGGGCATGGCCACCGGCGAAAGCCTGGCGCACCTGAACCACCTGCTCGCGCGTGGCGAGGCCGTCAAGCGGACCGGTCCGGACGGCGTGTGGCGCTATCAAATGAAGTGAGCGTATGAGCGATCTCCTGTTCGATCTCCACGACGGCGTCGCGACGCTGACGATGAACCGGCCGCAGGCGCGCAACGCGCTGTCGGCCGACATGAAGGCGGCGTTCGCCGAGGCCGTGCCGCGCATCGTGGCCGACGACGCGATCCGCGCGCTGGTGATCACCGGGGCCGGCGGTGCCTTCTGCGCGGGCGGCGACATCCGCGGCATGGCCGAGGCCCGGCCGCAGATGGACCACGAGGGCTGGCGCCGGCGCATGCTGGAAGTCCAGCCCTGGATGACGCAGTTGATCGAGTGCCCGAAGCCGGTGATCGCCGCGGTCGACGGTCCGGCCTTCGGCGCCGGCTTCGGCCTGGCGCTCACCGCCGATTTCGTGCTGGCCAGCCCGCGGGCGCGCTTCTGCCTGTCGTTCATGCGGGTCGGCCTGGGGCCGGATTTCGGGCTGGTCTACACCTTGCCGCGGGTGGTGGGGGTGCAGCGCGCCAAGGAACTCATGCTGTCCGCCCGCGAAGTGGCGGCAGACGAGGCGCTGCGCCTGGGCATCGCGATGGAAGTGCTGCCGGCCGAGGGCCTGCTGCCGCGCGCCCAGGCGCTGGCGCGCAGCTTTGCCGGCGCCTCGGCGCTGGCCACCCGGCTGATCAAGCAGGATGTGGCGGTCTCGCTGCGCAGCGATCTGGCGACCATGTTCGCGCTGGAGGCCGAGCACCAGGCGCAGTGCTTCGGCAGCGACTACCAGGCCGAGGCCGTGCAACGCTTCCTGGACAAGCAGCCGGCGGCGTTCCAATGGCCAGCGCAGGATGCGCGTTAGCACAAACCCCTCCCCTGGCTGAGGGCGTGGCGGGCGGCACTTGAGAACTTTGCCGCTATCGTTCACGAAGTTACAACTCGAACGGGGCTATCATCGTCGGCACTGCTTGCAGGCCGCCACATTGAAATCCAGCACCCTCATTGCCGCATCCCTGATGTGGCGTCGCAATTCCGGCAGCATGCTGGTCGAGAGCCCGCGCATCGACCTGCTGCCCGATGGCGCGCCGGGTCCGCGCCGATTCAAGATCAAGGTGGCCGACCAGAAGGGCCGGCGCGGCTTGGTCGACAGCCTGCTGAAGACCCGCTACGCCTGGCGCGGCTACACCGGTGCCGGGCTGCCCACCGATCCTGCGGTCAACAAGTTCACCTTGGCCGCGATGGAGAACGATCAGTCGATCGGCACCATCACGGTCTCGTTCGACAGCCCGCAAAAGCTGGCCAGCGACGATTCCTTCAGCGAAGAGGTCAATGCGCTGCGAGCCCAGGGCAAGCGGCTGTGCGAGTTCACGAAGCTGGCGGTCGATCCCACCACCGCCACCAAGCGCGTGCTGGCCGCGCTGTTCCATGTGGCCTTCATCGTGGCCCACCGCATCCGCGGCTACGACACCCTGCTGATCGAGGTCAACCCGCGGCATGTGCGCTACTACGAGCGCATGCTGGGGCTCAAGGTCATCGGGAGTGAGCGCTTGAACCGCTCGGTGCGCGCGCCGGCGGTGCTGCTGTCGGTCGACTTCTCGTACATCCTGCAGCAGATCGGCGAATTCGGCGGACAGCCGGAGCGGGCCGCCAGCGAACGGTCGCTGTTTCCGTTCGCGTTCTCGCTGACCGAAGAGGCCAGCATCATGGCCCGGATGAAATCGGTTCAGGAACTGCGCGACGCGCAGGACAGCAAGTCCGGCGAACGCGAGGACGAGCATCTCCCGTCGGACCTGATGCCGGGCTGATGGACTTGTCGGCCCCGGCAGCCTGATGGCAGCCGTCGCCAGCCCCCCCGGGGGGGGCCCTAGCACCTAGCGACTGGTGTCGACGATCGTGCGGCCGCGCACTTGGCCGGCCAGCAGCTTTGGCGCGTAGTCGATGGCTTCGGTCAGGCCGATCTCGGTGCTCATGGCCTCCAGCTTGGCCAGGTCCAGGTGTTCGGCCATCAGCGCCCAGGCCTCTGCACGCAGCGGATTCGGCACCAGCACGCTGTTGATGCCGTAGAGCGTGACGCCGCGCAGGATGAAGGGCATCACGGTGCCCGGCAGGTCGCCACCCTGGGCCAGGCCGCAGGCGGCCACGGCGCCCCATTGGCGCGTCATCGCACAGGCGTTCACCAGCGTGTGGCTGCCCACCGTGTCGACGACACCGGCCCAGGTCTCCTTCTGCAAGGGCTTGCCGGGCTGCGTGAACTCGTTGCGGTCGACGATGCGGGCAGCGCCCAGACCGCTGAGGTAGCCGGCCTCCTGCGGCCGGCCGGTCGAGGCCACGACGCGGTAGCCCAGCGAAGCCAGCGCCGCCACCGCGATCGAGCCGACACCGCCGGCCGCGCCGGTGACCAGCACCTCGCCATCGCCCGGCTGCAGGCCGTGCCGCTGCAGCGCCCGCACGCACAGCGCGGCGGTGAAGCCGGCGGTGCCAACGGCCATCGCCGTGCGGGGCGTGAAGGGGGCCGGGATCTTCAGCAGCCAGCCCGCGTCGACCCGCTGGCGCTGGGTCAGGCCGCCCCAGAAGCTCTCGCCCAGGCCCCAGCCGGTGACGACCACCGCATCGCCGGCGCGCCAGTCGGCATGCCGGCTCTCGGCCACCGTGCCGGCCAGGTCGATGCCCGGCACCAGGGGCCAGCTGCGCACCACCGCGCCGCGGCCGGTGATCGCCAGCGCGTCCTTGAAGTTCAGCGTCGAATGGCTGACGGCCACCGTCACGTCGCGGTCCGGCAGGCGGGTGTCGTCCATCGCCACCAGTTCGGCGTGGGTCTTGCGGTCTTCGGTCTGGCTCAGCAGCAGGGCTTTGAACGTCATGGTGGGAACCTCGTCTCAAGGGGGGAGTGTTTCAGGCGGCCCGGCGCCGCGCCCAGCCGGCAATGATGCCTTGCAGGGCGGCCAGCCCATCGGTCAGCGCGGCCGGGCCGGGCTGCAGGATCAAGGGCGACTTGATCTCGTGCAGTTCCCCGTCGCGCACGGCGGGCACGTCCTGCCAGCCAGGCCGTGCGGCCACCTGTTCGGGTCGGAATTTCTTGCCGCACCAGGAGCCGATGATGATGTCCGGCGCGGCGCGCGGCACTTCCAGCGGGTCGGCAATGATCCGGTCGCGGCCCAGGCCGGCCATGGCGCGCTGGGGAAAGATGTCGTCACCACCGGCCAACGCGATCAACTCGCTGACCCAGCGGATCGCGCTGATCTGAGGCACGTCCCACTCCTCGAAGTACACCCGTGGTCGGCGCGGCAGCCCGGCGCTGGCCGCACGAGCCTCGTCGAGGCCACGCGCCAGCGTCTCGACATAGGCAAGCGCGGCGCCGCCGGCGCCGACCAGGGCACCCAGCCGCTGCACGTAGCCGAGGATCTGGTCGACCGAACGGTGGTTGCTGATCCACACCTCGACGCCGGCCTTGATCAATGCCGAGGCGATGTCGGCCTGCATGTCCGAGAATCCGATCGCGAGGTCCGGTGCCAGGGCCAGGATGCGATCGAGCTTGGCACTGGTGAAGGCGCTGACGCGCGGCTTCTCCTGCCGCGCCTGCGGTGGTCGCACCGTGAAGCCCGAGATGCCGACGATGCGATGCTGCTGCCCCAGTGCGTAGAGCACCTCGGTGGGTTCCTCCGTGAGGCAGACGATGCGTTCGGGCAAGGCGGTCATGAGTGCCCGCATTCTGCCGATGCAGCGGGCGCACTATTTCCGTACTGTTCTGCGAGAGGGGCGGGTACGATGCCGAGGGAGTTCCGAGCGTGACCCTGCCGCTGATCCTGATCGTCGACGACAACCCCGAGAACCTGACCGTGATCGGTGAACTGCTGCAGCCCCACCATGCGGTGCGCGCGGCCAACAGCGGTGCACGGGCGTTGAAGCTGGCGGCCATGGCGCCGCAGCCCGAGTTGATCCTGCTCGACGTGATGATGCCGGAGATGGACGGCTACGAGGTGCTCGAGCGCCTGCGCGCCGACCCGGTGACCGCGGACATTCCGGTGATGTTCCTGACGGCGCTGGACGACCAGGCCGACGAGGAGCATGGCCTGAAGCTCGGTGCGGTCGACTACGTGACCAAGCCGATCCATCCCCCGATCCTGCTGGCGCGGGTGCACACGCAGCTCGAGTTGCAGCATGCCCGCCAGTTGATGCGCAACCGCAATGCCTGGCTCGAGGCGGAGGTGGCCCGCCGCATGCGCGAGAACCAGCTGGTGCAGGACGTGAGCATCCACGCGCTGGCGCGGCTGGCCGAGATCCGCGACCCCGAGACCGGCAACCACCTGCTGCGCACGCAGGGCTATGTGCGTGCGCTGGCGCGCCGGCTGCAGCACCATGTGCGCTTTGCCGATGTGCTGAACGACGAGACCATCGAACTGCTGGCCAAGTCGGCGCCGTTGCATGACATCGGCAAGGTGGGCATTCCCGACCACATCCTGCTCAAGCCCGGCAAGCTCGATGCCGACGAGTGGGCCGTGATGCAGACCCACGCCAGCCTGGGCGCCGAGGCCATCGAGCATGCCGAGACCGATGTGGCGCGGCCGGTGGCCTTCCTGGCGATGGCCAAGCAGATCGCGCGCAGTCACCACGAGCGCTGGGACGGCAAGGGCTACCCCGACGGCCTGGCCGGCGACGCGATTCCGATTGCCGCGCGGCTGATGGCCCTGGCCGACGTGTTCGATGCGCTGATCTCGCGCCGTGTCTACAAGCCGCCGTTCCCGCACGAGCAGGCCTTCCAGATGATCGTCAAGGAGCGTGGCCTGCACTTCGACCCCGATGTGGTGCAGGCCTTCGTCGACGGCTACGACGAGCTGCGGGCCATTGCCATTGCGCATGCTGACTCCGAGGAGCACGTCGCGGCCAAGGTGGCCAGCGTCGGCGGGCTGAGGGCCGACCCGCGCCATGGTGGTTGACTGGCAAGGCGCATTGCTCGTCGGGCTGACCGCGGCGTCGACCAGCCTGGGCGTGCGCCAATGGCTGGCGCGCCGCAGGCGGCAGCAGCGCGAGACCGAGTTGCGCGAGGCCGAGGCCGAGCGCCACACCTTCTTCTTCGAGCACTCGCGCGATGCGGTGTTCGTCGTCGACATGCAGGCCGCGGTGGTCGAGGCCAACCCGGCCTTCTGTGCGCTGCTCGGCTGCAGTCCTGCGGATGCGACGACGCTGCACATCTGGGACTTCGATCTCGACCACCCGCGGGCACGGGCGCTCGACGCCGTGTCGCGTGACTTCCCGAAGCTGCAATCCTTCGAGGCACGCTGGCAGCGCCGAGACGGGCAGCCGCTGCAGGTGGAGATCAGCATCAACCGCATCCAGATCGGCGGCCGGCGGCTGATCCTGTGCGGTGCGCGCGACATCACCGCGCGCAAGCGGGCCGAGCAGATGCTGCGCAAGCTGTCGCTCGCCGTGGAGCAGAGCCCCAGCGGCATCGTGATCATGGACACGGCCGGCCGCATCGAATACGTCAACGAGGCCTACGAGCGCATCAGCGGTTATCGGCGCGACGAGGTGCTGGGGCGCAACCCGCGCCTGGACGCAGCGCTGCAGGTCGCGCCCGACTTCCACGCCACCATGCTCGGGCTGGCGGGGCGGCGCGAGGGCTGGAGCGGCGAGCGCATCGAGTACCGCAAGGACGGCACGCAGTACCACGAGCACCTCACCGTGCTGCCCTTGCGCGAGCCCGACGGCAGCATCACGCACTTCGTGGCGATCGAGGAAGACATCACCGAGCGCAAGCGCATCGAGGCCGAGCTGGTTCGGCACCGCGCGCACCTCGAGGAAGCGGTGGTCGAACGCACCCAGGAGCTGCAGCAGGCCTTGCGTGCGCACACCGAAAGCGAACTGCGGCTGCAGGCCCTGAACGACCAGTTGGTGGCCGCACGCGACCGGGCCGAGGCCGCGAGCCGCGCGAAGACCGCCTTCCTTGCCAACATGAGCCACGAGATCCGCACGCCGATGAATGCGATCCTCGGACTGACCCACCTGCTGCAGCGCGAGCCGCGCAATGGCGCCGATGCCGAACGCCTGGCCAAGATCACCGAGGCGGGTCGCCACCTGCTGGAGGTGATCAACGACGTGCTCGACCTGTCGAAGATCGAATCCGGCAAGCTGCAACTCGAGCATGCGCGCTTCAACGTCGATTCGGTGGTTGCGCGCTGCTGCGCGCTGGTGGCCGAGCGCGCGCGAGCCAAGGGGCTCGAACTGGTGGTGGCGGGCGGCGCCCACCTGCCGCGCCACATGATCGGGGACCCGACACGCCTGTCGCAGGCGCTGCTGAACCTGTTGAGCAACGCGGTGAAGTTCACCGAGCACGGCTCGGTGCTGCTGCGCTACGAGTTGCAGCAGGCCCACGAGGGCGCGATGACCTTGCGCTTCACGGTCGAGGACACCGGCATCGGCGTGCCTGCCGACAAGCAGGTGCAGCTGTTCGAATCCTTCGAGCAGGGCGACAGCTCCACCACCCGCCGGTTCGGCGGCACCGGGCTGGGCCTGGCGATCACCCGGCGCCTGGCCCGACTGATGGGGGGCGAGGTCGGCGTCGAGAGCCAGGAAGGCGTTGGCAGCCGCTTCTGGTTCAGCGCGCGATTGATGCGGGACGACAAGGGGATGCCAGGCGCGACCGAGCCGCCGGCTGCCGAGGCCCGCCTGTCCGGCCTGCGGGCTCTGCTGATTGAAGACCTTGCCGTGACGAGCGAAGCGATCGGCAGCATGCTGCGCCACCTTGGCCTGTCCGTCGACACCGTGGCGACGGCGTCCGAGGCCCTTGGCTGGCTGGCGGCGCGGCCTGTGCAATCCGGCGAGATTGGTGCCTGCGATGTCGTGCTGAGCGACTGGTCCGTGGCCAAGGCCGACGCGGCCTTCAATGTCGAGCGCCTGCGTCGCGCCAGCCGCAATCCGAACCTCGCCTGCCTGCTGCTGTGCGAACACGAGGGGGCCGGTGCGCCCCAGGCGGCCGCGGCGGCAGGCTTCGACCTGTTGCTGGCCAAGCCGGTGACGCTGCCGGCCCTGCGCGAGCAGCTGCTCCAGGCCCTGCTGCTGCCGGCGCTTCAGGCGGCACCCGCAAGCGATCCTCCGGCCGCACCGCGCCCGCAGTTCCGTGGCCTGCGCGTGCTGCTGGCCGAGGACAACCACGTGAACCAGGAAGTCGCTTCCGAGTTGCTGCAGGCGGTGGGCCTGGAGGTCGATGTCACCGCCAATGGGCACGAGGCCGTTGCCCGCGCGGCCGCCCACGACTACGCGATGATCCTGATGGATGTGCAGATGCCCGGCCTCGACGGACTGCAGGCCACGCAGCGCATTCGGGCACTGCCCGGCCGTGAGCGCACGCCGATCCTGGCGATGACGGCCAACGCCTTCGGCGACGACCGCGATGCATGCCTGGCCGCCGGCATGGACGATCACATTGCCAAGCCGGTCGACCCCCGCGTGCTGTATGCCGCGCTGTCGCGGTGGTTGCCAGGCGCGGCGGCTGCTCCAGCGGCGCGGCCGCCGGCCCCCAGCGACGGCGGCATTTCGATCCCGGGCATCACGATGTCCCGGGCCCTGCTGTACCTGCCCGGGCGCGATGCGGTCTTCCAGCGCGTGCTGCAGCAATTTGCAGAGAGCTATGCCGAGGGCCTGCCGAACCTGCTGCCTCTGCTGTCCCGTGGCGACGTGGCGAGCGCGCGCCGGCTCGTGCACGGCTTGCGCGGCGCCTGCGGGGCGGTGGGTGCCACCGGTCTGCTCGACCAGGCTCAGACGCTCGAACTGCAACTTGCCGACCTGCCAGAGGGTCGGCCACGGGATGAGTTGCTGTCGGCTGCGCAGGGCTTGCAAGGCGCCCTGCGGGCGCTGGCGCGTGCGATCCGCCAACAGGTGCCGGCGTTGGTGGCCGCGCCGGCCTCCACGCCGCGGGCGGCCGCGGAGGGCGAGCTGGCCGATGCCTGCGCGGCGCTGTCGGCGCTGCTGGAAGCAGCCGACTTCAGCGCCAATGCGCGCCTGCGCCAATTGGCGCCGGTGCTGCGCAGTGGCTTTGGCGACGCGGCGGTGCAGCGCATCGAAGACGCGTTGCGCCGCTACGACCACGAGGCGGCGCTGGCCGCATTGCGCGCGCTGCAGGCGCCTGCAGCGGCTGCGTGACGACGGCGGCTCAGTAGCGGTATACGCCGCGGCCGGTCTTGCGGCCCAGCCAGCCGGCGGCCACCATTTCCTTGAGCAATGGCGCGGGGCGGTACTTCGAATCGGCGAACTGCTCGAAGTACACGTTCATCACCGCCAGGCACACATCGAGCCCGATCATGTCGGCCAAGGCGAGCGGCCCGATCGGCTGGTTGCAGCCCAGCTTCATGCCGGCATCGATGTCCTCGGCGCTGGCCAGGCCCTCGGCCAGCACGAAGAAGGCCTCGTTGATCATCGGCACCAGGATGCGGTTGACGACGAAGCCCGGCGCGTTCTTCACGCTGATCGGCGTCTTGCCCAGGCGCACGGCCAGCGCCTTGACGGCATCGTGCGTCGCGTCGCTGGTCTGCAGGCCGCGGATGATCTCCACCAGCGCCATCATCGGCACCGGATTGAAGAAGTGCATGCCGATGAAGCGGTCGGGGCGTTGCGTGGCCGCGGCCAGGCGGGTGATCGAGATCGAGCTGGTGTTGGTGGCGATGATCGTCTCGGCCGGCAACTGGCCGTCGAGCTGGCCCAGGATCTTCAGCTTCAGCGGTTCGTTCTCGGTGGCCGCCTCGATCACCAGTTGCGCGACCTTCAGGTCGTCGTAGTTCGTCGTCCCCTTGATGCGCGCCAGCGCGGCGTCCTTGTCGGCGGCGCTCAGCTTGTCCTTCTTGATCAGCCGGTCCAGGCTGCCCGAAATGGTGCCGACGCCGCGCAGCACGGCCGCGTCGTTGATGTCGACCATCACGACGCCCAGGCCGCTGACCGCGCAGGCCTGCGCAATGCCATTGCCCATGGTGCCGGCGCCGACGATGCCGATGGTGGTGATGCTCATGATGGGTTACCTCCGTGCGGGAACTGCAGAATCGCGAAGCCGGCGATTATCCGGTTCGCACCGCATCCACCCGGCCGCCCCGGCCGTAGATCACCCGATGACGCTGAAGCAATCGCTCCTGCTGGGCCTGGCCATGCTGCTTGCGCTGGCCGCCTTCGCGCTGCTGGCGCCCGCGCGCGCGCTGAACCTGATGGCCGCGGTCGGCAGCCTGCGCGTCGCCGAAGGCCAGCCCTACGGCCACCTGCCGCGCCAGCGCTTCGACCTCTACCGCCCGGCCGAGGCGCGGCCGCTCAACGGCTGGCCGCTGGTGGTGTTCTTCTACGGCGGCGCATGGAACCGGGGCGAGCGCGCCGACTACCGCTTCGTCGGCGAGGCGCTGGCCCGCCGCGGCATGCTGGTGATGGTGGCCGACTACCGGCTGCATCCGCAGGTGCGCTATCCCGATTTCCTGCGCGACTGCGCCGGCGCCACCGCCTTTGCGCTGAAGCAGGCCGCGGCCTGGGGCGCCGACCCGCAGCGGGTGTACCTGATGGGTCACAGCGCCGGCGCCTACAACGCCGCGATGCTGGCGCTCGATGATCGCTGGCTGGGCGCCACCGAGCATCGCCCGCGTGAACTGGCCGGCTGGATCGGCCTGGCCGGCCCCTACGATTTCCTGCCCATCAAGACACCGGAGGTTCAGGCCGCCTTCCACCACCCCGACGTGCCGCTCGATTCACAGCCCATCCGCCACGTGCCGGCCGACGCGCCATCACCCGGTGTGCCGGCCCTGCTGGTGGTGGGGACGCAGGACACCCGCATCGACCCGGTGCGCAACACGCGCGGGCTGGCCATCGCCTTGCGCCAGGCCGGCACGCCGGTGCGGCTGCGCGAATACGAGCGGCTGACGCACGAGACCACCGTTGCCGCGCTGGCCTGGCCGCTGAGCGGCCTGGCGCCGGTGCTCGACGAGGTGGCCGACTTCGTGCGGGCGTCCGAGCCGGTGAAGGCGCTGGCGGCGCGCTGAAGCGTCAATCCGCGCCGGCCGGGCTGGTTTCGCGGCGGATCTCGCGCACCCCGCGTCCGAGCCGCTTGCGCAACAGCGCGCGCAGCGTGACTCCGTCGGCATAGCCCACCTGGCCGGCGATGGCCTCGATGTCGTCCCGGCTGGTCTTCAGCAGGTGTACCGCGCGCTCGACGCGCAGGTCCTGGAAGTACGACAGCGGCGACTTGCCCAGCACCGCCTCGATGCGCCGCTGCAGCGTGCGCTTGCTGGTGGCCAGCGCGGCGGCCGCCTGGTCCAGCGAGAACGGCTCGCCCAGGCGCTGCCGGGCCCAGCGTTCGAAGCGCTCCACCAGCGGGTCGGCATGCGCCAGGTGGTCGGGGATCACGTAGGGGGCCTGTGAGGGGCGTGCGTCGACGATCAGATAACGCGCAACAACGGCGGCCAGTTCCGGGCTGGCCTGGCGCACCAGCCACAGCGCCAGGTCCATGTGGCCGATCGCCGCACCGGCCGTGGCGAAATCGCCGCTGGGCACCAGCATGCGTGTCTCGTCGAGCTTCACCTGCGGATAGCGCTGGCGGAACAGCGGGCCCAGCCACCAGGAGGTGGTGGCCTGCTCGCCGTCCAGCAGCCCCGACTCGGCCAGCAGGAAGCTGCCGATGCAGGCCGCCGCGACGTGCGCGCCGCCGGCATGGTCTTCGCGCAGCCATGCCGCGGCATCGCGCACATCCGGCCGGGCCAGGGCGGCCGTCAGCTGCTCGGGCATCTTGGCGCCGATGGCCGGCACGTAGACCCAGTCCGGCCGCGCACCGGCCGCGTCGGCCGCCTGCACCGGCACGCCCAGGCCGAGCGCGGTGCGCACCCGCCGGCGCAGGCCGACGATGCTGACGTCGAAATGCAGCGACCGCAGGCCCTGCGCGGTGGCCAGCTCGTTGGCGGTGGCAAAGCTGTCGAGCGCGGTGGCCAGTCCTCTATTGAATACGCCGTCGAGCGCGAGCACATGGATCTTCATGGCGCGAACGATATCAAAGATGTCATTCCCGACAATGGGCGAATCCCCTGCCGCTGCCTACAGTGCGCCCACGTCGATCGCATGACGACGCTGCTTCCCCTTCTTACCTACCCAGGAGTTCCAGATGATCAAGCTCGCCCTGTTCGCCCGCCTCGAAGCCAAGCCCGGCAAGGAAGCCGAAGTCGCCCAGTTCCTGCAGGCCGGCCTGGCGATGGCCAACGACGAGCCGCGCACGCCGATCTGGTTTGCGCTGCGCCTGTCGCCGACCACCTTCGGCGTGTTCGATGCCTTCCATGACGAGGAAGGCCGCCAGGCGCACCTTACCGGCCCGATCGCGCAGGCCCTGATGGCCAAGGCGCCCGAGCTGTTCGCCAGCCCGCCCACGATCGAGCCGATCGAGGTGCTGGGCCTGAAGAACCGGGCCTGACTTGGCCCCTGAGGCCCTGCGGGCCGATCTCCCCAGGGGGCTCAGGCGCTGGCGGCCGTCAGCGCCTGCAGCGCCTCGTCGTCCAGCGCCAGGTGCGCCGCCGGCACCAGTTCGGCCAGCTGCTGCACCGAGGTGGCGCTGGCGATCGGCGCGGCAATGCCGGGCTGGCGCATCTGCCAGGCCAGCGCCAGCTGGGCCGGCGTGGCGCGCAGGCGCTTGGCCTGCGCATCCAGCGCGGCCAGGATGCGCCAGCCGCGCTGGTTGAAGTAGGCGCCCTTGACGCCCGCGCCGCGCGGGCTCTTGCCGAGGTCGGCCTCGCTGCGGTACTTGCCGGTGAGAAAGCCGCGCGCCAGGCCGTAGAAGTTGATGACGCCGACCTCCTGCGCCACGCACAGCGGCTGCAGTTCGGCTTCGTAGGGCGCGCGGTCGCACAGGTTGTACAGCGGCTGCAGGCTCTCGTAGCGCGGCAGCCCGAGGCGCTGGCTCACTGCCAGGGCCTCGGCCAGGCGCGCCGCCGTGTGGTTGGAGGCGCCGATCGCCCGCACCTTGCCCTCGGCGATCAGCTCGCCGAAGGCGGCCAGCGTCTCCTCCAGCGGGGTGCTGCTGTCATCGTCGTGCGACTGGTACAGGTCGATGTGGTCGGTCTGCAGCCGCCGCAGCGAGGCTTCCACCGCCTCGCGGATGTGGCGGCGGGACAGGCCGATGCGCCCTTCGCCCATGTCCTTGCCGACCTTGGTGGCCAGCACGATGCGATCGCGCTTGCCGCTGGCCTGGAGCCACTTGCCGATCACGGTCTCCGATTCGCCGCCGGTGTGGCCCGGCGCCCAGCGCGAGTAGACGTCGGCGGTGTCCACCAGGTTGAGGCCGGCGTCGACGAACGCGTCGAGGACCGCGAACGACTGCGCCTCGTTCGCGGTCCAGCCGAACACGTTGCCGCCCAGCGCGAGCGGGGCGATCTGCAGGCCCGAGCGTCCGAGCGGGCGGCGGGGCGGGTATTGGTCTTGCATGCGGGCTCCTTGCTGCCTTGAATGCGGGGGGGCAAAGGGAACTCGGGATTGACATCATGTCCGGTCGGTAAAGAATCCCTTGCGCCTTCACCCATGGCACGCGCGGGCGCGCCGGCGATCCCGGTGTTGCCTTTTCCATTCCATCCTTGGAGCATCGCATGAAGACATCGCACGCGTCCCAGCACGCGGCACGGAGGACTCTCTCGGCCGCGGCCGCGTTCGTACTGCTGGCTGTCGGCCTCGCGCCGGCGCAAGCCGCCGACAACGCCAGCGCCGTGGCTCGCGCCCTGGCGCACATCCAGGCCTTCCCTCAGCGCACGCAGCATGGCGCGGGCCACACCTACGAATCGCGCGACGTTATCGTCGATGCCGATGGCAGCGAGCACGTGCGCTTCGAGCGCCGCGTGCGAGGCCTGCGCGTGATCGGCGGCGACCTGGTCGTCCACAGCAACCGCTCGGGCGCGTTTCTCAATGCGTCGCACACCCTGTCGCGCGAGCCGCGGGCCGATGGCGCCGCGCGTATCGGCGCGGTCGACGCGGTGCGGGCCGCTGTCGCGGCCCATCGCGGGTCGCCCGACGGCAGCACGCCCGAACTGGTGGTCTATGCCCGTGGCGAACGGCCGCAGCTGGCCTTCGATGTGCGACTCTTCGGTGAGCAGGACGATGGCACGCCCAGCGAGCTGCATGTGATCGTCGATGCCGCGAGCGGCAGCGTGCTCGAGGCCTGGGACGACGTTCATACGGCGCCGGCCAACGGCACCGGCAAGGGCTTCTTCAACGGCACGGTGGCACTGACCACCGACTCGGTGAGTGGCGGCTTCGCGCTGCGCGATCCGAGTCGTGGCAACCAGTACACGGTGGACATGAAGAACCGTCAATTCGGGCAGGGTGCGGTGTTCACGGACACCGACAACCTCTGGGGTGACGGCACGCTGAACGACCGCGCCACGGTCGGGGTCGATGCCCAGTACGGCACCGCCATGACCTGGGACTACTACAAGAACGTGCATGGCCGCACCGGCATCGCCAACGACGGCAAGGGCGCCTACAACCGCGTGCACTACGGCAGGAGGTACAACAACGCCTACTGGTCCGACAGCTGTTTCTGCATGACCTACGGCGACGGCGACGGCACGACCTTCAACCCCTTCGATTCGCTGGACGTGGCCGGCCACGAGATGAGCCACGGCGTCACCAGCCGCACCGCGGGCCTGGTGTATTCGGGCGAATCGGGTGGCCTGAACGAGGGCACGAGCGACATCTTCGGCACGATGGTGGAGTACTACGCCAACAACCCGAACGACACGCCCGACTACCTGATCGGCGAAGAGCTGTACAAGAACGGCACCAGCGCGCTGCGCTCGATGATCAAGCCCAGCGTTGACGGCAAGTCGGCCGACTGCTGGTACTCGGGCGTCGGCAGCCTCGACGTGCACTACAGCTCCGGCGTGGCCAACCACTTCTACTACCTGCTGGCCGAAGGCACCAGCAACGGCAGCCCGAGCCCGACCTGTGTCGCCGGCAACACCCGGGTGGCCACCGGAACCGGAACGGTCGCCGGCATCGGCCGCCAGAAGGCCGAGAAGATCTGGTACCGCGCGCTGACGGTGTACATGACCTCCAGCACCGACTACGCCGGCGCACGCGCCGCGACCATCAGTGCGGCCAACGACCTGTACGGCGCCGGTTCGCCCGAGTCGACCGCGGTCGCGGCGGCCTGGTCGGCCGTGGGCCGGAACTGATCGATCGGTCGGTTCGTGCCGGGTCTGCGGGGCAGGCTGCGCCGCAACGCTTGATCCGGCCGCGGGCAGCCGAAACGACAAGGGCCACCCTCGGGTGGCCCTTTTTCATGCTGGCGCGGCCGTTGCGGTGGCCGCGTCTTTCTGGTGCTAGCAGCGCTCGAAGATCGCCGCGATGCCCTGGCCGCCGCCGATGCACATGGTCACCAGCGCGTAGCGGCCGCCGGTGCGCTGCAGCTCGTACAGTGCCTTGGTGGTGATGATCGCGCCGGTGGCGCCCACCGGGTGGCCGAGCGAGATGCCCGAGCCGTTCGGGTTGACCTTGGCCGGGTCGAGGTCGAGCCCCTTGCTCACCGCGCAGGCCTGGGCCGCGAAGGCCTCGTTGGCTTCGATGACGTCGAGGTCGCTCACCTTCAAGCCGGTGCGCTTCAGCACCAGCTGCGTCGCCGGCACCGGGCCGATGCCCATGATCTTGGGCTCGACGCCGGCATGCGCATAGCCCACCAGCCGGGCCAGCGGCTTCAGTTGCTGCGCTTTCACCGCTTCGGCCGAGGCCAGCACCACCGCGCCGGCGCCGTCGTTCAGGCCGGAGGCATTGCCGGCGGTGACGGTGCCGTCCTTCTTGAAGGCCGGCTTCATCTTGGCCAG
>CAZXLI010000109.1:0-18523 GCA_964641795.1 uncultured Bordetella sp. | reverse complement strand
GGCGCGATCCTGATCTACCTGGCCGACAAGACCGGCCAGCTGCTGCCGGCCGCGCCCGCCGCGCGCTACGAGACCATCCAGTGGCTGATGTTCCAGATGGGCGGCATCGGGCCGATGTTCGGCCAGGTCGGCTTCTTCCACAAGTTCGCCGGCAAGGACTACGAGGACAAGCGTCCGCGCGACCGCTACATCGCCGAGTCGAAACGGCTGCTCGCGGTGCTGGAACAGCGCATGAGCGGCCATGCCGGCAAAGGCCCCTGGTTGATGGGCGACGAGTACACCATCGCCGACATCGCCACCTGGCCCTGGGTCAACAACCTGGTCGGCTTCTACGGCGCCGGCGAACTGGTGGGCTTCAACGAGTTTCCGCAGGTCCAGCGGACGCTGTCCGCGTTCAAGGCGCGCCCGGCGGTGCAGCGCGGGATGAACATCCCGCCGCGGCCGGGCAGCTGATCAGACGCGGAACACCGCCACCGCCTGCGTCAGCTTCTGCGCCTGGCGCGACAGGCTTTCGGCCGCCGCCGCGCTTTCTTCCACCAGCGCGGCGTTCTGCTGCGTGGTGTGGTCGAGCTGGCTCACCGCGTTGCCGATCTGGCCGATGCCGTTGCTCTGCTCGAGGCTCGAGCCGCTGATCTGCGCGATCAGCGTGCTGACGCGCCTGACCTGGTCGACCAGGCCCTCCATCGCGCCGCCGGCATCGCCCACCAGGCGCGAGCCGGCCTCGACGTTCTCCACGCTCTGCGCGATCAGCGTCTTGATCTCGCGCGCCGCGTTGGCGCTGCGCTGTGCCAGCGCGCGCACCTCGGCTGCTACCACCGCAAAGCCGCGGCCATGCTCGCCGGCACGGGCGGCCTCCACCGCGGCATTGAGTGCCAGGATGTTGGTCTGGAACGCGATGCCGTCGATCACGCCGATGATGTCGGCGATCTTGCGCGAGCTCGCGCTGATGGCGGCCATCGTCGTCACCACGCTGCCGACCACCTCGCCGCCCTGGGCCGCGGCCTCGCGGGCCTCGCCGGCCAGCGTGGTGGCGTTGCGCGCGGTGTCGGCGTTGGTCTTCACGGTCGCGGTCATCTGCTCCATCGCCGCGGCGGTTTCCTGCAGGCTGCTGGCCTGCGATTCGGTGCGCTGGCTCAGGTCGGCGTTGCCGGTGGCGATCTGGCTCGCGCCGGTGGCGATCGAATCCGAGGCCTGACGCACCTGGCCGACGATCTGCACCAGGCCCTCGGTCATGCGCTTGAGCGCCGCCAGCAGCTGGCCGGTCTCGTCGCCGCGGTCGACGACGATCTGCGAGCGCAGGTCGCCGGCGGCGACGTCTTCGGCCACCCGCACGGCGCGGGCGATCGGCAGCGTGATCGAGCGCGTCACCGCCCAGCAGCAGCCCGCGGCCACCAGCATCGCGACCAGCGCCAGGCCGGCCTGCAGCACGATCGCGCGGTCGCGCATCGTGGCCACCGTGCCCATGGCCTGGCCGGCGCGCGCCATCGCCCGATCGGCCATCGCGTCGCTGGCGCTTTCCAGGGCGTGGATGAACTGCTTGGACTTGCCGATGTCGGCATTGGCGTCCTGCGTGCTGGTGATCTTGCCTTCCTTGACCTGCGCGATGCTGGCCTCGAAGCCGGCGGCATAGGACTTCAGGCCCTGGCGCATGGTGTCCAGCGCCTGGCGGTCTTCGGCCGCCAGCGGCAAGGCGGCGGCCTTGTCGATCGTGGCCGCGAGCCGCGCGCGGTTGTCCTGCCACTTCTTCAGGTAGCCGGCCAGCTTGTCGGCGTCGGCCAGGTTGATGAACGCGTCCTTCTCGAAGCGGCGCGCCTGCAGCACACCGTTCTGGATCTCGGTGGCGCGCTCGGCCAGCGCCACATCCTCGGACAGCACGCGGGCACTGGTGGCATACAGCGTGCTAACGCCGAAAACACCTGACAGCGCCACCGCGGCGGTCAGCAGCAGGACACCGCAGAGCACGAGCGCCAGCCGCGCGCCGATGCGCAGATTCGCAAACACTTTCATGGGCTTTCCAGACGGTACGGCACGAGCCCCGGAGAAGGGCCGGCACCGCGGTTGACCAACAGGAGGACTACAGGCGAAGGGCGCGCACCGGGGCTGAGCGCGTGTTCTCACTGTAGGTGCGCGGGGAACGCGCGATGCCGCGAAGAACCGGGGTTAGCCCGTTCAATTTGTTTGTTTCACTTTTGGTGCGACGCAGCACACCCCGACCTGGTCGCGCGGCTGAATGCGGCGATTGCGTGTGAGTGAAACCGCCGCCGGCGGGAGCGTTCCCACGCACTACACTGCGCCGTCTTCACCGACGGAGGGATGTTCATGGATTCAGCCCTGGGTGGCGCCACCGAGGCGCGCAGCGTGGACGCCGGCCGCGGCGTCGGATGGTGGAGCGAGGGCTGGGCCCTGTTCACCAAGAACGCCGGCATGTGGATCGTGCTGAGCCTGATCCTGCTGGTCATCAGCGTCGTGTTGAGCGTCATCCCGCTGGTCGGCGGGCTGGCGCTGGCGGTGCTGTTCCCGGTGTTCATGGGCGGCTGGATGATGGCGGCGGCCAAGCAGGAAGCCGGCGGCGCGCTGGAGGTGGGCGACCTGTTCCTCGGCTTCAAGGACAAGCTCTCGCCGCTGGCAGTGATCGGCGCGCTGACGCTGGTGGCCAGCATCATCATCGTGGTCATCGTCGGCGTGCTGGGCGTCGGCGCGGCCTTCGGCATCGCGGCCGGCGGCTCGCGCGGCAGCGGCGGCGGCATCCTGGCCGGCCTGCTGTCGGGCCTGGTCGCCATCGTGCTGTGCCTGGGCGTGGGCTTCGTGTTCGGCATGGCACTGTGGTTCGCGCCGGCGCTGGTGGTGTTCGACAACATCGCCCCGATCGAGGCGATGAAGGCCAGCTTCGCGGCCAGCCTGAAGAACATCATCGCCTTCGTGCTGTTCGGCGTGATCTACATCGTGCTGGCAATCGTTGCCTCGATCCCGTTCGGCCTGGGCTGGATCGTGCTGATCCCGGTGCTGCTGCTGACGGCCTACACGTCCTACAAGGACGTCTTCGGCCGGTGATGGGCCCACCCCCGTAGCGCCTGCGGCGCTTCCCCCTCGAGGGGGCCACGCCGGCGGACCGGCGGGGCCGGATCCGCGGCGTGTGCTTGGATCGACCCGCGGCCGCCGATTTTTCGTGTTAGGCGCCGTGGCGGCCGGCGCCGGCCGTGAAGCGCGCGGCGCCGACGGCGGTCTCGCCCGAGGCCAGCGTGTCCTGGCCCTGGCGCAGCTCGAAGCGCATTGCCGCATCGCTGTCCAGGTCCCACTGGCGGATCGCCGACAGGCGGTCGTTGCGCAGGCAGCGCTGCGGCAGCCGGGCCAGGTCCTGCGCCAGCGCGATGGCCGCGTCGCGCGCCTGGCCGTCGGGCACCACGCGGTCGACCAGGCCCCAGCGCAGCGCTTCGTCGGACCCCACCGCGCGGCCGGTCAGGATCATGTCCATCGCGCGGCCATGGCCCACCAGCCGCGGCAGGCGCACCGTGCCCAGGTCCACCAGCGGCACGCCGAAACGCCGGCAGAACACGCCCAGCTGTGCGCTGGCGCCCACCACGCGCAGGTCGCACCAGATCGCCAGCTCCAGGCCGCCGGCCACCGCGAAACCCTCGATCGCCGCGATCACCGGCTTGTGCAGCTGCAGCCGCGTCGGGCCCATCGGGCCGGGGCCTTCTTCGCTCAACGCGCGCCGGTCGCCTTCGGTGATGGCCTTCAGGTCCGCGCCGGCGCAGAAGTGACCGCCGCTGCCGGTGAACACCGCCACCGCGGCCCGTGCGTCACGGTCGAAGGCCTCGAAGGCTTCCAGCAGGGCGGCGGCGGTGGCGCTGTCGACCGCGTTGCGCCGCTCGGGCCGGTTCAGCGTGATGCACCAGACCTCGGGCGACGAAGTGTCGACCAGCACGGTGTTCGACGTTGACGACATGACGGTCCCCCCATGAGCGAATCGATGCCCGAGCTTAGGCCCGGCGGGCGGCTTCGGCGATCATCGGCATCCCGCAGCCCGCCCCGACAACGCGCGATGACCCTCACGCCTCCCCCGCCCGCCGGCGATGTCGACTACCACCAGTTCGGCCAGGGCTACGCCCGCCAGCGCCGCACCGACCCGCGCATCGAGGCGCTGGTGCACGCCGCGCTCGGCGATGCACGCAGCGTGCTGAACGTCGGCGCCGGCGCCGGCAGCTACGAGCCGGCGGACCGCCAGGTGATCGCGGTCGAGCCCGCGGCGGCCATGCGTGCGCAGCGCCCGCGCGAACGGGTGCCGGCAATCGCCGCCAGCGCCGAGGCCCTGCCACTGGACGACCAGAGCGTCGACGCGGCGATGGCGCTGGTCACCGTGCACCAGTGGCGCGACCTCGAGGCCGGCCTGCGCGAGCTGAAGCGCGTGACGCGCGGGCCCATCGTCGTGCTGACCTTCGACGGCGACGCGCTGGACCGCTTCTGGCTCGCCGAGTTCGCGCCGGAGATGATCGCGGTGGAGCGCCGCCGCTACCCGGCCATGGCACGCCTGGCCGCCGGCCTGGGCGGCGCGGTGACGATCGACGAGGTGCCGATCCCGGTCGACTGCGTCGATGGCTTCAGCGAAGCCTTCTACGCGCGGCCCGAGGCCTTCATCGACCCCGCGGTGCGGCGTTCGCAATCGGCCTGGAGCTTCGTGCCCGACGAGGTGCAGGCGCGCACCGTGCAGCAGCTGCAGGCGTCGCTGGCCTCGGGCGACTGGGAACGCCGCTTCGGCGCCTGGCGCCGGATGCCCAGCTTCAACGGCTCGCTGCGCCTGCTGGTGAGCCGGCAGGATGGCAGCCGGTAGGCCGGCCTTCCGCTAGCACTCAAAGAGCGCAGCCACGGCCCTGGCGCTTGGCCTCGTAGAGCTGGCGGTCGGCCGCCGCCACCAGCAGCGAGGCATCGTTGCCGGCCCGCGGCACCAGCGCGGCGGTGCCCAGGCTCAAGGTCACCACCGCGGCCACGGCCGACTGGCCGTGCGGAATGGCCAGCGCGCGCACCGCCTGCTCGATGCGGCGGGCCACCTCCAGCGCGCCGGCGGCGTCGGTCTCGGGCAGCAGGCAGGCGAATTCCTCGCCGCCGTAGCGTGCCGCCAGGTCGGCCGGCCTTCCCAGCAACGCGCCGATCTGCTGCGCCACCCGCCGCAGCGCATCGTCGCCGGCCTGGTGGCCATGGTGGTCGTTGTAGGCCTTGAACTGGTCGATGTCGGCCAGGATCAGCGCCAGCGGCTGCTGCTGGCGCATGGCGCGCTGCCATTCCGCTTGCAGGCGCTCGTCGAAGCTGCGCCGGTTGTGCAGGCCGGTCAGGCCGTCGATGAAGGCCAGCTCGCGCAGCAGGTCGGACTGGCGCTTGAGCGTCAGGTGCGTGCGCACGCGGGCGCGCACCACCGCCACGTTGATCGGCTTGGTGATGAAGTCCACCGCGCCGGCATCGAGCCCGCGGGTCTCGGCCGCCTCGTCGCTGTGGCCGGTGACGAAGATCACCGGGATGTCGTGCGTGCCCGACTCGGCCTTCAGCCGACGGCAGACCTCGAAGCCATCGATGCCGGGCATCACGATGTCCAGCAACACCAGGTCGGGCGACTTGTCGCGGCACAGCTGCAGCGCCTGTTCGCCATTCGTCGCCACCAGCACCTGGTGGTCGGGCTGCAGCGCCTGGTACAGCGCCTGCACATTGGTCGGCTGGTCGTCGACCACCAGCACGCGCGGTCGGCGCCCGCCGGGACCGAAGGTCGGTTCGGCCATCATGCGACCTGCGCCTGGGCCAGCCGGCCGGCCAGCTGCTCGCAGGCGGCCAGTGCCCGATCGAAGTCGAGCTGGGCCATGGCTTCGGCCAAGGGCTGCAGGGCCGGGCCCCATGCGGCCTCGTGCGCCTGCATCAGCTCGAGGTGCAGGTCGGTGGCGGCCATGTCGTGCTCGCGCAGCAGCGCCACCAGCGGCGGCAGGCGGCGCAGCAGCGCGGCGCCATCCTGCGCGGCGGCGGCCGGCGCCGCCTGCGCCCCCGGCGACGAGGGTCCGTCAGACCCGGCCGCGACCTGCGCCTGCAGGTGTTCAGCCACGCGATCGGCGATCCGCGCCACCGCCAGCGCCGTCTGCTGCGCCAGCGCCTGCAAGGCGCCGGACAGCGAGGCATCGCCCTGGCCCGACGCGATGCGCCGCTCGGCGCCCGCCGCGGCCTCGGCCATCCTGGCCACACCCAATGTCGCGCTCATGCCCTTGAGCGTGTGCATCAGGCGCTGCGCGCCCTCGGTGTCGGCGTCGTCGATGCGGCGCGCGAAGTCTTCGATCTGCCGCGGCAACTCGGCGGCGAACGAGCGTGCCGTGCGCTGCCACACATCGGCGCGTCCGCCCAGCCGACGCACCGCGGCCGCCAGTTCGAGCCCCAGGTCCTCGGCCTCGGCCAGCAGCGCGGGCGGCAAGGGCGCACGCGCGGGCCGCGGGCCGGCGGCCGCCGGCGCCGCACGCGGCGCTTCGGAGGCAGCGGCCGGGCGCTGCACATGGCGCAGGATGGTGGCGACCAGGTCGTCCAGGTCGAAGGGTTTGCCGACATGGTCGTTCATGCCCGCGGCCAGGCTGGCATCGCGATCGCTCGGCAGCGCATTGGCCGTCATCGCGACGATGGGCAGCGCGCCGAGGCCCAGGCGCCGGCGGATCTGCGTGGCAGCGGTGTAGCCATCCATCGTCGGCATCTGCAGGTCCATCAGCACCAGGTCGAAGGGCGGCTGCGCCTGCGCCACGGCCGCGACGCCTTGTTCGCCGTCGGCGGCCACGCTGATGGACGCACCTTCGGCCTCGAGCAGCTCGCGCGCCACCTGCTGGTTGTTGGGGTTGTCTTCCACCACCAGCAGCCGCAGCCCGGCCAGGCGCTGTGCCGCGGCGACGCCGGACAGCGCCTGCCGCGCCGGCGTGCCCACCGGTCGCCGCGCGGCCAGCACGGCCTCCTGCAGCATCGAGGCGGTCACCGGCTTGACCAGGTAGCCGTCCAGCCAGGCCTGCTCGTTGGCCGGGCGCTGGGCCAGCCTCTCGCGGCCCTGGGCGGTGACCATCAACAGCAGCGGCGGCGAGCCGGGCAACGCGCGCAGGCGCTCGGTGGTCTGCCAGCCGTCCAGGCCGGGCATCAGCCAGTCGACGAAGACCGCATCGAAGGGCCGTCCCTGCGCCTGGCGCTCGGCCACGCGCGCCAGGCCGGCCTCGCCGCTGTCGGCCAGCTCGACCTGCCAGCCCAGCGAGCCGGCCATCGTCGCCAGCACTTCACGCACCGTCGGATGGTCATCGATCACCAGCGCGCGCAGCGGGGCCGGCGGCTCCACTGGACGCTGCTTTTGAACGTCATCATCCGGTGCAGCCAGCGGCAGTTCCAGCTCGAAGCCGAAGCTGCTGCCCGCGCCCGGCGTGCTGGACAAGCCGATGGTGCCGCCCATCATGCTGACCAGCCGCTGGCTGATCGACAGGCCCAGCCCGGTTCCGCCGAAGCGCCGCGTGGTCGAGGCCTCGGCCTGCGAGAAGCTCTGGAAGATGCGGCGCTGCTGCTCGGCCGAGATGCCGATGCCGGAGTCGCGCACCGTGAAGCCGAGGCGGCAGTGCTGCGCGCTGCGCGCCAGCAACCTGACCTGCACCACCACCTCGCCGTGGTCGGTGAACTTGATGGCGTTGCCGGCCAGGTTCACCAGCACCTGCTGCAGCCGCATGTCGTCGCCCACCAGGGCCCCGGGAACGGCCGGGTCGATGTCGAACAGCAGCTCCACCGGCTTGCTGCCGAGATTGGTCGACAGGATCACCGACAGGTCGCGCAGCACCGCGTCCAGCGCGAAGGGCCGCGGGTCCAGCGTCATCTTGCCGGCCTCGATCTTGGAGAAGTCGAGGATGTCGTTCAGCAGCCCCAGCAGGGCGTGCGCGGCGCGTTCGGTCTTGTCGGCATAGTCCAGCTGGCGCGGCGACAGTGGGGTGCGCTGCAGCAGCTTGAGCATGCCGAGGATCGCGTTCATCGGCGTGCGGATCTCGTGGCTCATGTTGGCCAGGAACTGGCTCTTGGCCAGCGAGGCGGCCTCGGCGGCCTCGGTCGCGCGCATCAGGTCGGTGATGTCGATGCGGAAGCCCACGGTGTGGCCGTCGGCCATGCGGCGCTCGACGATGCGCATCCAGCGTCCGTCGTCGAGCTGCTGCACCAGCGAGGTGTCGGCGGCGCGGTGCAGCGCCAGGCGCTCGGCCACCCATTCGTCGACACGGCCGATCGCCTCCTTGTACTGGCCGCGCTCGGCGCCGGTGCGGATGATGTACTCGAAGGTGTTGCCGGGCACGATCAGGTCGGCCGATGTCGCGTACATCTCGCGGTATTTGTCGTTGCAGAAGACCAGCCGGTCGTCGGCGTCGTACAGCACGAAGGCCTCGTTCACCGCGTCGATCGCGCCGCGCAGCAGGGCCTCGGCGCGACGCACCTCGCGCTCGGCCCGCTTGACCTGGCTGACGTCGGTGGCCATGCCGACGAAGCCCTGCACCCGGCCTTCGCGGATGTCGGGCGTCAGGTTGACGATCGCGTAGGAGCGCTGGCCGCTGATGCTGTCGCTCTCGATCTCGTAGGTCTGCGCCTCTCCGCGCAGCACGTCGGCCACGTGCGACTGCTGCTGCCGCCAGCGCTCGGGGCCGACCATCTGTTCATAGGTCTGCCCGAGCATGCCTTCGTCGCCGCCGAAGAAGGCCCAGGCGGCACCGTTGGCGAAGCGCAGGCGCGCGTCCTGGTCGAAGTAGGCCAGCCGCACCGGCGTGTTGCCGGTGACCAGTCGCATCAGGCGCTCGCTTTCGGCCACCGCGGCTTCGGCGCGGCGGCGCTCGGTGACGTCGGTGTAGGCGATGACGAGGCCGCCGCCGGGCATCGGTGCGCCGCGGGCCTCGAGCACGGTGCCGTCGTGGCGCACGAGTTCGTAGGCATGCGGTGCGTTCGCGCTCAGCAATGCCAGGCGGGCCTGCACCAGGGTTTCGATGTCGCCGGGTCCGTACTCGCCGCGTGCCGCATTGAAACGGATCAGCTGCTCGTGCGTGGGCTGCTGGCCTTCGAACAGCCAGTCCGGCAGGTCGAGCTGGCGGCGGAAGCGCTCGTTGTGCAGCACCAGGCGCATGCCGGCGTCGAACACGCACAGCCCGCAGGGCAGGTTCTCGATGATGGCCTGCAGGGTCGCATTGCCGCGCCGCAGCTCGGCCTCGGAGTGCTTCAGCGCGCTGATGTCCAGCACCAGCGCGAAATAGCCGTGCACGGCGCCGTCGCGCAGGTCGGGGATCAGGTGCGTGAGCTCGACGCCGGCGGAGCCATCCGGCCGCCGGATCTCGTCCTCGAAGCTCAGCGCCTCGCCGCGCAGCGTGCGCGACACCGCCCATTCGATCTGCTGCGCGCGCTGCAAGCCGGCCACCTCGGCGGTGGTGCGCCCGAGCCGGGTGTCGAGGCTGCCACCGAAGCGGGCGAAGAAGCCGCGGTTGGCGAAACGCAGCCGGCGCTGGGTGTCCCAGTAGGCCACCCGGCCGGGCATGTGGTCGGTGACCAGCCGCATCAGATGTTCGGCCTCGCGCGCCTGGGCCTCGATCTGGCGGCGGTCGGTGATGTCCAGGTGCGTGCCGGCCACCCATTCGGGGCGGCCATCCGGCGTGCGGGTGGAGATCCTGCCGCGCGAGAGCACCCACACCCAGTGGCCGTCGCGATGGCGGATGCGCAGCTCGCATTCGTACTGGCCGTTCTCGCCGGCCAGGTGCCGCGCCAGCTGGTCCTGCGCCCGCGGCAGGTCGTCCGGGTGCAGGCGCGCGACCCAGGCCTCGTGGGTCACCGGTGACAGCTCGGCCAGCGTGTAGCCCAGCATGTCGGCCCAGCGCTCGTTGAAGATCTGCTCGTGCGTCTGGACGTTCCATTCCCAGGTGCCGACATCGGTGCCGCGCAGGATGGCGTCGAGCCGCTGGCGTTCGCGCGCGAGCTCGGCGGTGATCTGGCCGGCCAGCCGCTCGGCCCGGCTGCGGCTGGAGGCCAGCACGCCGACCGCCAGCGCCAGCAGCGCGCTGAGCAGCACGCCGACGATGCCGATGGAGACCAGGCCGCTGCCCTCGTTGCGGGCCGCGAAGGCAGGCGTGGTGATGGCGCGCAAAGTGAGCGTCCTGCCAGCGACCTCGAAAGCGCGCGTGGCCGCGATCGGCCCGCCTGGCGTACCGCTGCCCGGCGGAGCGTAGACGCGCAATGCCGGCTCCGCGGCGGCGCCGTGGAAAAGCTCGAAGTCCAGCGCGCCATCGGCGGCATGATCGGCGCCACGCAACAGGTCGGTGGCGAACATCGGTGCGTAGACCAGGCCCGCCAGCGCCGCACGGCGCTGCGCTGCATCGCGCGGGTCGGTGCCGGGCCGGTAGATCGGCAGCAGCAGCAGGAAGCCCGGCGCGCGCCGCTCCCCCTGGCCGAGCACGAGGTACCCGGTGAGCGCCGGCTCGCCGGTGCTGACCGCGCGCTCCACTGCTTCGCGCCGCACCGGCTCGCTGCCGATGTCGTAGCCCAGCGCAGCGGCGTTCTGGCTCAGCGGCTCGATGTAGCGGATGACGTACAAGTCCGGCGCGTCACCGGCCGTCCGCAGCTTGAAGTCGCGGGGGCCCTCGGCCTGCGCCGCGGCCAGGAAACGCGGCAGATCGGCCCGCGCCACATGCTCGATGAAACCGAACCCCTGCACCCCGGGAAACTCCACCGGCAGGTTGCGCGATTCGACGTAGGCGCGAAAGCGCGCGCCATCGATCGGGGACACGGCCGCATACATCGCCCGCGCGCCCTTCAGCCCGTTCAGCGGCTGGCGGAACCGGCGTTCGATCTCGCCTTGCAGGCGGTCGAAATGGCGGTCGAAGCGCTGGCGGTTTTCCTTTTCGATGTCGGCCTTGACATAAAGCAAGGCCGCCAGCGTCAGCAGCAGGCCTGCACAGGCGGCCACCAGCACGGGCCCGAGCACGCGGCCTCGCTCGCGCAAACCCCGCCACGCAACCGTCCAGCCAGCGGCGACGGGTGGGCGGTTCGGATCGAGGCCAGAGGGTGTCATGCGTACTGCGTGCCGTGCGCGGCCTCGTGACTGCGCGCGCTTCATCCCGGGGCCGTGCGGCCCGCTTTCATTTCTACCGATTGTGCTCAAGCGGGCCGCCTGAAATTGCCGGAATTACCCGGCATTCGCCCCCCACACTTCCGGCCACGCCGCTCGGCTTCTGACACACTGGCGTCCTTGCCAGTGCTTTCGACTTCCCACCCGTGGCCATGGCCTTGACCCCCGAGAACACCAAGGTACTGCTGATCGACGATCACCAGCTGACCCGTTCGTTGCTGCGCGGGCTGCTGAAGAACGAGGGCTACCACCAGTTCCGCGAAGCCGCGGACGCGCCCTCGGGCCTGAAGATGGCCACCCATTTCAGCCCCGACCTGGTGTGCCTGGACGTGCAGATGCCCGGCAAGACAGGGCTGGAGATGCTGGCCGACCTGAAGGCGGCCGTGCCGCAGGCCGCCATCCTGATGGTGACCGCGCAGAACGATCGCGACACGGTCGTGGCCTGCATCAATGCCGGCGCCCACGGCTACATCGTCAAGCCTTTCAATGCGGTGACGGTGATCAAGGTGATCGAGGGCGCGCTGGCCAAGCGCGGGCTCGGCCCGGCGCCGGCAGCGGTCACGAAGTAGCGGCCGCGCCCAGGGCGCGCATTTCGCGCGCGGCGTCCACTGGTGGCCCGCCTGGCCGACCGGGGCCACGTGGCCGACTTCGTTCGCACGATGCGCGAGACTTCGGTACGCACGCTGCCGAGCGTGGTCTTGCTGTGATGGATCGCTAACTCATTAAGGGTGCGGCCAGGCGCCGTCCCAGACCAGCTTGCACGACACCAGCAGCAAGGTCAGCTGAACGAAGCGGAAGAACCACTGGTCGGCGATGCGCCGGGTGGCCCAGGCGCCGAGCACGGTGCCGATCAGCGCGGCCGGCAGCAGCACCGCGGCCGAGCGCAGGTCGTCCAGCGAATACGGCCGCAACTGCATGTACGGCGGCAGCTTGGCCAGGTTGATCACCGCGAACAGCAGCGTCGAGGTGCCGGCGAACACCGGCTTGGCCAGGCGCTGCGGCAGCACGTAGATCTGGAACGGCGGCGAACCGGCATGCGAGACGAAGCTGGTGAAGCCCGACAGCGCGCCCCAGAACAACCCGGCCGGCACCGAGGCCGGCTTCGGCTCGCCGGCCGCGGCGTCGCGCCGCAGGCGCGGGCCGAGCCAGGTGTTGAGGCAGAAGCCCAGGCCCATCAGGCCGACCAGCAGGCCCACCGCGCGGTCGCTCAGGCGCGCGGCGAACAGCCAGCCGACGAAGATGCCGACCATCGCCGCCGGAACCAGGATCTGCAGGTTGCGCTTGCTGAAGTCGCGCCGGTACAGCCAGAGGCCGACCATGTCGCTGGCGATGTAGATCGGCAGCAGCAGCGCCGCGGCCTTCACCGGCGAGATCTTCAGCGCCAGCAGCGGCACCGCGAGGATGCCGACGGCCGGCAGCCCGCCCTTGGACAGGCCGACCAGGAATGACGCCAGGCTCGCGATCAGCAAGAACGACAGGTCGGGCACGGATCAGCGCCCCGCCAGCAAGCCGGGCAGCGATGCGGACAGCATCGCGATGCCCGAGGCGGTGAGCAGCAGCAGCACGATGCGCCGCGCGGCCAGCTCGCTCAGGCCCATGTGCACGCGCGCGCCCAGCAGCGAGGGCAGTGCCATCGTCGGCGCGATGACGAGGAACAGCGGCAACATGTCGCGCGTGACGGTGCCGCTGCCCAGCTGCACCGCGAAGGTCAGCGCCAGCGCAACGAGGTTGAAGTTCTGCACGATTTCGCGCTGCAGCGTCTTGTCCATGCTGCGCAGCGTGCACCACAGCGCGGGCGCCACGCCGGTGAAGCCGCCGATGCCGCCCATCGCACCGCCGATCGCGCCCACCACGCCGTCGGCCAGGCGGCCGCCGAAGGTGACCCGCGGCATGCGCGCGGCCAGCAGCATCAGCGGGCAGAACACCACCAGGATGCCGCCGATCAGCGCCTTGAAGAGCTTGGGATCGACCACCTTCACCAGCAGCACGCCCAGCGGAATGCCGAGCAGGCCGCCGACGAGAAACGGCGCCAGCACCGCCAGCCGCGGCTTGCGCCGGCTGGCCACCGCCGCGACGACCTGCCCGGTGAGCCCGCCGAACACGGCCATCACCGGCGCGATGCGCGGGTCCACGCCCCAGACCCAGATCGACATCGCCACCATGCTGAACGCGAAGCCCGACAAGCCCTGCACGAAGCCGGCCACGGCGGCGCCGGCGATCAGCAGCAACAGGGCATCGAGGGGCAGGGGCATGGGCGAAACGCGCGGGCCGCGGTCAGGAAGGGCTGGATTCTGCCGCGCAGCGGCACCCCGGCGCGCGCCGCGGTGGACGGCGTGCGCCGGCGGTCCGGACCAAGAGGAGGCGCGGCGTCGGCGTCGCCGCCGCCTGACGCGTTTTTTGCTTGCTAGCAACCGGCGCGGCGTGCCGCGCGCAGCTCGGTCCAGATCACCAGGCCCAGGCCGGCCAGCACCATCAGCAGGCCGGCGAAGGCGCTGGGCCGCGGATGCTCGCCGACCACGGCGATGGCCAGCACGAAGGCGGTGATGGGTTCGCCGAGCGCCAGCGTCACCGCGGTGCTGGCGGCGATGTGGCGCTGCGCATGGCTGAACAGCAGGTACGACACGCCGGTGGCCACCACACCCAGGTACAGCAGCACCGCGGCCCCGCCTGCGCCGGTGGCCCCCAGCGTCAGCGGCCCGGCGATGAGCGCGGCCAGCGGCGCGGCGATCAACGCCGCGGTGGAGAACACCGCGCAGGTGCCCACCGCCGGCGGCGCCTGGTTGACCAGGCGCTTGTTGACCAGCACGTAGGCCGCGTAGCTGAAGCCGGCCACCAGGCACAGCACGATGCCCTGCGGCCGCACGTCCAGGCCGCCTTCGGCGACCCCCACCAGCAGCGCGCCGCCGGCCACCGCCAGCACCGTGCCGCACCACCAGGGCAGCGCCGGCGCGCGGCGGCTGAGCCAGGTGTCCAGCAGGCCGGCCCAGATCGGCCCGCTGCCGATGGCCACTGCGGTGCCCACCGCCACGCCGCTGCTCTTCACGCCGGCGAAGAACGCCAGGTTGTAGGCCGCCATGCACAGCCCGCCCAGCAGCACCGCTGGCCACGACAGCCGCGCAAAGCCGGCGCGCAGCGGCATGCGCTGCACCAGCAGCAGCGCCAGGAAGAACAGGCCCGCCACCACCAGCCTCAGCGCACCCACCCAGTAGGCCGCGAGGCCCGCCGGCGCCAGGCTTTGCGCGGTCCCGGTGGTGCCCCACAGCACCGCGGCCAGCAACGCCATCGCCACGCCGGCCGCGGGATGGATGGCGTGGGATCGGGCGGATGGCTTCATCGGCAGGGCGGCGGCGGACGGGGTGGCGGAGGCAGACATGGCGCGAGCCTATCCGCGGCACGCCGTCGCTGTCTTGACCCACCCGCCGCCGGATTTGACCGCTTCTGCGCCGGGGGGCTTCCTAGGGCTGCCCGTCCCGCGCCGCGCGCCGCAACGCGGCCGGTGTCTGGCCCCAGCGCCTGCGCATGGCGCGGGTCAGCGCCGACTGCTCCGAGTAGCCGCAGCGCAGCGCGATCTCGGCGATCGGCAGCGTGCCCTGGCGCAGCAGGGCGGTGGCCGCCTCCAGGCGCAGCTCGGCCAGGCATTCGGCCGGGCCGCACTGCTGCACCTGGCGGAAGGCATGGTGCAGGTGGCTGGCCGAGCAGCCCAGCGCCGCGGCCAGCGTCTCCACCCGCCAGGGCTGGGCCAGCTGCTGCTGCATGAGCGCCAGCGCCTGCTGCACCAGCGCGCTGCCGGCGATCGGCGCCGGCGCGGCGCGCTCGCGCACCGCCTCGCTCAGCAGCGCGCCGGCATGGCGTTGCAGGTCAGGGGCCAGCGTGCTGCGCGCGGCCAGCGATTGCACGTAGGCCAGCAGGTGCGCCAGGCCGCCGTCGAGCGCGAAGAAGCGGCCGGTGGCCAGCTCGCAATCGAAGTCGAGCACGACGAATCGGTTCGGCCCGCTGGCGTCGAAATCGTGCGCCTGGCCGGCGGGGATCAGCACGCCCTGCCCTTCGCGCACCTCGCCCTGCTGCTGCCCGCCCAGCACCAGCTGCATCGTGCCGTGCAGGGGCAGCACCGCCTGGGCATGGTCGTGCGCATGCACGCCGCCCTCGTGGTGGTAGCTGCGAATGGTGAAGCGCGGACCCGGCAGGGCCGGCCGCGGCGTCGGCAGGGCCATGGCCGCGATGGTAGGGCCTGCACCGCCGGCCACTGCAGAATCGCCCCCGCGATCTCCGCTCGACCTCTCCGCTCGACGAAAGGCGTCCGTCCATGCCCAGCCCCGACACGCTCGAACGCTTCATCGCGATGGTCGAGGCCAACGACCATGTGCAGGCCGTGCTCGATTTCTACACCGAGCAGTCGACGATGCAGGAGAACCAGGGCGCGCCGCGCGTCGGCCGCGAAGCGCATGCGAACAACGAGCGCCGCGTGCTGGCCCGGGCGCGGCAGGTGCATTCGCGCTGCGTGCGGCCGGTGCTGGTGAACGGCGACCATGTCGTGATCCGCTGGATCTTCCGCTTCGACTGGCCCGATGGCACCGTCACGCACATCGAAGAGCTGGCCTGGCAGCGCTGGGAGGGCGAGCGCATCGCCGAGGAGACCTTCTTCTACGACCCGGTGCAGATGAAGCCGCGGCCGGCCGACCAGGTGCCACAGGCATGAGCCCGGCGCTGACACCCTGGCTGGCCTACGGCGCGATGCTGCTGACCATCGGCGCGCTCGACGCGCTGTGGCTGGGCTGGCTGGCCCGCGGCCTGTACCAGCGCGAGATCGGCCCGCTGATGCTCGGCCAGGTGCAGGCACTGCCGGCGCTGCTGTTCTACCTGGGCTACCCCGCCGGCCTGTGGTGGCTGGCACTCACGCCGCGGCCCGACAGCTGGGCCCAGGCCGCGGGGCGCTGCGCATTGCTGGGGCTGATCGCCTACGGCACCTACGACTTCACCAACCTCGCAACGCTGAAGGGCTGGTCCTGGCGCATCGCGCTGGTCGATACCGGCTGGGGCATCGTCGTCAGCCTGGCCGCCGGCAGCGTGGCCTGGTGGGTGGCCAGCCGCCCGGCTGCGTGAAGTGATGTAAAGCCGGCCGGTCGCTGTGCGCGCGCACCGCGCGGCGGACGTTGCGCAAGGGTAGGCGCTGCAGGGCACGCAGCGCGCAAAGGCCCGCCATGAAGTCCCTTCGCACACGTCGATCTCTCTCGCTGCTGCTCGCCGGCGCGCTGGTGCTGCCGCTCACCGCCTGCGTGGTGGTGCCGGCCGATCCCTACGGCTATGGCGGCGTGGTGATGACCGCCCCGCCCGGCGAGATCGCCGAGACGGTGCCGGTGGCGCCGGGTCCGGGCTACTTCTGGATCGGCGGCTACTGGAACTGGGTGGGCGCGCGCCATGTCTGGGTCGGCGGCCACTGGCAGGCCTATCGGCCCGGCTATGGCTGGGTGCCGCACCGCTGGTACCGCGACGGCCGCGGCTGGCGTGCGGCGCCGGGGCACTGGCAGCCACGCTAGGGCCTGTTCGCACGACGGCGGTGACCGCGCCGTCGAACTGCCGGGTATTTCCAGCGTTCATTCCGGCGCCGCGGCGCCGGGTGCTTGCCTAGAGTGGCGCCATGGATGCCCGCGCCCCGTCCCCCGCCCCGTCCAGCCCCGCCGCACGGCCCGAGCTGGGCTGGCTGCGCCCCGGCGAGCATGGCAGTCCGTCCGACGTGGTGGCCCGCATCGGCAGCATCTGCCACGGCATCCCGAACCTGTTCGGCGCGATGCTGGCGGTGCTGGGC
This sequence comes from uncultured Bordetella sp., assembly GCA_964641795.1. Lineage (GTDB taxonomy): Bacteria > Pseudomonadota > Gammaproteobacteria > Burkholderiales > Burkholderiaceae_C > Pseudaquabacterium. Next base: position 1,598 of record CAZXLI010000109.1, on the reverse strand, counting down.
ACGCACCAGGGCCTGCCCAGGGGCATCGTCGCCGCGGCGATCAAGCAGTTCCGCCGCGACCTCGACGACCTGACGCGCGAGGACACCGAATCGCTGCTGATCGCCATCTGGAACGGCGGACAGCAGGGCTTCGACGCGGTGATGCGCTCGCGCCGCCGCAGCGAGCGCAAGGCCTCGGCGCTGCCCTGGGCTTCGAGCGACTGACGCGCGATCGCCCGCGGGCCGCCGCTGGCGCCGACCCGGTCGGCATCCGATGGGTTCCGGGTGCGCCCAATCAGTGCCTTGGCAAGCGCAGCTCGGCCCGCAGTCCGCCCTTGGGCCGGTTGCTCAGCAGCAGCCGGCCCTGCTGGCGCTGCACCAGCTCGCGCGCGATGTACAGGCCCAGGCCGGTGCCGCCGGTGTCGCGGTTGCGCGAAGCGTCCACGCGGTAGAACGGCCGGAACACGCGCTCCAGCTCGTCCGGCGGAATGCCCGGGCCGGCGTCGTCGATGGTGATGCTGAGTTCATCGCCCATCTGCGCCACCCGCACCTCGGCCCGCTCGCCATAGCGCAGCGCATTGCCGATCAGGTTGGCCACCACGCGGCGCAGCGCCGCGGGCTGCGCGCGCGTCACCGCCGGCGTGCCGGGCGCCATCGTCACCGGCCGGCCCTGCTCGGCCAGGTCATCGACCATCGACTGCACCAGCGAGGCCACGTCCACCTGCTTGGCGGCTTCGGCTGCACCCGGCCCCTGGGGCCGGAACACCTCGAGCACGGTGTCGATCAGCTCGTTCATCTCGCGCACGTCGGCCACCGCGCGCTGCTGCTGCTCGCTGCCCGCCTGCAGCTCCTCCAGCCGCATGCGCAGCCGGGTCAGCGGCGTGCGCAGGTCGTGCGAGATCGCCGCGATCATCAGCCCGCGGGACTGGAACTGCTCGCTCAGCTCGCGCGCCATCGTGTTGAACACGCTGGCCGTGTCGCGCACTTCGCGCACACCGCGGCGTTCGTCGAGCAAGGGCAGAGGCCCGCTGCCGGCGAGTGCGCCGCCCAGGTGCTGCGAAGCCTGCACCAGCTGCCGCATCGGCCGCGCCAGCCAGCGCGAACCCCACCAGGCGGCCAGCGCGATGATCACGAAGCGGATGCCGTAGTCCAGCGCCAGCACCATCGGCGGCAGGCTCGGCGCGCCGGCCAGGCGACGCCGCGCGGGTTGCTGCGCGCCGGCCGCGGCCTCGAAGGGATCGAGCGCGATGTCGTCCAACCCCGGCTGCCCGCCCTCGACCGCGATGCCCGGCGCGCCGCCGCGCTGCGCGCCCGGCCGCAGGCCCGGGCCGCCGCCCGGCAGGCCCGGTGTGGGCGGCAGCGAAGGCAAGGTGGGCAGGCCCTCCGGCCCTTGCGCGCCACCGTTGAGATACACCAGCCGCACGACCGTGAAGGCCGCCAGGTGGCTGACCACCAGCGCGCCCCACATCAGCAGCAGCAGGCGCTTGGACAGGGTGTCGGTGAACCATCGCATGGGTTGCACCTTACACCCTCGCAGGATGGCGGCTCTCGGCCCAGAGCGGCCTTTGGCCGCTCTGGGCCATGAGGCCCTGTATGCACCGCTCCCCCGCGCCCCCTCC
>CAZXLI010000108.1:0-18559 GCA_964641795.1 uncultured Bordetella sp. | reverse complement strand
CTGATCGACGGGCTCGACGCCCTGCCGCAGGCCGACGCGGCGCTGCGCGCCCGGCTCGATGCCGAGGCCGCCGAACGCGGCTGGCCGGCGATGCACGCGGAGCTGCAGCGCGTCGATCCGGCCACCGCCGCGCGCCTGGCGCCGCACGATGCGCAGCGCATCCAGCGCGCGCTCGAGGTCTGGCACCTGAGCGGCCAGCCGCTGTCGCAGCTGCACGGCCGCCAGCGCAGCGCCGGCCTGCCCTTGCCGCTGCTGTCGCTGGAACCGGCCTCGCGCGCCTGGCTGCACGAGCGCATCGCGCAGCGCTTCGACCAGATGCTCGCGGCCGGCCTGGTCGACGAAGTACGCGGCCTGCGCGCCCGCGGCGACCTGCGGCCGGAGCTGCCGGCCATGCGCTGCGTCGGTTATCGCCAGGCCTGGCTGGCCCTGGACGCCGGCGGGCAGCCCGACCTCGGTACCTTGCGGGAACAGGGCATCGCCGCCACGCGCCAACTGGCCAAGCGCCAGCTGACCTGGCTGCGATCGATGGCGCGCACGGTGATCGCCTGCGACGGCGACGATCCCGGCGCTCGCGCGCTCGACTGGGTGGCACACCAGCTCGCACCCCCGAACTGAGCGCCCGCAAGCCGGGGGGCTGCCCTGCGAATCGTGAAATCTGCATCCCCGCAGGCGCGGGGCGATGCCAGTTCTTCACGTTCGCGAGGGTCCCCGCGCCGCTATCCTCGGCATCACAAATAGTTACGACGATTCGATTCGTTGGGAATCATGCTCAAGAAGATCTCGATCCTCGGCGCGCTGGCGTTGTCACTGGCTGGCGCCGCGCAGGCCGCACCGGTCAGCAACAGCCTGGCGCCGGGCTACTCGTTCCAGCAGTACGCAGGGGTCAACACGGTGGGCGCTGGTCAGGTGAACACCGCCAGCGTGCTGTGGTTCGTCGACGAACGGGTGAGCGACGGCCTGAAGTCCTGGTACGTCTTCTTCGACCCCAACGGCAGCCAGTCGATCGAGGCGACACTGACCTTCGACCGGCCCATCGTCAACGTGCTGACCAGCCGCGCAGATCTGGCCGCCAGCCATCTCAAGTACAGCATCGACATCGACGGCGACGGTCTGTTCAATGACTACAGCTACCCGGTGGCCACCGGCCTCGAGGACGGTCAGGACACGGTGATCTGGAGTCCGGGCAGCAACACGCTGACCTTGCGCTGGACGGCGTCCAACCCCGGCGATCACATCCGCGTGCTGACCGCCGCCGTGCCCGAGCCCGCCAGCTGGGCGCTGGCCGCCATCGCGCTGGCCGGCCTGGCGGGCGCGCAGTTGCGCCGCCGCCGCAGCTGACCGACGGCAGCGCCACCAGGAAGCCGCCTGCGGGCGGCTTCTTTGCTGGCGAGCCCGCGCCATCGGGCATCATCGGCGCACCATGCGCCCCCCTCGCTCACATCCTTCGCGTTCTCCCGAGACAGCGTGCCAGCGCCTTTGGGCGGCCGGGCGGCGCTGACATGCTGCGCATCGAAGCCCTGTGCAAGTCCTACGGCGACACGCCGGTGTTCCGTGACGTGACGCTCACCTTGGGCGCTGGCGAATTCGTCGCGCTGCTGGGTGAATCGGGTGTCGGCAAGTCGACGCTGCTGAACTGCATCGCCGGGCTCGACGACGCGGACAGCGGCACGGTCGAGCTCGACGGCCTGCCGGTGGCGGGACTGCCCGAGGACCAGCGCGCCCGGCTGCGGCGCGAGAAGCTGGGCTTCGTGTTCCAGGCCTTCCACCTGCTGCCGCAGCTGACGGTGGCGCAGAACGTCGAGCTGCCGCTGCGCCTGCTCGGCCGGCCCGACGCCCAGCGCACCGAGTCGCTGCTCGCCGCGGTGGGCCTGTCCGGCCTCGGCGCGCGCAGCCCGGCGCAGCTGTCGGGCGGGCAGCTGCAGCGCGTGGCACTGGCACGTGCGCTGGTGCACAAGCCCCGTCTGATCCTGGCCGACGAGCCCACCGGCAACCTCGACCCCGCCACCGCCGAACGCATGCTCGCGCTGCTGCAGCAGCAGGTGCGCGCCGAGGGCGCCGCCTGCCTGCTGGTCACGCACTCGGCCTCGGCCGCCGCGCTGGCCGACCGCCGCCTGGTGCTGGGCGCGGGCGGCATCCGCGCCGCAGCTTGATATCCGTCAACGTGTGCGGCCCGCACCTGCGTAGAGTGCGCCGATGCCTTTCGAGCTCTACCACCAAGACGGTCACCGCTGCCTGATGTTCCACGACCTGGGCGATGCCCATGGCGAGGCGGTGCAGGCCAACCAGTTCCTGATCGTCGACGACGGTACCGGCGCGATCATCGATCCCGGCGGCAACCTGGCCTACGGCGAGCTGTACCTGGCCATGACGCGGCACTTCCCGCCCTCGAAGCTGGCCGCGATCGTCGCCTCGCATGCCGATCCGGACATCATCGCCGCGCTCGACCGCTGGACCACCGCCACGCAGGCGCCGCTGTACATCTCGACCGTATGGGAGCGCTTCGTGCCGCACTTCTGCAAGCCGGGCAAGACCGCCGGACGCGTGGTGGGCATTCCCGATGCCGGCATGCGCATCCGGGTGGGCCGCAGCGATCTCATCGCGCTGCCCGCGCACTTCCTGCATGCCGAGGGCAACTTCCAGTTCTTCGATCCGGTGTCGGGCATCCTGTTCTCGGGCGACCTCGGCGTCTCGCTGCTCGAGGGCAGCCAGGCCGGCCAGCCGGTGACCGAACTGGCGCCACTGTTGCCGAAGATGGAGGCCTTCCATCGCCGCTACATGGTGTCGAACAAGGTGCTGCGGCTGTGGGCCGACATGGTGGCGCCGCTGCCCATCCGCATGATCGTGCCGCAGCACGGTGCGCCGCTGGCCGGTGCCGCGGTGCCGGCCTTCATCGAATGGGTGCGCGGGCTGGCCTGCGGCATCGACCTGATGGACGTGGCGAACTACCGCGTGCCGGCCTGAACTGACGCCACCGGCTAGGATCGCGCCACGATATGTGGCGCCACCTGTTGCCCCTGACGCTGGCCGAATGGCGCCACCACCCGTGGCGCCATGGTGTCGCGCTGCTCGCGGTGGCGCTGGGCGTGGCGCTGGCCAGCTCGGTGCAGCTGATCAATCACTCCGCGCTGTCGGAGTTCTCGCAGGCCGTGCGCACGGCCAATGGCGAGCCCGACGTGGTGCTGGCTGCCGCGCAGCCGGCGGGCTTCGACGATGCGCTGTTCGGGCGTCTCGCGCTCGACGAGCAGGTGGCACTGGCCAGCCCGGTGCTCGAGATCGACAGCCACGCCCGCACGTCCGACCAGTCGCCTCGCGTGCCCGTGCGCATCACCGGCATCGACGCCTTGCGCATCGCCGGCATCGCGCCCGCGCTGATGCCACGCCCGGCCGAGGGACTGGCCGGCCCGACGGCGCTGCTGAGTCCCGCGCTGGCCTGGCTGAACCCGGCGGCGCAGGCGCAGTTGAAGGCTGCCGCGGGCAGCCGGCTGTGGCTGCAGTCAGCCGGCGGCTGGCAAGACTTCGAGGTCGGGGGCAGCGTCGCCGCCGGTGGCGCGCCGCTGGTGGTGATCGACATCGCCGCGGCGCAGGCCCGCTTCGGCCGCGCCGGACGGCTCTCGCGCATCGACCTGCGGCTGGTGGCCGGCGTCGACCGCGAGGCCTGGCTGCAGCGCCAGGCGCTGACGCCTGAAGTACGCGTCAGCACCGCCGACGAGGCGGCGGCCAGGCTTTCGCGCCTGTCGCTGGCCTACCGCGTGAACCTGGGCGTGCTGGCCCTGGTGGCACTGCTGGTCGGGGGCTTCCTGGTGTACTCGGTGCTGTCGCTGTCGATCGCGCAGCGCTTGCCGGGCTTTGCGCTGCTGGGCGTGCTGGGACTGCCGGCGCGCGAGCGGCGCCGCCTGGTGCTGGCCGAAAGCGCGCTGCTGGGCCTGGTGGGCAGCGCCCTCGGGCTGGCCTTCGGGGCGCTGCTGGCCTGGGTGGCCCTGCGCGTGCTCGGCGGCGATCTCGGCGGTGGCTATTTTCCGGGCATGGCGCCGGCGCTGCGCTGGCCCGCCGGCGCATTGGCGGCCTGCGGCGCCCTGGGCACGGCCGCTGCGGTGGCGGGTGCCTGGTGGCCCGCGCGCCAGGCCGAACGGCTGGCACCGGCCCAGGCGCTCAAGGGCCTGGGCGGTACGGCGGCACAGGCGCCGTCGGCCGCGTGGCCGCTGGCCGTGCTGGCCGCCGGCGGCGTGCTGGCGCTGCTGCCGCCGATTGGCGGGCTGCCGCTGGCCGCCTACGGCGCCGTGGCGTTGCTGCTGGCCGGCGGTGTCGCGCTGGTGCCCGCGGTGGTGCTGGCCCTGCTGCAGCGCATTGGCGATCCGCGCGGCGCGTTGCCGTTGCTGGCGCTGCGGCGGGCGCACCATGCCCGCCATGTGGCCAGCGCCACGGTGGCCGGCGTGGTCGCGAGCCTGGCCCTGTCGGTCGCGCTGACGGTGATGGTCGCCAGCTTCCGCGACGCGGTGACCGGCTGGCTCGACCAGGTGCTGCCGGCCGACCTCTACCTGCGCAGCAGCAACAGTGCCGCGGCAGCCGAGCAGGCACCGCTGCCGGCGGACTATGCCGCCTCGGCAGCGGAAGTGCCGGGCGTTGCACGCGTGCTCGCGGGCCGCCTGAAGCCACTGGTGATCGACGCCGGCAACCCGACCGTCACGCTGCTGGCACGCCCGCTGTCCGATCCGGCCGCCATGCTGCCGCTGATCGGCGCGCTGGCGCCCGCGGCGGCCGGCGAGGTCTCGGTCTACGTCAGCGAGCCGGCAGCGGCGCTGTACCGCTGGTCGCCGGGCCAACGCATCGAGTTGCCGCTGCCGGGCCCGGGCGGCGCGCGCCAGCCGGCCCGGGTGCGCGGCGTGTGGCGCGACTACGCGCGCCAGTTCGGCGCGATCGCGATGGATCTCGCCGACTACCAGCGCCTCACCGGCGACCGGGGCCTCAACGAGCTGGCCATCTGGCTCGCGCCCGGCGCCGCGCCCGCTGCGGTGGCGCAAGCGCTGAAGCGCCTGGCGGGCGACAATGCCCCGGTGGACACCGCCAGCACTGCCGAGTTGCGCACGCTCTCGTTGGCCATCTTCGATCGCAGCTTTGCCGTCACCCGCTATCTGCAGGTGGTGGCCATTGCGGTCGGCCTGGTCGGCGTGGCCGCCAGCCTGTCGGCGCAGGTGCTGGCGCGCCGCAAGGAATTCGGGCTGCTGACCCACCTGGGCCTGACGCGGCGGCAGACCATCGGCCTGGTCACGATCGAAACCATGGCCTGGTTGCTGGCCGGTTGCGTGGTGGGCCTGGCGCTCGGGCTGGCGATTGCCGCGGTGCTGGTCTACGTGGTCAATCCGCAGAGCTTCCACTGGAGCATGCCGATGCACATACCCGCGGTGCCGCTGGCCGGCCTGGTGGGTGCGCTGCTCGCGGCCGGCGCCGCCACCGCGGCCTTCAGCGCCCGTCGCGCCGCTTCACGCCAGGCCGTGCTGGCCGTCAAGGAGGATTGGTGAGCGCCCCCGCGAACGACATGATCGACCCGGCCCAGCTGTGCATCGGCCTGCACGTGCACCTGGACATCCCGTGGACCGAGCATCCCTTCACCTTCTCGAGCTTCAAGATCAAGAACCTCGAGCAGATCGCCACGCTGCAGGCGCTGGGCCTGAAGCAGATCCGCTACAGCGCCGCCAAGAGCGATTGCGCTCCGCTGGCCGAGCCTGCCGTGCCCAGCGCGCCGCCCGCGCCGACCGACCCCGCCGACGATCCGGTGTACCAGGCCAAGCGCGCGCGCATCGAGCGCCTGGCCGCGCAGCGCGCGCGCATCGCGGCATGCGAGCGTGAGTTCGTGTCCTCGGCACGCATGGTCAAGTCGATCGACCAGAACCTGTTCGCACGGCCCGAGATGGCACGGCAGGAAGCGGCCCAGCTGGTCGGCACGATCGCCGATTCGATGCTCACCGATGCCGAGGTGGCCATCAACCTGATGAAGGACCGGGTCGGCGCCGACGACACCTACCACCATTCCCTGAACGTGACGGTGCTGGCGATGATGCTGGCCAAGGAGCTGCAGGCGCCGAAGGAGGCCATCCGCGGGCTGGGCACCGCCGCGCTCTTCCATGACGTGGGCAAGCACGACATCCCGACCACCATCACCCGCAAGCAGGTGGCGCTGACCAAGCCGGAGATCTCGCTGCTGCAGCAGCACTGCGCGTATGGCGTGGAGATCGGGCGCAAGCTGGGCCTGTCGCAGGAAGCCCTGAACGTGATCCTGCAGCACCACGAGCGGGTCGATGGCAGCGGCTACCCGAAGGGCCTGAAGGGCAACGAGATCTCGATGCTGGCGCGCATCGTGGCGGTGCCGAACATGTTCGACAACCTGTGCAACCCGCCGAACCCGGCGCGCGCGCTGACGCCGCACGAGGCCCTGTCGACGATGTACGGCCAGCAGCGCGGCCACCTCGAGACCAAGGTGCTGAACACCTTCATCCGCTGCATGGGCGTGTACCCGCCGGGCACGGTGGTGGTGCTGTCCAACGAGTCGCTGGCGATGGTGGTGTCGGTCAACAGCGCACGGCCGCTGCTGCCCACCGTGCTGGTCTACGACCCCGCGGTGCCGCGCGAGGAGGCCGTGCTGGTGGAACTGGAGCAGGCCCAGGAGGTCAGCATCGTGCGCACGGTGCGGCCGCAACAACTGCCCGATGCGGCGCTGGACTACCTGTCGCCCAAGGCGCGGCTGGCCTACTACTTCGACACCCCGGGGCATGGCACCAAGCCTTGAGCGCCGGCGCTGGCTGATGGCTGGCGCGGCGCTGCTGGCGTCCGGCCGCGACCTCACCGCGCAGGCCGGCGTTGCCGACGAAGACCGCATTGCCGCCGGGCGCTTGCTGCACTTCGCGCGCGACCACGGGGCACATCCCGGCGCGCGCATCGAATGGTGGTACGCCACCGGCTGGCTGCAGCCCGAGCGCTCCGGCGCCTCCCCGATCGGCTGGCAGATCACCTTCTTCCGCAGCCGCACCGGCCTGGGCGCGGAATCCGGAGAGGGTCGTTTCGTGCCGCGGCAGCTGCTGTTCGCGCATGCAGCGATCAGCGACATCGCCGCGCAACGCCACAGCCATGCGCAGCGGCTGGCGCGCTGGTCCGGTGACGAAGCGCTGCCGGAGGCCCACGCGCTGCGGGCCGACACCGGGGTGGCGATCGGCCCCTGGTCGCTGCAACGCGACGGCACCAGCGGCCGCTACACCGCCCGGCTGCCGGCACCCGAAGCGGGCTTCGCGCTGGCGATGACGCTGACGCCGACCCAGCCGCTGCTGCTGCAGGGCCAGGACGGCTTCTCGCGCAAGGGCCCGCTGCCGGCGCAGGCCAGCCACTACTACTCGCAGCCGCAGCTGGCGGTGAGCGCCACGCTCACGCGCGGCGGCCAGGTGCAGAGCCTGGCCGGGCGGGGCTGGCTGGACCACGAATGGAGCGACGAGCTGATGCCACCCGAGGCCGTGGGCTGGGACTGGATCGGCATCAACCTCGACGACGGCGGCGCGTTGACCGCCTTCGTGCTGCGCAGCCGCGAGGGCCGCGTGATCTGGGCCGGTGGCAGCCATCGGCCCGCGGGCGGCCCGGTGCGCAGCTTCGGCGCCGAGGAAGTGGCCTTCACCGCCTTGCGCGAATGGACGAGCCCGACCTCCGGTGCCCGCTATCCCGTGCGCTGGCGCATCCGCACACCCTTCGGCGAACACGAGCTCCAGGCCCTGCTCGACGCGCAGGAACTCGACAGCCGCGCGAGCAGCGGCGCGATCTACTGGGAAGGCCTGAGCGTGCTGACCGACGCCACCGGCCGCCGCATCGGCCAGGGCTATCTCGAAATGACCGGCCGCGCGACCCCTTTGAAGCTGGCCTGAACAGGCCGCACCGCCCATCCAGCAGACGCCGCGGAACCGGCTCCGCCGGGCCGCAGGCGTCGCCCCCTTGGGGGGGAAGCGCCGAAGGCGCTCCGGGGGGGGACCTAACTATGCCTTCCCGGCCGCGCGATGCCCGCCGACCGAAGGACCGCCGGCCGCCGGGGCGCGCTTGGGCTGCACCGGCGCCGCCCGCACGCAGTTGCGGCCCGCGGCCTTGGCCTCACGCAGCGCCGCGCCGGCATCGCCGATCACCGCATCGAGCGTGGCATGGTCGGCGCCGATCGACGCGACGCCGATGCTGACGGTGCAACCCACGTTCTGGCCTTCCCAGTTCAGGCGGAAAGCCGCCACACGCTCGCGCACGCGCTCGGCCACGTCGAGTGCGCCGATGGGGTCGGTGTGCGGCAGGTACACCACCAGCACGCCGCCGCCGAAGCGGGCCATCAGGTCGTACTGGCGCAAGGTGGCCGACACCTGACGCGTGATCTCGACCAGCACCGCGTCGCCGCAGGCCTGGCCATGCTTGTCGTTCAGTTCGCGGAACTGGTCGGCATCGACCATCAGCAACGCGGCATCTTCGCCGTGGCGGCGGATGCGCGCCCATTCGCGGTCGGCCGCGGCGACGAAATGGCGCTGCGTGAAGGCGCCGGTGAGCTGGTCGCGCGTGGCGCCCACATCCACCGCCGGCGCCGGGGCCACCACCGTCTGGCGCGGCAGCAGGCGCCAGGCCAGGGCCGCCGCCAGCGGTGCCACCACGGCCGCCGCGCAGGCGCCTGCCAGCGCACCGGCGCCGCGTTGCGGCACGCCGGCCGCCCAGGCGACACCCTCGCCCAGCGCCGCGCCCACCAGTGCCGACAAGGGCAACAAGCCGGCCGCCAACCAGCCCGGACTGGCGCGGCCACCGGCGGCCGCGGGGGCCGCTGCAGACGGCGTGGACGAAGGCGTGGCGGATGCGGTATTCATGGCCTCTTCATTCGACCACAAACGCCCGGGCTTGAGCGGGAAAACTTCATCCGGATACCGCTTCTGCGGGGGATGCTTCACTCAATTGCAGCGCCATCGTGAGCGCCTGCGGCAAGCTCATCGCCTGCCCCTCGCGCCAGGCCGCCGCTGCGGCCGCTGGCCCAAGCTGATGCTCCACCAGGCCGCGCACCTGGCGCACGAACTGCCGGTCGGCCCGGTCCAGCGGGCCGAAGTGCCGCACCCAGTGCCCTTCGCTGAAGGCCATCAGCCGCGCCGCCGGCCCGGGCAGGCGCAGCCGCGCAAGGTTGCGGCCGTGGTTCCACAGCGAATACGCCAGCCAGAACTGGTTGTGGCAACGCCAGGCATCGTCCGCGCAGCGGCGGTAGGCGCTGAGCGCCGCCGCCCAGTCGCGCCGCTTGGCATGCAGCACCCCCTGCAGGTTGATCGCGCCCAGCCGGTGATGTCGATCGCCGGCAGCGGCGAAGGCCTTCTCGCAGGCCACCGCCTCGGCCAGCCCCTGCTGCCACCGGCCCTGTGTGGCCATGCAGCAGGCGCGCTCGTAGCGCAGCCGCCAGGCTTCGCGGCCCCGGCCCAGTGCGAGGTGACGGTCAGCCGCCTGCTGCAGCAGGCGCTCGGCCGCTGCGGGGTCGCCGCCATGGCGCAGCGCCAGCATGCCGCGCAGGCCGATCACGTCGGCCTCGACGGCGGCCGCGCCGACCCGCTGGGCCAGCGCCTGCGCCTCATCGAGCATCGGATCCAGCCCGGTCGACTGGCGGTCGACCTCGAACGCGATGCGCACCCGGGCGCACAGCGCCAGCGCACGCGCGGCGCTGTCGGGGGCCGCGCGTTCGAGCGCCTGCGTCGCACGGATTCGCTCCTGCGCACCATGGCCGGCCATCAGGTGCAGCAGCGCCAGCATCACCGCGGCCGGCGCGCCCACCTCGGCATCGGCCGGCAGCTGGTCGAGCGCCGCATCCAGCAAGGCCAGCAACTCCGGGTTGATGCCAACGCTGTCCCAGTGCGCCCGCAGCGCCAGCGCCAGCGTCAGCGCGAAGGCCGGCTCGCCGTCGACGGCCGCGCTGCGCAGCGCTTCGGCCGCGTTCAGGCGCTGGGCTTCGGGCAATGGCCCGTCGCCGCGCGCCTGGTTGGCCAGCGCCAGCGCGAGCAGGTGGGCACGATGCGCCTGGCGCAGCTGCCGCGCCCTGTCGGCCGGCAGGCGTTCGGTCACGAAGGCCCGGATGCTCTCGAGCATCTGGAAGCGCAGGCCGCCGTCCTCGGCCTCCGCGCTCCCTTCGGAACGGTCGGCCTCGATGTCCACCGTCACCAGCGAATCGGCCACCAGGCCTTCCAGCAGCTGCCGCGCGTCGGGCAGCTCGCACACCGCCTGCGCATCGGCCACGGTCCAGCCACCGCGGAACACCGACAGCACCGCCAGCGCCTGCTGCTGGCGCGGCTCCAGCAGGCGCCAGCTCCAGTCGATCGCCGCCTGCAGCGAATCGTGCCGGCGCCCGCGTGCGGCCGGGCCGGTGCGCGTCAGCAGGTCGAAGCGCTGGGCCAGCGCGGCACGCATCTCGCCGATCGAGAACACGCGGCAGCGTGCGGCCGCCATCTCGATGGCCAGCGGCAGGCCGTCGAGCTCGCGGCACAGCGCGCCCAGGGCGCCGAGCTGGCGCGCCGGCACCTGGAAGTCAGGCCGCACGCTGCGGGCGCGGTCGATGAACAGCGCCACACCCGGGTTGTCGAGCAGGCGGTGGCCGGCATCATCGTCGGCCGGCCAGGGCAACGGCGCCAGCACCTGTTCATGCTCGCCCGGCAGGCCGAGCGCACGGCGCGAGGTCAGCAGCAGGTGCAAGCCCGGCAGCTGGGCCAGCCAGTGCTCGAGCTGCAGCACGGCGTCCTCGCCGACCAGTTGCTCGAAGTTGTCCAGCACCAGCAGCACGCGCCGGCCGGACAGCGCGGTGACCACCGGATCGGCATGCTCGCGGCCCGGCGGCGGCAGCTGCAGCGAGGCACGCAGCTGCGAGCCCATCTGCGCCGCCGTGCCGCAATCGGCCAGCGGCACGAAGACCAGCAGATCGAAGGCCCCTTCGGCCGGCACCGGCGGCTGGCGCAGCAGTTCGGCGGCCAGCCGGGTCTTGCCGCAGCCCCCGGGTCCGCTGAGCGTCACCAGGCGCTCTGCCGCGACACGCTCGCGCAGCTGCTGCAAGTCTGCTTCGCGGCCGAACAGGCGCGTGAGGTAGGCCGGTGCCAGCGGCTGCGGTGCAGACAACACGGCCGGCGTTGGCGTGCGCCCCGATGCGGCGGCGGGCAGACCCGGCGCCGCCACGGCTAGCGCCACGGTCTCGGCCGGGCCCAGGCGCTCGGCCAAGGCGGCCAGCCGCGTGCGCTCCTGCAGCACCCACTCGTCGTAGAAGCCCGGCAAGAGCTCGCCCTGGTACAGCGCACGTGCCTCGTCGGCGCGGCCCTGCTGCGCGCAGCGCTCGAACGCGGTGACATCGCAGCTCAGCACCTGGGGATTGATGCGCAGCGCATGCCGGTCGGCCAGCAGCACCGCCGGCCCCTCGTAGCCCGGCGGCTCGAGCACCCGCTTCAGGGCCGCCAGCGACTGGCGCAGCCGGTTGCGGCCCACGTCCAGTGCCGCGTCGGGCCACAGCAGATCGATCAGTTCCTCGCGCGGATGCATGCGCTGCGGCCACAGCGCCAGGCGCGCCAGCAGCGCCGCGGTCGGGCGGCTGACGAATCGGGTGACCAGCACCTCGCCGTTGCGCGCCTCCATCGCGCCCAGCAAGCGCAATTGCCAGTGCCCGCCGGCATGGCGCGGCAGCTCGGGAACGGCGTTGTCGCTGTCGGTCGGCATGCAAGACGGGCCCGGACGAACCAAGCCCATCTTAGCCAGCGGCGTACCGGGTCAATGGGCGGCGCTGGCCTCCGCTGCGCCGGCACCCCCGGCCCGCGGGGGACGCCGCAGCGGCCACAGGAGCAGCAGCAGGCCGACGAAAGCGACGGCCGAGAACAGGAAGATGTCGTCGGCCGCACGCGTGAAGGCCTGCTGGTCGATCATGCGGTTGACCTGCGCCATCGCCTGTTCGAGCGACAGGCCGGCCTGCTGCAACTGCTGAATGACCGCATTCATCGCGGTGTCGCCCAGCCCCACCTCCTCGACCAGGTGCGCATGGTGCAACGACGCACGGCCCTCCCACACGGTGGTGGCGATCGAGGTGCCCATCGCGCCGGCGGTGATGCGGACGAAGTTCGACAGGCCCGAGGCCGAGGCCATGCGCTCCGGCCCGATACCGGCCAAAGTGAGCGTCGTCAGCGGGATGAAGAAGAAGGCCATCGCCGCGCCTTGCATCAGCGTGGGAATCAGGATGTGCCACAGGTCGGTCTGCGTCGTGAAGCCCGAACGCATCCACAGCACCACGCCGAAGCCGACGAAGGCGCCCGCCGCCATCCAGCGCGGGTCCCACTGCGTGACCTTGCGGCCGACCAGGGGCGTCAGCACGATGGCCAGGATGCCCACCGGCGCCAGCGACATGCCCGCGGCGGTGGCGGTGTAGCCCATGTACTGCTGCAGCCACAGCGGCATCAGCACCACGTTGCCGAAGAACAGCCCGTAGGCCACCGACAGGCCCAGCGCGCCGAAGGCGAAGTTGCGGCGCATGAACAGGCGCAGGTCGATCACCGGATGCGCATCGGTCAGCTCCCACACCACCAGCAGCGTCAGGCCGATGCCGGCGGTGAGGGCCAGCGCCACGATCTGCGGCGAGGCGAACCAGTCCAGCTCCTTGCCCTTGTCGAGCATCAGCTGCAGCGAGCCCACGCCCAGCACCAGCAGCGCCAGCCCGATGCGGTCGATCGGCAGCTTGCGCGTCGGCGTCTCGCGTTTGGCGTAGATGCCCCAGGTGGCCAGCGCCGCGGCCAGGCCCACCGGCACATTGATGTAGAAGATCCAGGGCCAGCTGACGTTGTCGGTGATCCAGCCGCCCAGCAGCGGCCCGGCCACCGGCGCGACCAGCGTGGTGACGCCCCACAGGGCCAGCGCGGTGCCGGCCTTCTCGCGCGGGTAGCTGGCCAGCAGCAGCGTCTGCGACAGCGGGATCATCGGCCCGGCCACCAGCCCCTGCAACACGCGGAACAGCACCAGCAGTTCGAGCGAAGGCGCGAAGCCGCACAGCCACGAGCTCAGCACGAACAGCAGCACGCTGGCGGTGAACAGCCGCACCGCGCCGAAGCGCTGCGTCAGCCAGCCCGTCAGCGGCACCGAGATGGCGTTCGCGACGCCGAAGCTGGTGATGACCCAGGTGCCCTGGTTCGGGCTGACGCCCAGGTCGCCGGCGATGGCCGGGATCGAGACATTGGCGATCGACGAGTCGAGCACGTTCATGAACGTGGCGAGCGACAGCGCCAGGGTGCCCAGCACCAGCTGGCCGCCCTTCAGCGGCGGTGGCGGTGCGGGCGGAATGACGGCGGCATCGGCCATGGAGCGACTCTCCTGCCGATCAGCGCAGCACGCGCACGCGGCTGCCCAGGTTGGCCTTCACGATGCGCTGCACCTCGGCATCGGCTTCGCGCGCCAGGGCGTCGAACACCGTCGTCTGCGAGGCCGATCGGGCCCGCTCGGCCGCCGTCAGCGGCGGACCGTCGCCCTTGGAGACGTCGACGCTGACATCCATCGACAAGCCGACGCGCAGCGGGTGCGCCGCCAGCTCCTTCGGGTCGAGCGCAATGCGCACCGGCACGCGCTGCACCACCTTGATCCAGTTGCCGGTGGCGTTCTGCGCCGGCAGCAGTGCGAAGGCCGCGCCGGTGCCGGCCCCGAGCCCGACCACGCGGCCGCTGTATTCGACCTTGTGGCCGTACACGTCGGCCGTTAGCTTGGCGGACTGGCCGACATGCATGCGCTGCAGCTGGCCTTCCTTGAAGTTGGCATCGACCCACAGCTTGTCCAGCGCGACGACGGTGAGCAGCGGCGCCCCGGCGGCGACGCGCTGGCCGACCTGCACGCTGCGGCGCGCGACCACACCGTCCACCGGCGCCAGCAGGTCGGCGCGCTTGACCGCCAGCCACGACTCGCGCACGCGCGCCGCGGCGCGCAGCACGCTCGGGTGCTGCTCGACCGGCGTGCCCTCGGTCATCGCCTGGTTGGAGGCCAGCTGTTCCTGCGCCGCGGCAACGGCCGACTTGGCCGCCTCGACGGTGGACTTGGCCGCCGCCACCGCCGACTGCGCCGCCGCCAGCTGCGCGGTGGCGTGGGCGAACTCCTCGGCGCCGACCGCGCCGCTGGCCACCAGCGGCTTGCGGCGCGCGACATCGTCCTGCGCCCGCACCAGGTCGGCCTGCAGCCGCGCCACCTCGGCCTGCGCCCGGCTGGCCTCGGCTTCGCGGGCGGCGATCTGCGCCTTCAGCGTCGCGTTGTTGGCGTACATCGTGCGCACCTCGCGCACCGTCTGGCCGAGCTGGGCCTGGGCCTGGTCAAGCGCCAGCTGGGCATCGGCCGGGTCCAGCCGCACCAGCGGCTGGCCCGCCTTCACGACATCGGTGTCGTCGACGTTGATCGACACCACGGTGCCGGCGATCTGCGGCGTGATCTGCACCACGTTGCCCTGCACATAGGCGTTGTCGGTGGTCTCGACGCGGCTGCCCACCAGGGTCCACCAGGCCGTCCAGGCCAGGCCACCGGCGACCACGACACCGGCCACGATGGCCAGCGCCTTGCGGCGGGCGGCGGGCGCGGCAACGGGGGATTGGGCGACGTTGCTCATTCTGCTTGTCCTTCGTGATTCGTTTCGGTCCAGCCGCCGCCGAGCGAACGCATCAGCGCAATGCGGCTGTCCAGCGCCCGCGCCTTCAGGTCGACGGCCAGGCGGCGTTGTGCCAGCACGCTGCTTTCGGCGCTGAGCACGGTGAGGTAGGTGCCGAGGCCGGCACGGTAGCGCTGCTGCGCGAATTCGTAGGCGCTCTCGGCCGCGGCCTGGGCCTGCGACTGCTGCTCCTGCTGGCGCTGCACCGATTGCGCCGAGGCGCTGGCATCGGCCACCTCGCGCAGCGCATCGAGCACCGCGCCGTTGTACGCGGCGATCGAGGCATCGAGGTCGGCGTTGCGGCCTTTCAGTTGGGCACGCAGCCGGCCGCCGTCGAAGATCGGCAGGCGCAGCGCGGGACCGATGCCGAGGTTGCGGCTGCCCAGCTCGAACAGGTTGTCCAGCCCGAGCGAACTCAGGCCGACGAAGCCGACCAGGTTGATGTCCGGGTAGAACTGCGCGCGGGCCGAAGCCACGTCCTGCGTCGCGGCTTCGACGCGCCAGCGCGCGGCCGTCACATCCGGCCGGCGGCCCAGCAGGTCGGCGCCCAGCACCTGCGGCAGCGGCTGCTGCTGCAGGGGCCCGAGCTTCGGCGCCAGCGTCGCCAGCGCCCCGGGCGCCTGGCCACTGAGCGCGGCCAGCTGGTGGCGTGCCAGCGCGATCTGCTCGTCCAGCGCTTCGATCTGCTGCCTGGCTTCGGGCACCGCGCTCTCGGCCTGGCGCAGCTCGACCTGCGTGTCGAAACCGCCCTGCACGCGCTGCCTGGTCAGCGCCAGCATGGCCTCGCGCTGGGCCAGGGCACGCTGCGCCACTTCACGCTGGTCGAACAGGCGCGAGAGTGCGACATAGGCTTGGGCCACGCGGCCGGCCAGCACCAGGCGCGCGGCCGCGAGGTCGGACTGCGCGGCGCGCTGCTGGCCCAGCGCCGCCTCCAGCGCCGCCTGGTGGCGGCCGAAGAAGTCGAGCTCGATCGAGCCATTGGCCTGCACCGTGGCGCTGGTGCGCTGGTTGCCGGCAATCGGCGGCGGGTACAGGCTGTGCTCGGGATAACGCTGCCGCGTCACGTCCACGCCCAGGCCCGCCTGCGGACCGAAGGCGGCGCCGGCCGTCAGCACACCGGCCTCGGCACGCTGCAAGCGCGCGACAGCCGTCTGCAGCGACGGCTGCCCGGCGAGCGCGCGCTCGATCAGCGCGTCCAGCTGCGGGTCGCCCAGGCTGCGCCACCATTGCGCGTCCACCGCTGGCGCCGTGGCCTCGGCCGCCAGGCCCAGCGCCGCCGGCGTGGTCCGCGCCAGCGGTGTGGGCTGCGGCCCGGGGCTGGCGCAGCCGGCCAGCAGCACGGCCACGCTGACCAGGGTGGCCGCCATCGTCGCCAGCGTCAGCGTCGAGGCCACGCGCGGCCTGTGTTCGGTGGGTTGGCGTTGGCGCGTCATTCGACGTCCTTCGCATCGCGCATCGCGTCGCCATTGGCAACCAGGCGCTGGAGCAGGTCGATCAAGGTGTTCCATTCGGCCCTCGTGAATCCGGCCAGGTGAGCGTTGTAGACATCGGCCAGCACGGCCGGCACCAGCTTCGAGGCTTCGCGCCCTTCGTCGGTGAGTTCGAGGTTGATCACCCGCCGGTCTTCCTGCGAGCGCACGCGCCGCACCAGCCCCTTGGCCTCCAGCCGGTCGAGCGCGCGCGTCATCGCACCCGGGTCCATGCTGACGTCGCGCGCCAGGCCGGCCATCGTCGAGCACTGGCCCATGCTCAGCTTGTACAGCGGCAGCCACTGCGCATGGGTCAGGTCATGCTCGGCCAGGCGGCGGTCGACCTGCAGCAGGATCGACGCCATGGCACGCTTGGTCAGGTAGCCCAGGCTCTCTTCCGCCCGCAGGGTCTCGGGGCGGTAGATCGTCGGCGGACGCTCGGGTGATCTCATGGGCTGCCACTATAGTTGCTTAGACAAATATTGTTCCGGCACTATTTGACGTGGCCACAATTCTCATGGGGGTATTCCCGGACCCCGCCTACACTGCCCGACCATGACGAGTACCGCTGAAGACCGGCCGGCCGCGGCCAGCCCCCGATCCCTGTCCGGGCTGCTGCCGTTCCTGCGGCCCTACTACGGCCGGATCGCCCTGGCGCTGCTGGCGTTGGTGATGGCGGCCGTCAGCACCTTGGTGTTTCCGATCGCGCTGAAGTCGCTGATCGACCGCGGCGTGATCGCGGCCGACCCCGGCGCACGGGTGATGGCGCTGCGCGAACACTTCCTCGCGCTGTTCGCGGTGGGCGCGGCACTGGGCATCTTCTCGGCGCTGCGCTTCTACATGGTGACCTGGCTGGGCGAGCGGGTCACGGCCGACCTGCGCAATGCCGTCTATGCCCATGTCGTGAAGCAGAGCCCGGAATTCTTCGAGACCACCGCCTCGGGCGAGGTGCTGAGCCGGCTGACCACCGACACCACGCTGGTGCAGACGGTCGTCGGCTCCAGCCTCAGCATGGGCCTGCGCAATGCAGTGATGGGCCTCGGCGCGATGATCATGCTGATCGTCACCAACCCGTATGTGATGACGCAGGTGCTGGGCATCCTGGTGCTGGTGGTGCTGCCCAGCCTGTACTTCGGCCGCCGCGTGCGCAAGCTCAGCCGCGCCAGCCAGGACCGGGTGGCCGATTCCAGTGCCATTGCCGCCGAGGTGCTGAACGCGGTGCCGGTGGTGCAGAGCTACGTGCAGGAGCAGCGCGAGGCCAGCCGCTTCGCCAAGGCCACCGAGGCCGCGTTCGACACCGCGCGCAAGCGCACCCGCGTGCGCTCGCTGCTGGTGGCCTTCATGATCAGCGCCACCTTCGGCGCGCTGCTGTGGGGCCTGTACCAGGGGACGCAGGCGGTGATGGGCGGCCGCATCACGGCCGGGCACCTGGGCCAGACCGTGGTCTACGTGATCCTGCTGGTCTCCAGCGTCGCGGTGCTGTCCGAGGTGTACGGCGACCTGCTGCGCGCTGCCGGCGCCACCGAACGGCTGATGGAGCTGCTGGCCGCGCGCTCGCCGGTGCGCGATGCCCCGGTGCCGAAACCGCTGCCGCCAGCGCAGGGCGGCTCGTCGGTCGAGCTGATCGACGTCACCTTCCACTACCCTTCGCGCCCGGCGACGGCTGCGCTGCAGCACGTGGATCTGCGCGTGGCGCCGGGCGAGACGGTGGCGCTGGTCGGCCCCAGCGGTGCCGGCAAGAGCACCGTGCTGCAGCTGCTGCTGCGCTACTACGACGCACAGGGCGGCACGATCCGCATCGACGGCGTGCCGGTGCAGCAGACCTCGCTGGCCGCGCTGCGTTCGCGCGTGGGCATCGTGCCGCAGGAGTCGACCATCTTCTCGACCAGCGCGATGGAGAACATCCGCTACGGCCGCCCCGAGGCCAGCGATGCCGAGGTCATCGCCGCCGCGCAGGCTGCCTTCGCGCACGACTTCATCAGCGTGCTGCCGCAGGGCTACGACACCTTCCTCGGCGAGCGCGGCGTGCGCCTCTCAGGCGGCCAGCGCCAGCGCATCAGCATTGCCCGCGCGCTGCTGAAGAACCCGCCGCTTCTGCTGCTGGACGAGGCCACCAGCGCGCTCGACGCCGAGAGCGAACGCATGGTGCAGGCCGCGCTCGAAGCGGCCTTCGAGCACCGCACCACCATCGTCATCGCCCACCGCCTGGCCACGGTGCTGAAGGCCGACCGCATCGTCGTGCTCGACCAGGGCCGCATCGTCGACATCGGCACGCATGACGAGCTGGTCGCACGCGGCGGCCTGTACGCCCGGCTGGCGTCGATGCAGTTCGGCCTCAGCGAGGAACCCGAGGACGCTGCCACCGCATAATCTTGCGATGATGAGCCAGCGCCCGTTGAGGATGGTTTTGAAGAGGTCAAAAGAGCCG
>CAZXLI010000107.1:0-18639 GCA_964641795.1 uncultured Bordetella sp. | reverse complement strand
GGTCAGCACTTCGACGCCGTTGGGCGCGTAGAACCTCGCCGCCGTCGTGCTGCGATTGGCCTTGACCAGGATCTCGTTGAGGCGCGCGACGACCGGCGCGGGTGTCCCGGCGGGTACGTAGGCCGCGAACCAGTAGGTCATCTCGTAGCCCTTGACGCCGGCTTCGGCGATGGTGGGAATCTCGGGCGCGAGCGGGCTGCGCACGCGCGGCGTCACGCCCAGGGCCTTGAGCTTGCCGGCCTTGACCTGGGGCAGGCCGGTGGCCATGTCGGTGAACATCACGTCGATCTGGCCGCCCAGCAGGTCGGTCACGGCCACGGGGTTGCTGCGGTAGGGAATGTTCAGGATGTAGGTGCCCGTCAGCTGCTTGAACATCTCGCCCGCGATGCGGCTGGACGAGCTGCCCGAGCCGAACGACAGCTTGCCGGGCCGGGCCTTGGCCAGTTTCACAAAATCACCCACCGACGTCACGGGCAGGGCGGGGTTGACCACCATGATCTGGCCGCCGCGGCCCAGGGCCGTGATCGGCTCGAAGTCCTTGACCGGGTCGTAGGGCAGCTTCTTGTACAGGTGCTCGTTGGCCGCGTGCGTGGTGTTGGTGGTGATCAGCACCGTGCTGCCGTCGGCCGCCGCGCGCGCGGCCGTCTGGGCGGCCAGCATGCCGCTGGCGCCGGCCTTGTTGTCGACCACCACCGCCTGCCTGGTCTGCTCGGTCACCGAGGTGGCCAGCGCACGCGCCAGCTGGTCGGTGGCGCTGCCCGCGGCGAACGGCACGACGAAGGTGAACGGCCTGCTCGGGAAGCCCTGGGCCCGGGCCGCGCCGGGCAGCAGCGCGGCGCCGAGCAAGGCCATCGCTGCCGCCAGGGCCGCGCGCTTTGGAAGGTAGGTCGATGAACGCATCAGGCTTGTCTCCTTGGGGAATCGGTCATGCGGTGCCGTGCAGCAGCGGTGCCAGCGCGGCCGGCACGGCCACGCGCATCTCGAGCAGGCGGTAGGACAGCGCCTTGCCGTGGCTGTCCAGGTTCAGCGATTCGTTGACGCCGCCGTCCAGCACCTCGTCGAGCACGAAGTTCATCGCCTGCAGCCGCGGCAGCACGTAGCGCCGCACCTGCGCGGGCTGTCGGTGCGCGAACTGGCGCGCCACGGCGGCCTCGTCCACCCGCGCCACCAGCAGCGGCCAGAGCTCAGGATGCCAGGCGATCAGGCTGATGTTCGAGCGGTTGCCCTTGTCGCCGCTGCGGCCATGGGCCAGGCGGTACAGCGGCACGGTGAGGGCTTCGTTCGATGGCGTCATGGTGCTAGTCCTCGATGAAGCGGAAGCGCGCCGGCACGCGCTCGCGCGCGACCAGGCACGAGCGGATGCCCAGCCGCGGCCGCAGCGCGGTGCGCACGCCGCCGCCGCCGGCCGGGCCGCAGCAGTACAGCGCCGTCACCTCGCGCAGCACGCGCTCGGCGCCGGCGCGCTCGGCATGGTTCAGCGCCACGCGCAGGCGCACGTCGCGCGCCTCGCCTTCGGGCTGCTGCGCGAGCCAGCGGCCGGAGTCGTCGCCGAACACGCTGGCCACGCCGATCAGGTCGCAGCGCAGCGTCCCCAGGCCCTGCAGCCGCTCGCGCAGCACCTGCGCCGCCAGCCGCGCACGGCCTTCGGCCCGCGGGCCGGCGTAGGAGATCTCGCCCTCGGCCAGCCAGCCGGTCTCGTGGCAGACATTCACCTTCAGCGTCGGCGGCCGGGCATGGCCGCGCACGCCGCTCAGGCGCACGCGGTCGGGGCCGAGCGCGTGAACCTCGGCTGCGCTCAGGTCGGCCACCACATCGGGCGTCAGGTAGGCGGCCGGGTCGTGCACCTCGTACAGCAGCTGCTCCTTCACGGTGTGCGCGTCGATCACGCCGCCGCTGCCGGCGGGCTTGGTGATCGTGCAATCGCCGTCGGCGTCGATCTCGGCGATCGGGTAGCCCAGCCGCGCCAGGCCCGGCACGTCCTTGTGGCCGGGGTCGGCGTAGTAGCCGCCGCTGACCTGCGCGCCGCATTCGAGCAGGTGGCCGGCCATCGTGGCGCGCGCCAGCCGGTCCCAGTCGTCGCGGGCCCAGCCGAAGTGGGCCAGCGCCGGGCCGACGGTGAGCGAGGGGTCGGCGATGCGGCCGCCGACGACGATCTCGGCGCCGGCGACCAGCGCGTCGGCAATCGCCTCCGCGCCGAGGTAGGCGTTGGCCGAGACGATGGCCTCGCCGCGCATCGGCTCGCCACCGGCGGCGCCCAGCGCGTCGGCCAGCCAGGGCTGCTGCAGCGCGCCGCCCAGGTCGTCGCCCTCGATCACCGCGATGCGCGGTGGCCTCAGACCCAGCTCGCGCGCCAGTGCCAGGATGCGCCGCGCCGCGCCGGCCGGATGGGCCGCGCCGAAGTTGCTGACGATGCGGATGCCGGCGGCCAGGCAGTCGGCCAGCACCGGCTGCAGCATCGGTACCAGCAGCGGCTCGTAGCCGGCCTGCGGGTCGCTGCGCCGCGCCAGCTGCGCCAGTGCCAGCGTGCGCTCGGCCAGGGTTTCGAAGATCAGCACCGCCGGCCCGCCGGCCGCGGCCAGCGCGGCCACCACCGGGCCCGCGGCATCGGTACGGTCACCCGAGAAGCCGGCGGCGCAGCCGATGCGCAGCGGGGTGATTGCCGGGGAAGCGGAAGAGGCCATGCGGGCCACTGTAGGCCTGCTGCGCTAATCTGTGAAATCGAAAGACAGGATTGATTCAGCCGTTCTGCAAATGAATAACCCGAGCCTCGCCAACGTCTCGACACGCCAGCTGCGCGCCTTCCTCGCGCTGGCCGGGCAGCGCCACTTCACCCGCGCCGCGGCCGACTGCCACCTGTCGCAGCCGGCCTTCAGCGCGCTGATCCGGCAGCTCGAGCAGATGCTGGGCCTGAAGCTGTTCGACCGCAGCACGCGCCATGTGGCGCTCACCGCCGAGGGGCAGGAGTTCGAGGCGGCCGCGCGCCGCGTGCTCGACGAGGTGGATGCCGCCTTCGCCGGCCTGCGCGATCGTGCCGCGGCGCGCCGTGGCCGCGTCTCGATCGCGTTACTGCCCTCGCTGGCGGCGGACTGGCTGCCGGCGGTGCTGGCCGGCTTCCGTGCCCGCCACCCGGGCATCGAGCTGCAGGTGGCCGACGTGCTGTCCGAGCCCTGCATCGAGCGCGTGCGCTCGGGCCAGGCGGATTTCGCGCTGGCCGCGGTGCGTGCGGACACGCCCGAGCTGCGCGCCGATGCCTTCTGCCACGACGACTTCCACCTGGTGTGCCCGGCCGACCACCCGCTGGCGCGGCGCCGCGGGCTGAAGCCGGCCGACCTGCAGGGGCAGCCTTTCGTGCACCTGTCGCGCACCTCCAGCGTGCGGCAGTACATCGAGGCCGCGCTGCACCCCGAGGCGCCGCCGGCGGTGCTGGAGGTCGAGCAGCTCGCCACCGTCGCCGGCCTGGTGCGCGCCGGGCTGGGCATCAGCCTGGTGCCGGCGCTGGCGCTGTACGCCTTCCGCTCGCCGCAGCTGGCCCTGCGTCGGCTGAACTGGCCCGGGCTGCAGCGCCAGATCTACCTGGTGCGGCGGCGCGACCGCAGCCTGTCGGTGGCGGCGCAGGCGTTTCACGACCATGCGGTCGAGCGGCGGCCGCGGGCCCCAAAATAGCCCGCCATGCTGCCCGTGCCCCGACTGCTCCGCCTGCTGGCGGTTGTGCTGTTCCTGCTGTTGCTGTGGGCCGTGTTCCAGCTCAGTGGCCTGCGCACGCACTTCACGCTGCAGGCCTTGCACGATGGCTTCGAGCGCCACTGGGCCGGCGGGCTGCTGCTGTTCAGCGCGCTGTTCGCACTGGGCAACCTGATCCAGATTCCGGGCTGGCTGTTCCTGGCCGCCGCGGTGCTGGCGCTGGGCCGGTGGTGGGGCGGCGTGGTGACCTATGCCGGCGCGGTGCTCACCTGCATCAGCACGTACTGGATCATCCGCGCGCTGGGGGGCGACGTGCTGCGCGAAGTGGGTGGGCGCTGGGGCCGCCGGCTGATCGCGCGGCTCGACGCGCACCCGGTGCAAAGCGTGCTGCTGCTGCGCCTGCTGATGCAGACCGCGCCGGTGCTGAACTACGCGCTGGCGCTGTCGGGCCTGCGCTTCCGGCCCTACCTCGTGGGCACGTTGCTGGGGCTGCCGCTGCCGATCGCGCTGTACTGCGCGTTCTTCGACTCGGTCGCGCACTGGCTGCACTGGACTTGATGGGCCCACCCCCGGAGCGCCTGCGGCGCCTCCCCCTCAAGGGGGCCACGCCAGCGGACCGGCGGAGCCGGTTCCGCGGCGTGTGCTTGGCAAGGCCGAGCGGCCGTGTCGTACGTCACCTGTCGCAGCAGCGCGTGGAAATGCGCCGGTTCTTCCCATTGCGGAAAGTGAGCGGCCGTCTCGAACCACGCCCAGTGCTTGGCCGGCGCCTGCAGCGCGTCGAAGTAGGCGCGTGACAGCGCGGGTGGCTGCAGCCGGTCGTGCCGGCCGGCCGCGAAGTAGACCGGCACCTGCACCGACGGCACGGCCTGGCGCAGGTCGATCGCCGCCAGTTGTGGCATCAGCCGCCCGGCCGAGCGCTCGGCCGCCGCGGTGTACGCCAGCTTCTCGGGCCAGGCGTATTCGGGCGCGCGCAGCATCCAGCCGATGCGGTCGAAGGGCTCGTCGGCCTGCCACAGCCCGCCCAGCCGCTGCAGCAGATCCAGGTAGGCCTGCTGCGACGGGGCGGCGCTTTCTCCCAGGTAAGGCGGTGGGCCGATGCGTTGCAGCGTCGCCAGCGCATCGGCATCGCCGCGGCGCGTGGCCTCGTCGACCAGCGCCTGGTGGCTGAGCCGGCCCGCGCTGGCCAGGTGCACGATCTGGCCGGTGCTGACGAAGGCGCGGTAGAGCTCGGGCCGACGCTGCACCGCCAGCAGGCCGATGACGCTGCCCCAGGAATGGCCCACCAGCACCAGCCGGCGCTGGCCGAAGCGCTGCAGCAGCCGTTCGCTCAGCTCGATGGTGTCGGCGACGATGCGCTCGATCGTCATCGCGTCGTCCGGCTCGATCGCCTCGGCCGATTTGCCGGCGCCGCGCTGGTCCCATTCGACGACGACGAAGTCCTGCTCCAGGGCACGGTTGAACGGCACGGTGGCCATCTCGGCCTGGCCGGGGCCGCCATGCAGTTTCAGCAGCAGCGGGGCCGTGGCGTCCGCGCCGCGCAGCAGGACCCATTGCCTGACGCCGCCGAGCACGAGGGGCTCCAGCCGCGCGATGCTGCCGGCCAGCGGCCGGCCCTGCGCATCGGTGATCGGCGGGGTGTGGACTGAGGTGCAGCCGGTGGCCAGCAGCAGCAGGAGCGGCAGTGCCCAGCGCTGCACGGGCCGAGACAGAGGGAGCCTGGACATGGCATGCGTGCGGGTCGTGGTGAGGGTGCCGCAGCGTGCCGCCGGCGGCGGGCGCCGTCGCGACGATTGCGAAGCCGGCTGGCCGATTCCGGAATCGGCCAGCGAGGCGCGGGCTCAGCCCGGCTGGGTGCCGCCGCGTCCGGCCGGCGCCTTGCGGCAGCGGGCCACCTTGTGCAGCAGCTCCAGCAGCAGCGCACGTTCGGCGCGGCTGAGCACCGCGAAGCTCTCGGTTTCGCCGCCCACCAGCAGTTCCACCGACTTGCGCGCCAGCGTGCTGCCCGCGGGCGTGGTACGGATGTGCTGGGCGCGGCGGTCGGTGGTGCTGCGCTCGCGTTCGACCAGGCCGCGGCCTTCGAGCTTGTCCATCCACATCGTGATGTTCGGCGGCGTCACGGCCAGGGCCTGGGCCAGCTGCTTGGCCGAGACGCCGGGGTTCTTCTCGATCAGCGCGAGGATCGTGAACTCCACCGGCCGCAGCTCGAAGGGCTCGCCGACCTGCCGCATGAACACCTGGTGGCCGGCGATCGCGGCCTGCGCCAGCTGGTAGCCCACGATGTCGTGCAGGCCGGTTTCCACCAGCCGCCCCAGCGGCGTCATGTCGAGGTCGGGAGTCGGCTTCTTCGCAGCGCTCATGGCGGGATTGTCGCGGCCCGGCGCGCCCTTGCGTGGGTCTCCCGATTCAGTTTCACCGTGTGAATAAAAAGACAGTCGGCCCTTCTAGGTAAAACACCCGAGACCCGGCTTGATAAAGATTAAGTACCTTAAACATAAGGGCCACCTTGGACGGCCCTGAACCGGAGACCTCTGCAATGAATCCCTGCCAACCCGTCCACCGTCCGTTGGCCCTGGCCAGCGCCGCGCTGCTGATGCTGTCGCTCTCGGCCTGCGGCGGCAATGACGACAGCTCGCTGCCACAGCTGAGCCCGGCCACCGGCGCCAGCCTCAGTGGCGCCTGCGCGGAGCTGAGCACCCGCCTGGCCGGCCTGGCCAACACCTCGATCACTGCCGCCAACACCGTGGCCGCTGGCACGCTGGTGATCGGCGGCCAGCCGGTGCCCGAGCATTGCCAGGTCACCGGCCGCATGTTCCCGCGCACCAGCGCGGTCGATGGCCAGAGCTACGCCATCGGCTTCGAGCTGCGCCTGCCCAAGGCCTGGAACGGCCGCTTCTTCCACCAGGGCAATGGCGGCATCGACGGCAATGTCGTCACCGCCACCGGCGCCGTCAGCGGCGGCGGGCCGATCACCCATGCGCTGCTGCAAGGCTTCGCGGTGCTGTCGTCGGACGCCGGCCACGCGGCGGCGTTGGGGCCGACCTTCGGCATCGACCCGCAGGCGCGGCTGGACTATGGCTACCAGGCCGTGGCCAAGCTGACGCCGATGGCCAAGAGCGCGATCCAGCTGGCCTATGGCAAGGCGCCGGACCGCTCGTACTTCGGCGGCTGCTCCAACGGGGGCCGCCACACGCTGGTGACCGCGGCGCGCCTGCCCGATCAGTACGACGGCTTCCTGGCCGGCGCACCGGGCTACAACCTGCCGAAGGCGGCAATTGCCAACATCTTCGGCGCGCAGCGCTATGCCACGGTGGCCACCAACCCGGCCGATCTGTCCACCGCCTTCACCGCGGCCGAGCGCGCCACCGTCGCCGCCGCCGTGCTGGCCAAGTGCGATGCGCTGGATGGCGCCACCGACGGCCTGGTGCAGGATGTCGCCGCCTGCCAGGCCGCCTTCAACTTCACGCGCGACGTGCCCACCTGCAGCGGCGCGCGCGACGGCAGCTGCCTGAGCGCGGCGCAGAAGACGGCCATCGCGCCGATCTTCAGCGGCGCGGTCACCAGCACCGGCGCGGCGGTCTACAACAGCTTCCCGTTCGATGCCGGGCTCGCCTCACCGGGCATCGCGTTCTGGGAGTTCACCGCCCCGCTGGTGCTGGATTCGGGCGCGGTCGGGCTGATCTTCAAGGTGCCGCCCGAAGCCGCCGCGGGCTTCAACGGCCCGGCCTTCACGCTGGGCGCGAACATCGACACGCTGGTGGCACAGGTCAACGCGACCAACGCCACCTACACCGAATCGGCGATGAGCTTCATGACGCCGCCGAACCCGACCAACCTGGCGGCACTGAAGAACCGCGGCGCCAAGATCATGGTCTACCACGGCGTCAGCGACCCGATCTTCTCGGTCAACGACAGCGAGAGCTGGTACCAGGGCCTGCGCACGGCCAACGGCGGCGATGCCGCGAACTTCGCGCGCTTCTACCGCGTGCCCGGCATGGGCCACTGCTCGGGCGGACCGGCCACCGACCAGTTCGACATGCTCAGCGCGCTGGTCAACTGGGTCGAGAAGGGCCAGGCGCCCGACCAGGTGATCGCCAGTGCGCGCGGGGCCGGCAATGCGGGCGGCGTCAATGCCGAAGTGCCGGCCAGCTGGGCCGCCGACCGCACCCGGCCGCTGTGCCCGTACCCGCAGGTGGCGCGCTACAAGGGCACGGGCAGCCTCGAGCTGGCGGCCAACTTCAGCTGCCAGTGACGCGTGCCATCCCGTTGGCCTGAAGTCATGGCCACGCCCGGCGCATCGCGGCTAGCATGCCGCGATGCGCGTACCGCCCACGCCTGACGAACCGCAGCGTGCCGTCGACTGGCTGGCCCGTGGCTGGGCCGGGCTGGTGACCGATGACGCACCGGCGCGCCTGGCTTTCGCGCAGGCGCACCGGCTTGCCGAGGCTGATGACGACCAGCCGACCTGCGCGCTGGCCGCGGCCGGCATGGTGCTGGCCTTCGCCATCGAGTTCGCCGACTTCCGTGGCCTCGGCCTGTGGAGCGCGCGCTTCGTGCTGCATGCGGCGCCGGGGCTCGATGCGGTGCTCGGCGCGATCGACCGCCTGCGGCTGGACGCCGCGCGCATCACGCTGCCGTCGCTGGACGGCGGCTTCGCCTTCGATGCCGCCACCGATGCCGCGGCCGCACGCCTGCACGAGGGCTTGCGCACCCTGGGCAGCGAGATCGCGCCCGACGAACGCATGCTGCTGCTGAAGATGCTGCTGGACTACCGCGGCATCCAGCTCGACCAGCCGCGCTGCGAAGCCTTGCTCGCGGTCGGCCATGAGCAGGTGCGTCGCGGCGGCGTCGGTCCGGTCTGGCAGTGCCGCTGGTGGCTGCTGGTGATGCAGTACCAGGAGTGGTTCGGCCAGGCCGCCGCGGCCGCCCAGGCCCAGGCCGAGGCGCAGGCACTGGCGACCCGCCACACCCTGCCGACCTTCCGCTTCGAGCTGGCCTGCGTGGAGATGAGCGCGGCGCTGAAGGCCGACGACCTGGTGGCCGCCGACAAGCTGTACCGCGAACTCGACGCGCTGCGCAGCCGGGTGCGCGCGGGCCGCCTGCCGCAGGGCCTGCGCGCGCAGGCGCTGTACCTGGCGCGGCGCGGCGACCTGGCCGCGGCGCTGGAGCGCACGCAGCTGCTGCTGGCGCTGTGCGCCGAGGTGGAGGTGCCGCGTCGCGACCAGGGCGCCTACGAGGTGCTGCGCGCGCACTGCCTGGCCGGCCTGGGGCGGCACGAAGAAGCCCTGGCGGTGCTGGAGAGCCTGCGGCCCGATCAGCAAGGCGCACAGGGCGAGTTGCTGGAGGCCATCGTCCTCACGGTGCAGGCCTTGCGCGCGCTCGAACAGGGCGAGGCCGATGCGCGCGAGCGCGTGGCGCAGGCGATGCACCGCTGCGCCGCGCTGCGCTACCCGCGCTTCCTGCTGCCGCTGCCGACACAGGCCGCGCGGCTGATCGAGGTGGCGCTCGACGACGGCATCGAGCCCGACTTCCTGGCCGGCGTGGTGCGCGACCGCCGCCTGATGCCCGCTGACCCGACCCGCGAGGCCTGGCCGTGGCGGCTGCAGATCCATGCGCTGGGCGTGCTGCAGCTGCAGCGCGACGGCCTGCCGCTGGCCAGCCTGTCGGCCAAGGCGCAGCGCAAGCCGCTGGAGCTGCTGCGCCTGCTGGCCGCGCATGGCGGTGGGCCGCTGCCGGTGGAGGCGGTGATCGACCAGCTCTGGCCCTCGCTGGAGGCCGATGCACCGAAGGCCTCGTTCGAGATGGCGGTGTCGCGGCTGCGCAAGCTGCTGGAGCTGCCCGAGGCGGTGCGCGTGGCGGACGACCGCGTGCTGCTCGACCCCGCGCTGGTGTGGGTGGACGTGGCGGCCTTCGAGGCGCTGGCCCGGCGCGGCACGGCCGAAGCGGCCGAGCGCGCGCTGGCGCTGTACCGCGCGCCGCTGCTCGGCAACGAGCCCCTGACCGGGTTGATGCACACCGCCCGCGAGCGCCTGCTGCGTTTGCACCGGGCCACCGTGCAGGCCCAGGGCGAGCGCCTGCAGGCCGCCGGCGACGAGGCGGCCGCGCAGCGCCTGTACGAGGCCGCGCTGGCGCAGGACCCGCTGGACGAACCGCTGCACCGTGCGCTGATCGGCAGCCAGCTGCGCCAGGGCGAGATGGCCGCTGCGATGAGAAGTTATCAGCGCCTGTGCGAGCTGCTGCGGCAGGCGCTGGGCGTGGCGCCCTCGCCGCAGACCGAGGCGCTGCTGCGCGGGATCGCGCCGCGGGCTGACTCAGGCCCGACGCAGCGCCCGTAGCTTGAGCAGGCCGAGACCGGCCATCAGCAGCAGCCAGGTCGAAGGCTCGGGCACCGCCGGCATCGCGCCGTACTGCAGGTGGTCCACCTCGATGCCGCCGCCGGCGCTCTGCCGGATCGTGATCGAGCGGATGCCGACGGTCGACTGCACGCCGAAGAAGCGGTCCTCGGCGGTGCCGCCGCCGTGGTTGCCGTCCAGGAAGCCGCTGCGGGTGATCGAGCCCAGCGAGACGCCGTTGCCGTCCTTGGCCGAGAAGGTGATCGCGCCCGTGGCGTCGGTCAGCACCAGCGCGAACGCGGTGGGCAGCTGGGCCCCGTTGAACGTGAACGTGATGCCGGCCGGGCCGTTGGACGAGAAGAAGCTGTGCCCGGACAGCCCCGAGCCATCGATCACGCCATCGTCGGCATCCACCGAGTCGCGGGCGCCGTCGAACTGGCCGGGCCCGATCACGCTGCCGATGCTGGCCGTCAGCTGGCCGCCGAGCGAGCCGTCTTCGAGCGTGTCGAGGAACGTCGGCGCGCCGCCGGCATAGAAGCCGATCGGGATCTGGGCGCTGGACAGGTAGGGGCTGGGCTCCCAGAACAGCGTGGCGGCCTGTGCGCCCGCGGCGGCGAGC
Source organism: uncultured Bordetella sp. (assembly GCA_964641795.1). Lineage (GTDB taxonomy): Bacteria > Pseudomonadota > Gammaproteobacteria > Burkholderiales > Burkholderiaceae_C > Pseudaquabacterium. The sequence continues at coordinate 8,010 of CAZXLI010000107.1, read as the reverse complement.
GCCGTGGCAGCGACCAGGGAGAGGGTCAACAGCGAACGTGACATGCGAGGCTCCTGCGGCGGGGGTGTCATGGGCCTCGACGGTAGGTCTGCACACAGGCCGGTCCGCCAACCGATCGCCAACGGCGGCGCGACAAAGTGCGCTGGCCCCCACGCCTTAGGGATGCGCCGTGCACAATGCCGCCAGTGCTGTCTTGAGCGTGTTGGCCATGTCCTCGATCACCGAGTTGCTTGTCCGCTCGTCCGGCGGAGAAGCGCCGGCGCTGCAGGAGCTGTATGCGCGGCTGTATCCCGATATCAAGCGCGTCGCGCGTGCGCGGCTGGCGCAGGCCGGGGGCGTGTCGGGCCTGAACACCACGGCGCTGGTGCATGAAGGCTTCCTGCGCATGGCCGACCAGGAAGGGCTGCAGGGCCAGTCGCGCGGGCAGTTCTTCGCCTACGTCGGCCAGGTGCTGCGCTCGGTGGTGATCGATTTCATCCGTGCGCAGGGCCGCGACAAGCGCGGCGGCCCCGAGGCGATGATGGTCACGCTGTCGGCCGCCGAGGACCAGCCGGCCGCGCTGTCGTCGGCCACCGACATGCTGGCGATCGACCGCGCGCTGCAGCGCATGCGCGAGATCGACGTCGGGCTGTACGAGCTGATCGAGATGCAGGCCTTCGCGGGGCTGACGATCGCCGAGCTGGCCGAGCTGCGCGGCGTGGCCACGCGCACGATCAACCGCGACCTGATCAAGGCCCGCGCGCTGCTGCAGGAGCTGCTGGGCGACGCGCCGGACACCAGCTACTGAAGCGCGGGCGACCTGCGGCGGTCCATCACTTCAATGCGGCGAAGTTCGGCCGCAGGATGGTGCACTGGCTGGCCTTCAGCGTGTTGCGGAAGTACTTGCGCTTGGACAGCACGCTGTAGATCGTGACGGCGGTGACGTTCTCGTCCGGCCCCGAGAGGTTGCCGTCGACCGAGTGGATGGTCTCGTTGCGGTCGGCCGGCTCGACGATCATGAAGTGGTGGTTCACCTTGTTGCCGCGCTTGTCGTACAGGTAGACGCCGACATCGCCGGGCAGCACCGGCTCGTTGTAGCCGAGCTTGGTGAAGTAGGGCGCCACCTGGCCGCCCAGCCGGTCCCAGGTGGCCTGGGTCAGGCCGGCCGCGCGCAGGCAGTAGGTGGCGAAGATGCCGCACCAGGAGCCGATGTCCTGGTTGATGGCCGGCGTGCGCCGCGGGTCGTCCAGCGGCAGCCGGTAGGCCTCTTCGGTGGTGCGGCGGATCGCCAGGCAGTTGGCCCCGCCGGTGCTGGCCATCGAGTAGATCAGGGCCAGCGCCGGTCCGCCCTGGCGGGCCCGCATGTCGCCCACATAGGGCCCGTAGCCGAAAGCCGCGGCGATGCGGCCGGTGCTGCCGTCAGGCTTGGGCGTGCCCTTCTCGCCCCAGCCCCAGACGTCGAACGACGAGCGGGCGATGTCGGCGATGCGCTGGCGCAGCGCGGCCTCCTGCTGCGGCGGCAGCGAAGCCTGGTCGAGCATCGTGGTCAGCGCCTTCACGAAGGGTTCGAGCTGGGCCCAGGTCACCGGACCCACGACGCCGTCCTGCGCGACGTTCTTCTGGCCCTGGAATTCGCGCACCCGACCGTGGGTCTTGGGGCCGAACTGGCCGTCCTCCGCCAGCCGCGGCTGGATGGTGGGTGCGAGGTTCAGGGCGCGTTGCAGCAGCGTCACGGCATCGCCGAACGAGCCCAGGCGCAGCATCGGGTAGGGGGCGGGCATGGTGTGTCTCCAGGCAGGGCATTCGATGCGCCGCAGCGTAGTCGGCATGCCCGGCGGGCATGCCAACCGATGGCCAACCGGCGCGTCACTTTTGCATCCGCCTCCCACGCCTGAGGGAGGGCCGTGCACAATGCCGCGCACGATGGACCGCACCCGCTGGCAGCAGCTTTCGGCCCTGCTCGATGAAGCGCTGGCGCTGCCCGCCGCCGAGCGCGCAGCCTGGCTCGCCGCCTGGCGCGAGCGCGATGCGGCCACCGCCGAACAGCTCGAGCGCATGCTGGCCCAGGCCGGCCCCGAGGACGATGAGGCCGACGGCGAAGCGGGCGCCGCCGCCGTGGCCGCGACCCCGGTGGACATCGACCTCGACCGCACCCGGCCGGTGGTCGGCGCCGACTTCGAGAAGTGGCTGGGCCAGGCCCTCTCGGCCGGCGGCACCGCGTCATGGCCCGCGCCCGGGGCCGACACCATCACGCTGGCACTGCAGCGCTGCGGCTCGTGGCAGCTGCTGCACAAGATCGGCGAAGGCGGCATGGGCCAGGTGTGGCTGGCGCGCCGCGCCGACGGGCTGTACGAGGCGCAGGCCGCGATCAAGCTGCTGCGCGGCGACGTGCGGGCCACGCGCCTGGCCGCTCGCTTTGCGCGTGAGCGTGCGCTGCTGGCGCGGCTGAACCACCCGGCCATTGCGCGGCTGCTCGATGCCGGCATCGACGAGGGCCGCGCCTTCCTGGTGCTCGAATACGTCGAGGGCCGCGCGCTGGCCGAGCATGTGCGCGCGAACTGCCCGACGGTGGCCGACCGCGTGCGGCTGATGATCCGCATTGCCGAAGGCGTCGAGCATGCCCACGCGCAGCTGATCGTGCACCGCGACCTGAAGCCCAGCAACGTGCTGGTCACCGCGGCCGGCGAACCGAAGCTGCTGGACTTCGGCATCGCCGGCGTGCTGGATGCCGAAGGCCAGGCCGGCGACGAGCAGCTCACGCGCCAGCTCGGCCGCATGATGACCCCGGCCTACGCCGCGCCCGAGCAGGTCAAGGGCGAGCCGATCGGCATCGGCGCGGACATCTTCTCGCTCAGCGTGATGCTGTTCGAGCTGCTGTCCGGCGAGCTGCCGTTCGCGCCGCGCGACACCGACCGCGCCGCGCTCGAGCATGCGCTGCTGCACAAGCCCGCGCGCCGCCTGACGCAGACGCGGCCGACGCGGCGCAGCAGCAAGGGCGGCACCGGCACCGGCACGGGTGGCGCGCCGGCCGCGGCCTCGGCGTCCGCCACGCCGAACGCGCTGCCGGGCACGCCGGCGGTGGTCGGCCAGGCCGAGGTGTTCACGCCGGCGGAGGACTTCGACAAGGTGCGCGGCGACCTCGACGCCATCGTCGCCAAGGGCCTGCGCAAGCTGCCCGAGGAACGCTACCTCAGCGTGCGCGCGCTGATCACCGACCTCGAACGCTGGCTCAGCCACCGGCCGGTGAGCGTGCGGCGCGACGACTGGCGCCACCGCGCGGGCCTGTGGCTGCGGCGCAATGCGCTGGTCACCTCGCTGGCCGGCGGCGTCACGCTGGCGCTGCTGGCCGGCCTGGGCGTCAGCACCTGGCAGTGGCGGCGCGCCGAGAGCGCCGCGCGCCAGTCCGAGCTGGTCACGCAGTACCTCGGCGAGCTGCTGGCCTCGGCCAGCCCCGACCGCAATGGCGGCAAGCCGCCCACGGTCTTCGAGCTGATGGAGACCAGCCGCGCAGAGCTGGTCTCGAAGTTCGCGCATGAACCGCGAACGGCCCTCCGCCTGATGGGCGTGCTGATCGACACGTACCACGCCATGAATCGCTTCGACATCGCGGTTCCCTTGGCCGAGCAGCGCCTGGCCCTGTCAACCAAGCTCGACGGGGCCGATGCCCCGCAGAGCCGGCAGGCGCGCATCGGCCTGGCGCGAACCTATACCGCGCTTGGAACGCCTGCGCGCGTGGTGGACCTGCTGGCGCCGCTGGTCGCCGGCGATCCGGGTGACACCGAGTGGGGCGATCGTGCGAGCATGCTCTACATGCTCGGCGTGGGCTATGCCCAGCTCGGTCGATTCGAGCAGTCGCAGCGCACGCTGGATCAGGCCTTCGCCCTGGTCCAGCAGCACTACGCACCGAACGACTTCGAGTACGTCTTCTTCGCCAACTACGTGTCCATCCTGCTGCAGGCCCAGGGGCGCCTGGGCGAGGCCGAAGCGGTGCTCGCGGGCACCGAACCGCACTGGGCGCGCGCACCCAAGCACTTCGCCCGCTTCGTGCTGGTGCTGCGTCGCGGCCTGCTGAATGTTCGCCAACGGCTGGGGCGTTTCGCCGGTCTGGAGGATCAGGCGCGGGTGCTGCAAGCGGACATCGATGCGCTGCTGGGCCCCGGCAGCGACCTGGCCGTGCTGGCCGCGCAGGACGTGGCCCGCTGGCTGCTGGAGCAGGGCCTGGCCGAACAGGCCCTGGCACAGCAGGAGGACGTTGAAAAGCGGCTGGACGCGGCGGGTGTGCGGTCCGCATTCGCGCGGCTGCCGCCAGCCGTCAACCTGTTGCTGGCACGGACACTGGCCGGGCGCATCGGCCCGCCGGAGGCCCTGAAGCGCGCGCGCGAACTGCTGGAGGCGATCGACCGCGAGCCGGTGCTGGCCGGTCTGCGGCGCGCCGAGGCCTGGTTGGCGCTGGCCCGCGTTGCGCTGGCCTGCGACGACGCGTGGCTGGCCGCCGCCACGCTGGAGCGCTTGCGCAACGATCCAGGCTTGAATCTGGCGGGCAATCCGCAGTGGGCCGGGCGGCTGGCGGTCCTCGAAGGCAGCTTGTTGCGCCTGCAGGGCAATGTGGCGGCGAGCCTGGAGCGCTTGCGCTGGCGCGCGGACCAGATCTCGCACTGGACCGATCAGCGTGTGATGCCTGCCTGGCAGACTGCACTGGAGCTGGCCTGCACCTTGACCGCCGAGCGCCAAGGAACGGCGCGAGCGGAGCTTCAGGCGGCGCTGGAGCGGGCCGACCAGCTGCGCCCACCCGCCTTGCCCGCAGGGCATCCGCTGGACATGACACGGCGCCTGCTCGAGGTGCGCCTGCAAGCCCCGGCAAGCGGCAACGATGTCGAGCGGGCCGCCTGGCAGGCCGTGGAACAGGCCTGGCACCGAAGTCCTGGTACGCTAACGCCTGTCATGTGCGGATTGCTGTGACAAGGGTCTCCCCGCGTCGCCCTGCGCGCCCATGACATCGATCGTCCACCTTTCTTGTCCACAGGAGATCCGTGTGAAGAAGCTGACTTGGGTACTTTGTTTGGCCGGGTTCGTCGGGGCAGGGTATGCCGCCGAGGCGACTGGCTTTGGTGAGGGCACGTTCACGGTTGTCGGCGTCCATAGCGCAGGCAGTGTCATCCAGGCCTATCCGAGCACCGAGTACGACAGGCCGCAGCAGCACTGACAGGCGCTGACGACCGGGGATCACTGGCCATGGCGGCGAACGCACCGATCCTCGATCTGGTGGCCTTGGGCGAGGAACGACCATGGCTGTATCCATTGACCATCGTGCTGCAGAACCTGCTCGCGATGAGCCGTGTGAACCCGATCTGGTTGGCATTGCTGGGCGGTGTGCTGCTGCTGCTGATGTCGGCGGATCGGGTCTTTGACCTGCCATCGTCTGGGGCGCGGCAGCGGTTTCGGCTCGGTGCCGCGGCGCAGGACCTGGCGTTGTTCTTCCTGCAGTTCGGGCTCGGGCGGCTGTTGCCGGCGGGACTGTTCGTGCTGACCTGGGGTGCCTTCGTGCCCGACATGGCTTCACGGGCGAGGCTGCTGCTGGGGCTTTCCATCTCCCCCCAGCTGCCTGCGGTCGTGCCGCTCGGCGGCCTGGTGGTCTGTGTCGCCGTGGCCCAGGACTTTGCTCGCTATGGCATGCATCGCCTGTTTCACCAGGTTCCCTGGCTGTGGTCCTTGCACCAGTTCCACCACTCTGCCGAATCGCTGACGACTTTCACGACCTTTCGGGAGCACCCGCTGTTGCTGATGCTGGGGAACCTCGCGTCGGCGGCGGTGGCAGCGCTGGTTGCCACGCCTGCGCTGATGCTGTTCCCTCATCTGCTGGACGATCGCTCGGACCTGGTGGGCGGGATGCTGGCCTTCGTGGTGCTGAAAGCAGCGCATTTGCTGGGGCACTATCACCGGCCGCTGTCATGGGGGCTGCTTGATCACTGGATCATCACGCCGGCAGTCCATGCCATCCACCATTCACTGAATCCGCGGCACCACGCCAAGAATTTCGGCGGCTTCGTCACGCTGTGGGATCGACTGTTCGGCACCTACCACGCACCGGTGCCGCAGGAGCTCGCCGATCTGCGCTTCGGGGTCGACGAGGCGCGCCCCTTCATTGAAGGCCGGTGGCTTCCACTGCGCTTTCTGTATGGCACCCTGACCTTCCGCGCGTTGGCGCAGCTTGTGCAGGCCTGGCGATGCCGGGTCAGTGCCTGAAAGAAACGCCCGCGGCCAGGAAGCGCTGGCGCAGCTGCGAGCGGGCGCGCGAGACGCGGCTGCGCACCGTGCCCACCGGCACGTTCAGGCGCGCCGCGGCGTCCTCGTAGCTCAGCTCGTCCACCGACACCAGCATCAGCACCTCGCGCATGTCCGGGCACAGGTCGTTGAGCTCGCGTTGCAGCAGGCTCATCTGCTGGTCGAGCGTGATCTGCTGTTCGGGCGTGGGCCCCAGGCCCGGCAGCTCGGCCAGCGCTTCCTCGTCCTCGAAGCGGTACTGGCGCTGCGGCGCGCGCGACAGGTGGTTGCGCACCAGGTTCAGCGCGATGCCGTAGAGCCAGGTCGAGAGCTGCGCCTCGCCGCGGAAGTCGTCGTAGTTCAGCGCGGCTTCGACGAAGGCCTGCTGTGCGATGTCCTCTGCCTCGGTGGCGTCGCCGATGCGGCGCAGCACGAAGCGGTACAGCCGGTCCTTGTGCTCGGCCACCAGGTGGCCGAACACGGCCTCGGCGGCGCGCGGGCTGGGGCGGCGCAGCGTCTGCGTGGTGAAGCTCTGGGTGATCGTGGCGGCGGCGAGGTTCATGGCGTCGGGTCCTGATGAAGCGGTCTTGTTGGAACAGACGCCGGCGCGAGGCCGGGTGCGACAGCACGGGTGAACTAGTTCACTCACATACCTCGATTCGCGGGGGTCGGGTGCTGGCCCGCGCGCCGGGACGCAACGCCAAAGCGCAACGGGCGCCCCGCAGGGCGCCCGTTGGCGGGGGAGAGATGCGGCGTCTCAGGGCTGCTCGAGGGTGTTGCCGTTCAGATGGCCCACCATCAGCACGACCACGCCATTGCTGTGGCCCTGTGCGAAGAAGATGCGCCAGTGGCCGCTGATGGGTGTCTCGTACACCACGTTGTTGGCCGTGTGCGGGTTGCCACAGGCATTGCGGATCGCACCGCGCGCGGCATTCGAGACGATGGGCGTCTGGCCCTGGAACACCATCAGGCCGCGCAGATCGGCCAGGCGGGCGTTGATGGCGCTGCGCAAGCCGGCGAGCGCGGCGCAATGCGCCTTCTGCTGGGAGAACTTGGTGGTTTCGTAGAGAGCCATGGAAACACTCCTGGGCAATGCCGTGGAAGGAAAAGAGGGGGCAATGCCTGGATAGACGCCACCGCCAAGGCGGCAGCGACACGAGAGCCGATCGGCATGCCAAGGAATGCACGAATCGGGCGCGGCGAACGGCGCCACCCGGCAGGGGCGGCGAAGGCCGCTGGTTGCCGGCCAACCGTTCTCTTTGTGGGTTAGGCTGGCGAGCCGCCGAGCGCCTCGTCCAGCGCCTCGACCCAGTGCTGCACCGGCGTGCTGGTGCCCGACTGCAGGTGCTGGATGCAGCCGATGTTGGCCGAGACGATGACCTCGGCCTGCAGCGCCGCCAGATGGCCGAGTTTGCGGTCGCGCAGCTGGTGCGAGAGTTCGGGCTGCAGCACCGAATACGTGCCGGCCGAGCCGCAGCACAAATGGCTTTCGCTGGCGGCCAGCTGGATCTCGAAGCCCAGCTCGGCCAGCGCCGCCTCGACGCCGCCGCGCAGCTGCTGGCCATGCTGCAGCGAGCAGGGCGGGTGGTAGGCCAGCCGGCGCGGCGCCTGGCGCTGCGCCAGCCGCTCCTTCAGCGCCGGCACCAGGTCCGGCAGCAGCTCGGAGAGGTCTCGGGTCAGTGCGCTCACGCGCCGGGCCTTCTCGGCATAGTCCGGGTCGGCGGCCAGCGCATGGCCGTACTCCTTCACCGTGACGCCGCAGCCCGCGGC
>CAZXLI010000106.1:0-18672 GCA_964641795.1 uncultured Bordetella sp. | reverse complement strand
TCGCGTCGCCGCGCACGAACTTGGAGGCACCGTCCATCGAACCGAAGAACTCGGCCTCCTCGCCCACCTCGGCGCGGCGGCGCTTGGCCTCCTTCTCGTCGATCAGCCCGGCGTTGAGGTCGGCGTCGATCGCCATCTGCTTGCCGGGCATCGCGTCGAGCGTGAAGCGCGCGCCGACCTCGGCGATGCGCTCGGCGCCCTTGGTGACGACGATGAAGTTGATGACCACCAGGATCGCGAAGACGATCAGGCCGACCGCGAAGTTGCCGCCGATCAGGAAGTGGCCGAAGGATTCGATCACCTTGCCGGCAGCGCCGGTGCCGGTGTGCCCTTCCATCAGCACCACGCGGGTGGAGGCCACGTTCAGCGACAGGCGCAGCAGCGTGGTCACCAGCAGGATGGTCGGGAACGCGGCGAAGTCCAGCGGCCGCACCATGTTGGCGGCCACCAGCATCACCATCAGCGCCAGCGCGATGTTGAAGGTGAAGAACAGGTCCAGCGCGAACGGCGGCAGCGGCAGCACCATCATCGCCAGCACCATGACGATGAACAGCGGTGCCATCAGTGCCTTCAGCACGCCGGCACGCGGGCCGATGAGCGATTGCAGTTGGGCAAGGAATCCGTTCATGGGCCGCCATTGTTCCGGCCGGCGGCGAAATCTTGAGCGGGATAAGCGGGGGGAAATGGCCGCTTAAGCGGTGGCCACGCGCCGCCCACGCCCGGTCACCACCATTGCGGACAACGCGCAGCGCAGCGGCCGGACATGCGGCTAAGCTTTGCTGGCATCAGGAGCCCGCGGCGATCCGGGTTCGGGCGCAAGGGAGGACCAGGGCTTGAGACAGGCAAACGCTCTTCACTGCCGGCCCGCCGGGGACCGCGGCCGCTGATGGCCGGCTTCCGCATTCCGGCCCTCGACGGCGGCGATGACGACCCGCCGTTCGGGCTGGCCAGCCAGCGCGGCGGCTGCGTCGCGTGGCGCCATGCGGGCCAGGGCCTGGTCGGCCACGACAGTGCCCGGCCGCCCACGGTGCCGGCGCCATCGGCCCAGCTGCACGGCGCCCTGGTGCCGCCGCCTTCGCGCCACCTGGCAGCCGGCGCCCGCCCGTTGCTGGGCCTGCGCGCACACGGCGCCTACGTCGTCGAGGCGCAGACGCTGCTGAACCGGCTGATCGAGCCCTCGCCCGGCCTGGCGGTCGACGGCGAATTCGGCCGCAGGACCCGCGCCGCGGTCGTGCACTACCAGCAGCGCTGCACGCCCCCGCTGCGGGTAGACGGCCTCGTCGGCCCCGAGACCTGGGCCGCGCTGCTCGAAGGCCGCACCGTGCGCCCGCGCAACGGCGCCACCCACGCCCGCGAAGAGACCGCCACCGCCGATGTGCCGTTCGAGCGGCTGCAGCCGCTGGCACCGGCCACGGTGCTGCATCCGATCAGGCTGCACCTGGTGCCGGTGCCGTTGCTGGATCCGCCGGCCTGGTGGCCAAAGGCGGCGCCGCAGCCGTATGCGTCCGAGCCCTTCAGCGCAGAGCTGACGAACCGGTCGGTGGCTGCGCGCCTGGATGGCGACGGCCGCGTCGGCTACACCGAGCTGCCGCCCGGCAGCTGCAGCTTCAGGTTCCCGGACTTCTGCGCGCCGCTGAAGCCCTTGTTCCAGAGTTCGATCGGCCGATGAAGCAGCAATCGCGAACGCTCGACTGGCATGCGGTCGACCGCACCGAGTTCAGTGGCCTGGCGACCGACACCGAGCACGAGCTGCGGGTGCAGCGCGAAGCGATTCCGTTGATCTTCGTGCCCGGCATCATGGGGAGCCGGCTGCGGCGCACCGACAGCGATCCTGACGAGGACGGCGCCGACGGCCTGCCGAACCTGCGCTGGGACGCCAGCACGCACGACGGCGACGTGAAGTTCTGGATGGTCAAGAAGTACTTCTGGCGCGGCGCCGCGCGCCGCAAGGCCATGCTGGTCGGCCAGCAGTTTTCGTCCACCTTCCTGGAAGTCGACAACGACAGCCCGGTGGGCGATGGCTTCCGCGGGATCATCCCCGACTACCGCCAGTTCCTGGTCGACCTGCGCGACCGCGACTGGGGCGCGCTGGGGCGGGTGTTCGTGTTCCCGGTGTACGCCCATGGCTACAACTGGACCGCCAGCAACGAGACCGCCGGCCGCCTGCTGGTGGAGCGCATCGATCAGGTGATGGCCGAAGCGCGCCAGGTGGCGGGCCTGTGCGAGAAGGTGATCCTGATCACGCACTCGATGGGCGGCCTGGTGGCCCGCGCCGCCAGCGAACTGCTGGGCGCGCGGGGCAAGATCCTCGGCATCGTGCACGGCGTGCAGCCGGCCACCGGCGCCGCGGCCGCGTACTGGCGCATGAAGGCCGGCTTCGAAGGCGACTGGAAGAAGTCGGCCGTGCTCGGCAACGAGGGGCCGGACGTGACGCCGGTGCTGGCCAACCTGCCGGGCGGTCTGCAGTTGCTGCCCAACCAGCACCACCGCACCAACGCCGGCGACAAGGACTGGCTGCGCATCGAGCGCGATGGCAAGGTGCTGAAATCGCTGCCGAAGTCAGACCCCTACAGCGAGATCTACGAACAGCCGGCAGTCACCGTGCCGCCGGCGGGCAAGGGCCCCAGCGACAACGCGTTCTGGGGCCTGGTCGATCCTGCCCTGCTCGACCCGGACAATGCCGGACCGCCGCCCCAGCCGAAGCCCGGCGGCCAGGCCGCAGCAGCCGACGACGACGACTTCAATGCCATCGACCGGGACAACCCGCCGGTCGATCCCTGGCAGCAGTACCTGCGCATGCTGGCGATCGCCAAGGACTTCCACGCGCGGCTCGGCACCGCCGCACACCCGCACACCCACTGCCTGCGCGGCACCCGGCACAGCACGGCCGACGTGATCCGGCTGCAGATCGAGTCGTACTGGGTCCGGCGCGGCAGCTACCAGACGCGCGGCTTCTTCGGCTACCTGCGCGATGACCAGGGCGAAAAGATGCGCGCGGTCCTGCAACCGCCCGATGGCGACGGCGACGGCACCGTGCCGCTGTGGTCGGCCGGCATACTGCACCGTGACGGCAAGCCGCCACCCGGTGACGCGGACCTGCCCCTGGAACACCAGCCGGCCTACGAAGATGGCGGCGCCCAAGTCTTCACGCTCAATGCGATCAAGGCCCTGTGCGAATTGCGTTTCAACGAAAGGCACGGCTGATGCCGCGCCGCCGCGTCGCCAACTGCTGGGCCGGCTGGCCGCACTGGTGGCTGTTGCGGCCACCGGCGGCGTGCACGCCGCAGGGAACGAGCCGATGAACCCGACCGATCCGCAAGAGCACCGCATCGGCCGCTTCCGCTTCCTGCTGCCGCGCGCGCTGGCGGTGCGCGGTCGCAGCCAGGGCCTGTACCGGGCCGACGTGGGCACCGTGGACATCGCGCCCGGGGGCGCCGATGCCTGGTGGACCGCGCGGCTGGCCGGCCTGCGCGCCGGCAAGCGCCCGCCGGGGGTGGCCGACATCGTCATCCGCCCGCTCGCGCTGGGGCCCGGCGTGCAGGGCGTGCTGTACCACGCCAATGCCGAGACGGCGGTGCTGCAGACCGTGCTGGCGATGAAGGCCTTCGACGATCACCTGCTGTTCGTCGCGCGCCAGACCGAAGCCGGCGGCGTGCCGCAGATCGAGAAGCTGGTCCGGGGCGTGGTCGATGCCTATGTGCCCGGCGGCCGCGAGGGCTTCGACGTCGGCCGCGGCTGCATCACCTCGGTGCCCGGCGTCAACGAGGAGAGCCGCGTCGCCCTGCGGCATGCCGCGCTGCCCGATGTCGAGCTCGACTTCGAGACCCACACCGTGCGCGAGCCGGAGAAGACCGATCCGCTGGCCGACATCGAGCACGACAGGCAACGCCTCAGCGCGGGTGGCGGCTCCTTGACGGTGCTGCGCAACCAGCCGCGCAGGGCCGCCGGCCTGGACGGCATGGAAGGCCGCCTGCTGGTGCGACAGAAAGCCGCTGCCGGCGCTGCCGGGCTGCTGCGCTTCTCATGGAGCCACCCGGGCCTGGCCGGCCAGGCCCTGGCGCCGGCCATCATGATCGTGGCGACCGCGCGGCCGCAGGATCAGGCGGCGCTGGAAGCGGCCTGGGACCTGATGCTCGGCTCGCTGCAGCCGCTGCCGCCGGCCAGGCGCTGAGCCGCGCAGCGCGGCTTCACGCGGCGTCGCCCGCGTCGTCCTCGGCCTTCGGCTTGTTGTGCGGGTCCAGGTCCGCGGGCACCACCACCTTCGGCAGGTCGCGGGGCGCCATGCCGCGACCGGCCGCGGCCGCACGCAGCTGGTACACATAGGCCAGCACCTGGGCCACCGCCTGGAACAGACGCGAAGGCACTTCCTGGTCGACCTCGGTGTGCGCGTACAGCGCACGCGCCAGCGCCGGTGACTCCAGCACCGGCACCTTGTTCTCGCGCGCGATGTCGCGGATGCGCAGTGCCAGCAGGTCGGCGCCCTTAGCGGTGACGCGGGGCGCGCTCATCGTGCCGTCCTCGTACTTCAGCGCCACGGCGTAGTGGGTGGGGTTCATCACCACCAGGTCGGCCTTGGGCACTGCGGCGAGCATGCGCTTCTTGGCCATCTCGCGCATGCGGGCCTTGACCTTGGCCTTGACCTCCACGTTCCCTTCCGCGTCCTTGTGCTCCTGCTTCATTTCCTGGTGGCTCATCTTCAGCCGCTTCAGGACCATGAAGCGCTGCAGCGGCACGTCGATCACCGCGAACACCACCAGCGCCAGCAGCAGCAGCGTCAGCCCGCCGAGCAGCGTGGCCTGCACGTGGCCGAGCGCCCGCGGCAAGGGCATCGCCAGCGCGTCGTGGAAATCGCCGAGGTGGCCGTACAGATAGAACGCGCCGATGGTGCCCAGCACCAGCGCCAGCCCGCAGGCCTTGCTGACCTGCGCCAACTGCTCGCCCGAGACCATGCGGCCCAGGCCCGACAGCGGATTGAGCTTGCCGAAGTTCGGCGCCAGCGGCTTGAGCGTGAAGTTCCAGCCGCCGGCAGCCACGCCCGAGCCCACCGCCAGGGCCAGGCCGATCGCGCCCAGCGGCAGCAGCACCAGCATCCAGGCCCAGGTCAACTCGGCCAGGCGGTGCGTCAGCACATCGGGGCGGGCCAGGTACTTCGCGTCGAAGCGCAGGCCGGTGCCCAGCAGGCGCAACAACCAGCTGCCCAGCATCGGCGCGAAGGCCACCAGGACCGCGCCGCCGCCGCCAACGATCGCCAGGTGCGCCAGGTCGGGCGAACGGGCCACCTGGCCGTCTTCGCGCGCCTTGCGGATCTTTCTTTCTGAGGCTGGGAGGTTGCGGTCCTGTGCGTCGGCCATGGTTCATCGCGCGGTCGCGTGTTGCACCGCACACCCCGGATGCTGCCGGCCCGGCGTGCAAAACAGCGCGAAAAAAGCGCGGCGAATCGGGCCGTTTTCGTTCGCCCGCGGCCGGCCGGATGCCGAAAACGGCAAATAAGTCGGGTTTTGGCCGCCAGATCGGCTCCCGGCTCAAGTTCGCAAAGAGGGGCCCGATAACCCGACGAAGGCTGGTTTGAAGCACGACCCAGCCGCCCGAACGACCGACCGACCGATTGACCGACCAGCGCCCTCGCTGACCAGTTACCGCCACAAGGAAGACGACCATGGCAACCACCATTCCGAGCAAGACCACGACTGAAATCGCGGCGCTGACCACGACGGAAATCGCGGCATTGACGACGGAAGACTGGGCAGCGTTCAGCGCCGCGCAAGTCACGGCCCTGCAAGCCAGCCAGATGCCGGCGGTGTCGACCAGCGGCCTGCGGGTGCTGGACGCCTCGCGCCTGGCGGCCCTGGACACCACCGACCTGGTGGCGCTCTCGGTGGCGCAGTTGAATGCGCTGACCACCACGCAGGTCGATTCGCTGACGACCACCCAGTTCGAATCGCTGACCCCGACGCTGTTCTCCGGCCTGACGACGAGCCAGCTGCACGCCATCGGCGCGGCCGACCTGGCGGCGGTGGGCACCAGCTCGCTGGCGGCCCTGACCGGCACGCAGGTCGGCCAGCTGCTGGCCGCTTCGGTCAACGGCATGTCGACCACGCAGCTGGTCTCGCTGGGCGCCACGCAGATCGGCGGCCTGACGAGCGCGCAGATCGCGGGCCTGTCGAACAGCAACCTGGCCGCGTTCACCACCACCCAGTACAGCCAGCTGAGCACCACGCAGCTGCGCTCGATCACCGCATCCCAGGTCGTCGCACTGGAAACCAGTGACCTGGCCGCGCTCGGCAACTCGCAGCTGGCCGGCTTCAACACCACCCAGATGGATGCGTTCTCGACGACGCAGCTGGGTGCCTTCAGCGCTTCGCAGTTCGGCGCCTTCAACAGCTCGCAGCTGCGCGCGCTGTCGGCGGCCGATTTCGCCACCGTCGGCACCAGCCAGATCGCGGGCCTGAGCACGAGCCAGGTGGGCGCGCTGACCGCCGCGCAGGTCGACGGCATGACCACCTCGCAGCTGGCCGCGCTGGGCGGCACGCAAGTCGCCGCCTTCACCTCGGCCCAGCTGGCCGGCATGGGCACGACCGAGCTGAACTCGCTGTCGACGACGCAGTTCGCCGCCTTCCGCAGCTCGCAACTGGCTGCGCTGACGGCCGCCCAGGCCGGCGCCCTGGAGACCAGCGACCTGGTCGCCCTGGGCACGAGCCAGGTGCGCGGCTTCACGACCACGCAGATGGAAGCGTTCACGACCAGCCAGCTGGACGCGATGACCGACACGCAGTGGGCTGCCTTCACCACCACGCAGCTGCGCGCCATCCCCGCCGCCGACATGGCCACCGTCAGCACCACGCACCTGGTGGCGCTGGGCACCGGCCAGATCGCCGGCCTGACGACCACGCAGGTCGAGGGCCTGGGCACCACGCAACTGGTCGCGCTGAGCGCCGGCCAGGTGGGCGCCTTCACCAGCGTGCAACTGCGCGCGCTGGACTCCAATGACCTGAACAGCTTCACGACCACGCAGTTCGCGGGCATGAAGACCTCGCAGCTGGGCGCGCTCACGACCACGCAGATGGCCGGCCTGGAAACCGCCGACCTGAACGCGCTGAGCACCGCCCAGATCCGCGCCTTCAGCAGCACGCAGATCGATGCGATGACCACGGCCCAGCTGGCCGCGTTGTCGACCACGCTGGTCAGCGCGATGACCAGCGCCGAAATCCGCGGCCTGTCCACCACCGACCTGGCGGCCCTGGGTACCACCTTCCTGACCGGCCTGAGCACCGCGCAGATCGCCGGCCTGTCCGTGTCGCAGGTCGACGGCCTGACCTCGGCCCAGTTGGCCGCGCTGGGCACGAACCAGGTTGCCGCCTTCAACAGCCAGCAGCTCGCCTCGCTCGGCACCACCGAGCTGAACGCGCTGGGCACCTCGCAATTCGCCGCGATGGGCTCGGGCCAGCTCGCCGCCTTGACGACCACGCAGGTCGCCAACCTCGAAACCGCTGACCTGGCGGCGCTGGGCACCACGCAGCTGCGCGGCTTCACCACCGCGCAAGTGCTGGCGATGACCAGCGCCGAACTCGCCGCGCTGAGCACCACGCAGCTGGCCGCGCTGAGCTCGGCCCAGATCCGCGGCATCGACACCACCGATGTCTCGTCGCTCGGCACCACGCAGCTGGCCGCGCTGACCACCGGCCAGATCGCCAGCCTGACGACCGGCCAGCTCGATTCGCTGAGCACCACTCAGCTGGTCGCGCTGACGACCGGCCAGGTCGCCGCGCTGACCACCGTGCAGCTGGCCAGCATGGGCACCAGCGATCTCGATGCCTTCACCAGCACCCAGATGGATGCGCTGAAGACGAGCCAGATCGCTGCGCTGAACAGCGCCCAGTTCATCGCCATCGACTCGGCCGACTTCCACACGCTGAGCACCGCGCAAGTGCGCGCGCTGTCGACCGCCGCGATGGCCGCGATGATCGACACCACGCTGAGCACGACGCTCGACGACTTCACCAGCACGCAGATCGCGGCGCTGAGCACGGCCCAGATCCGCGCCATCGGCACCTCGGGATTCACCATGCTGTGGACCGACGAGCTGCAGGCGCTGACAACCGCGCAGGTGGCCGCGCTGACGACCGGCCAGATCGCCGGCCTGGCCGCTGCGGGTGCCAGCTACGGCGGCCTGGATAACCTGAGCACCTCGCAAGTGGCCGCGCTGACCAGCGTGCAGCTGCGCTCGCTGGGCACCACCGCGCTCGACTCGCTGACCACGACGGAATTCGCCGCGCTGAAGACCTCGCAGATCGCCTCGTTGACCACGACGCAAGTTGCCAACCTGGAGACCAGCGATGTCGCCGCGCTGACCACGGCCCAGGTCCGCGCCTTCTCCACCGCCCAGATCGACGCGATGAGCAGCGCCGAGCTGAACGCGCTGTCGACCACGCAGTTCGCCGCGCTCACCAGCTCGCAGCTGCGCGGCCTGTCGACCACCGACCTGGCCGACATCAGCACCACCAACTTCGCCGCGCTGACCAGCGGCCAGATCGCCGGCCTCACCACCGTGCAGATCGACAGCCTGACGACCAACCAGCTCGTCGCGCTGACCACCAGCCAGCTGGTCGGCCTGAACAGCGTGCAGCTGCGCGCCCTGGGCACGACCGAGCTCGACGCGCTGACCACCACGCAGTTCGCCGCGATGACCAGCGGCCAGCTCGGCGCGCTGACCACCACGCAGGTGGCCAACCTCGAGACCAGCGACCTCGCGGCCCTGAGCACCGGCCAGTTGCTGGGCTTCAACAGCGCCCAGGTGGCTGCGATGAGCAGCGCCGAACTGAGCGCGCTGTCGACCACGCAGCTCGCCGCGCTGGGCACCGCGCAGACCCGCGGCATCGAGACCAGCGACCTGTCGCAGCTGAGCACGACGCAGATCGCCGCGCTCACCACCGGCCAGATCGGCGCGCTGACGACCGCGCAGGTCGACTCGCTGACGACCAACCAACTGGTGGCGATGAGCACCGGCCAGGTGGCCGCCCTGAACAGCGCCCAGCTGCGCGTGCTGCCCACCGATGACCTGAACGCCTTCACGACGACGCAGTTCGCCGCGATGAAGACCTCGCAGATTGCCGCGCTGACGACGACGCAGGTGGTCAACCTCGAGACCAACGACGTCGCCGCGATGACGACGGCCGAATGGGCCGCCTTCACCACCGCACAGGTCAATGCGCTGGCCTTCGGCACCGCCAACGGCCCGGCCGGCCTGTTCGACGACGAGGCCGCCTACCTGTCGAAGTTCGGCTCGGCGCAGATCCGCGCGCTGTCGAACACGCTGCTCAACGGCTTCGGCACCTCGCACATCCAGGCCCTGAGCACGGCGCAGGTCGCCGCCCTCACCTCGGCGCAGCTGAACGTGTTCAGCGGCACGACGGACCTGCAGGCCTTCACGACGGCCCAGCTGCGTGCCCTGAGCACCGCACAGATGCAGGCCTTCAACGAGACCGACCTGGCCGACTTCTCGACCACGCAGGTCCAGGCGCTGACGACCACGCAGGTCGGTGCGCTCGACGGCGCGGTGATCGGCGCGCTCGGCACCAACGTGATCGCCGCACTGACGACCGCGCAGGTCCGTGGCCTGACCTCGGCCCAGGTCGATGACCTGACGGCTTCGCAGCTGAATGCGATGAGCACCGCGCAAGTGGCCGCGCTCAGCAGCTCGCAGATGCGCCGCCTCGACCCGAACGACCTGGCGCAGATGGACACCACCCACATCGCCGCGCTGAGCACGGCGGCGGTGGCCGGCATCAGCACCACGCAGATCGGCTACCTCAATACGGCCCAGCTGCAGTCGCTGACCACGGCCGAGGTGGCCGCCATCGCCACCGCCTCGCTGCGCATCCTGGGCACGACCGAGCTGGACGCTCTGACGACCACCCAGTTCGCCGCACTGACCACCGGCCAGATCGCCGGCCTGTCGGTGACCCAGGTCAACAACCTGGAGACCAGCGACGTCGCCGCCCTCAGCAGCGCGCAGATGCGTGGCTTCACCACCGCGCACATCGTCGCGATGTCGACCTCGGCACTGAGCTCGCTGACCACCGCACAGCTCAGCGGCCTGGGCACCGCGCAGGTGGCCGCGATCACGACGACGCAGTTCGCCGCGCTCGACACCACCGACCTCGGCGCCTTCACCAGCTCGCAGTGGCGTGCGGTGAGCACCGGCGACATCGCCGCGCTCGACACCACGCACATCGCCGCGCTGATGACCGATGACCTGCAGGCACTGAGCGCCGCGCAGCTCAACGCCCTGGGCACGACCGGCTTCGACGCGCTGACGACGACGCAGTTCGCCGCGCTGACCACCGGCCAGATCCACGGCCTGGGCACGACCACGATCGCATCGCTGTCGACCAACGACATCGTCGCCTTCACCACCGCCGAGATCCGGGCGCTGACGACGGCGCAGATCCAGGCCTTCACCACCACCCAGGTGCAGGCGCTGGAAACCAGCGACATCGCCGCGATGACGACGAGCCAGATCCAGGGCTTCGAGTCGGCCGACATCCAGGCGATGAGCGCCAGCCAGCTGTCCGCACTGCTCAGCGTGACGCCGATGGTGCTGGACCTCGACGGCAACGGCGTCACCACCCAGGCCATCGGCCAGGGCGCGGTGTTCGACCTCACCGGCTCGGGCCATGCCACGCAAGTGAGCTGGGTCGGCGGCAAGGACGGCCTGCTGGTGATGGACCGCAACGGCGACGGCGTCATCAACGACGGACGCGAGCTGTTCGGTGCCGTCACGCCGCTGGCCGATGGCAGCCGCGCCGGCAACGGCTTCAACGCCCTCGCGGCGCTGGACACCAACCACGACGGCATCATCAACGCCGCCGATGCGCAGTTCAACCAGCTGCGGGTGTGGGTCGATGCCAACCACAACGGCCGTACCGACGCGGGTGAGCTGAAGACGCTGGCCGAGCTGCACATCACCAGCCTGAACCTGGCACACACCGCCAGCGACAAGGTGGACCACGGCAATGCCGTGGGCCTGGTGTCCAGCTACACCACCGACGACGGCAAGACGCACGAGATGGCCGACGTGTGGTTCCAGCGCCAGAACGGCGGCGGCAATGCGAGCGGCGACGCGCCGACCGCGGCCGACCTGCTGGCCCCGGCACCGACCGACCTGCTGGGTGGCAGCGCCACCGCGGCCGCCGCGCCGGCGCCGAGCACCGATCACCCGGCGCATGCCGCCCTGGTGCCGGCGCACCGCACGTCGATGGAAGAAGAGCTGCTGCGCAACCACCAGCCGCTCGTGTAAGCGAAGAAGTCCTCCGGCCTGCCCGCCATTGGCAGGCATGTGCGCCGAACATCACCCGAATAGCGGGAATGTTCGGCGCTTTTTTTCGTGATCGGCCGGCACCGGATGTGCTGGCCGCTCAAGGCGGCGGCCGCGGCCGTCGATAAAGCCGCATGGCCTCTTCCATCCCCAGCAAGAGCACCACCGAGATCGCGGCGCTGACCTCGACCGAGGTGGCTGCGCTGACCACGCAGGATTGGGCGGCCTTCAGCGCCGAGCAGATCGTCGCGATCACCGAAGCCCAGGTGCCCTACATCGCCACCGCCGGCATCCGCGTGCTCAGCGGCGCGCAGCTGGCGGCGCTGGACACCAGCGACCTGGTGCTGCTGTCGGCCAGCCAGTTCAATGCCATCGGCTCCTCGCAGATCAGCGGCCTGAGCGCCGGACAGTTCGCGGCGCTGACGCCCGCGCTGGTGGGCAGCCTCACGACCACGCAGATGCGCGGCATGGCCGCCGACGACCTCGGCGCCATCGGCACCACCGCGTTCGGCAGCTTCAGCGCCGCGCAGCTCGGCGTGCTGAGCGCCAGTGCGGTGGCCGGGCTCACCTCGGACCAGATGGGCGCGATGAACGCCACGCAGCTGGCCGGCCTGGGCAGCACGCAGATCCGCGCGCTCAGCGCCGACAGCCTCAACGGCCTGAGCGCCGGCAACTTCGCGGCGCTGCGCACCTCGCAGGTCGCTGCGCTCACCACCACCCAGCTCGGTTCGCTGGAGGTGGCCGACGTCGAGGCCCTGGGTACCAGCCAGATCCGCGCCCTCACCACCGCGCAGGTGGCCAGCCTCTCGTTCGTGCCGCTGGTGGGCAACACCAGCACGATGGATGCGCTGACCGAGACGCAGATCGCCGCGTTCAGCTCCTCGCAGATCCGGGCGCTGGCGCCAGCTGTGATCGGCGGCTTCAATTCGAACGAGATCCCGGCCCTGGGCACCGCGCAGGTCGCCGCGCTGACCAGCGCGCAACTGGCCGTGCTGGACGCCACGCAGTTCGGCTACCTCGGCGGCAGCCAGGTGGCCGCGCTCACCAGCGCGCAGCTGGTGGCACTGGACTCGAGCGTGCTCAACGGCCTGTCCACCACGCAGTTCGCCGCGCTGCGCAGCTCGCAGCTGGCGAGCCTGACGACCACGCAGGTCGCCGCGCTGGAAACCGCCGACCTGGCCGTGCTGTCGACGGCGCAGGTCCGCGGCTTCACCAGCACGCAGATCGACGCGCTGGACACCACGCAGCTGGCCTCGCTGAGCACCACGCAGTTCGCCGCGCTGACGACCACGCAGATCCGCGCGCTGTCCACCACGGACTTCGCGGCGCTGGGCACCACCGTGCTGTCCGCGCTGGCCACCGGCCAGATCGCCGCCTTCAGCACCACGCAGTTCGACGCACTCGGCACCACGCAGCTGCAGGCGCTGGGCACCGCGCAGGTGGCCGCGCTCACCACCACCCAGCTGGCGACGCTGGGCACCGGCGAGCTCAACGC
Organism: uncultured Bordetella sp.; assembly: GCA_964641795.1. Lineage (GTDB taxonomy): Bacteria > Pseudomonadota > Gammaproteobacteria > Burkholderiales > Burkholderiaceae_C > Pseudaquabacterium. The sequence continues at coordinate 5,863 of CAZXLI010000106.1, read as the reverse complement.
CTTCAGCAGCAGCCAGTTCGCCGCGCTGCGCACATCGCAGCTGGCCAGCCTGTCGACCACCCAGGTGGCCGGGCTCGAAACCACCGACCTCGCGGCGCTGTCCACCGCGCAGATCCGCGCCTTCAGCAGCACGCAGATCGCCGCCTTCACCAGCGCCGAGCTGGCCGCGCTGGGCTCGTCGCAGCTCGCTGCGCTGAGCAGCTCGCAGACCCGCGGGCTCGACACCAGCGACATCAACGCGCTCGGCACCTCGCAGCTGGCCGTGCTGTCGACGACGCAGGTCGCCGGCCTCTCGACCACCCAGATCGATGCACTCACCAGCACCCAGCTCGTGAGCCTGAGCACCGCCCAGGTGGCCGCGCTCACCAGCGTGCAGCTGCGCGCGCTGGACACCGCCGACCTGGACGTGCTGGGCACCACGCAGTTCGCGGCGCTGCGCAGCTCGCAGATCGCCGCGCTCACCACCACGCAGGTGGCCAACCTCGAGACCGCCGACCTCGCGGCGCTGAGCACCGCGCAGATCCGCAGCTTCACCACCGCGCAGATCGATGCGCTCGGCACCAGCGCGCTGGGCGCGCTGTCCAGCGGCCAGCTGGGTGCGCTGACCAGCGCCCAGCTGCGCGCCATCGGCAGCAGCGAGCTCGCCGCGCTGGGCACGACGACGATCGCCGCGCTCGGCAGCGGCCAGATCGCCGCGCTGAGCACCGAGCAGGTGACCGGCTTCGACAGCGTGCAGCTGATGGCGCTGTCCACCGCGCAGGTGGCCGCCTTCACCAGCGTGCAACTGCGCGCGCTGGACACGGCCGACCTGAACGCGCTGACCACCACGCAGTTCGCCGCGCTGCGCAGCTCGCAGATCGCCGCGCTCACCACCACGCAGGTCGCCAGCCTCGACACCAGCGACCTCGCAGTGCTCAGCAGCGCGCAGATCCGCGGCTTCGCCACCGCAGCGGTCGCGGCGCTCGAGACCAGCGAGCTCGCCGCCCTGAGCTCGGCGCAATGGGCCGGCTTCAACACGGCGCAGATCCTCGCGCTCACCACCACCCAGGTGGCGGCCTTCGACTCGGCCGACTTCGCGGCCCTGGGCAGCTCGCAGATGCGCGCGCTCGGCACCGACGACATCGCGGCGATGAGCAGCACGCAGCTGGTGGCCTTCGACACCACGCACATCGCGATGCTCAGCACCGCCCAGCTCAACGCGCTGGGCTCGGCCGACCTGAATGCACTGACCACGACCCAGTTCGCCGCGCTGACGACGAGCCAGGTGGCCGGCCTGTCGACGACCTACATCGCGACGCTGGAGACCGCCGACATCGCGGCGATGACAACGGCCGAAATACGCGGCCTCACCACGGCGCAGATCCAGGCCTTCACCACCACGCAGATCCAGGCGCTGGAAACCAGCGACATCGCGGCGATGACCACCGCGCAGATCCGCGCCTTCGACACCGCCGACATCCAGGCGATGAGCGCCGAGCAGCTGAGCGCGCTGCTGCACGTGACGCCGCTGGTGCTGGACCTGGACGGCAACGGCGTGACGACGCAGGCCATCGGCTCGGGCGCGGTGTTCGACCTCACCGGCACCGGGCACGCCACGCAGGTCGGCTGGGTCGGCGGGCACGACGGCCTGCTGGCCCTGGACCGCAACCACGACGGCATCATCAACGACGGCCGCGAACTCTTCGGCGCGGTGACCCCGCTGCTCGACGGCCACCGCGCCGGCAACGGCTTCAACGCGCTGGCCTCGCTGGACAGCAACCACGACGGCATCATCAGCGCCGCCGACCGGCAGTTCCACGACCTGAAGGTGTGGGTCGACGCCAACCACGACGGCCGCACCGACCCCGGCGAGCTGAAGACGCTGAAGGAGCTGGGCATCGTCAGCCTGAACCTCGCGCACACCACCAGCGACCGCGAGGAACACGGCAACGGCATCGGCCTGATCGGCAGCTACACCACCGCCGACGGCAAGACGCACGAGATGGCAGACGTGTGGCTAACGCGCGAAGCAAGCGTCGCCAACAGCGGCGAGCCGCCGCCCGGCGCCGCCGACCTGCTGGCCGCACCGGCCGAAGCGCTGCCCGGGCTGGCCGCCTCGGACGCCACACCGGCCGCCGTGCCCGGTGCCGCACACGCCGCACTGATGAAACACACGCTGCCGCTGGAAGAAGAATTGCAACGCCACGGCCAGCCCCTGTTGTGATGATGTCGGCCTGTTGCGATGCGTTGCAATCGCGGCGGACCAAAGTCAATAGCGCCCGACGGACGCGGTCCCTAGACTGATCTCCCATAGCCCGGGCCTCCTGCCCGGCGCAGGAGTCCTCGAATGACCGTGACCCTTCTGGCGCCGCAATGGGCGGCGAACCAGCGGCTTCAGCGCGCCGCCAACAACAACCCGCCGCTGCGCCAGGGCGATCCCGACAAGGTCGCCGTCAAGCTGCTGCAGCAGGCCTTGATCGCCTCGGGCTTCAACATGCCCGCCGGCGCCGATGGCGCCTACGGCCCGCAGACCGCGGGCGCGGTGATCGCCGCCGAGAAGCACTTCGGTTTCACCCCTGACAACGGCACCGCCGGACGCGAGGTGCTGGGCGCGCTGGACCTCGCGCAGCGCGGCTGGAAGCCACCGGCCACCGGCGCGCATTGGGGTGGGCAGCTGGCCCGCACCATCGTGCCGCTGGCGCAGCGCAAGATCGGCCGCGCGATCGCCGCGCTGACCGACGTGCGCACGATGCTCTCGACCGGCGGCTTCGACTTCGTCACCGCCGACGGCGTGACGATGACGGCGCTGAAGACCCACTTCAAGCTGGTGCCCCCGGGCGGCACGCGCACGCCGATCGAGGACTTCATCACCACCTCCACGATCGATCCGCTGCTGGCCAACTTCCGCGGCGTGCAGCGCACGCTGAACAACGCGGTGATGCTCAGGCACTCGATCTGCACGCTGGGCCTGGACGTCGCGGCCGAGGCGCCGTTCGGCGGCCCGGTGCTGTTCGGTCCGGCCTATTCCGACTTCAAGTTCGACCCGGTGGCGGTGACCAACATCGACGTGACCGGCCCGAACTCGCTGGCCGCGATGATGATGCACGAGGCCACGCATGTGATCGACAACCGCTCGGGCGGCGACGACGTGCACATCTCGGAATTCACGCCCGAGTACGAGTCGCAGCCCGCCGCGCTGGCGCGCCACAACCCGAGCGCCTATGCCACCTTCGCGGCGCACATGGACGAGCGCAAGGACCGTCCGCGCGCCCAGCGCTACGGCCTGGGCCAGGGCCGACCGCTCTGAGCCGTCCCGGCCGAACAGGCGGGCCTTCGGGCCCTTGTTCCGCTCATGGGCCGCCCGGTGGCCGGCCTAGACTGCCGGCGACATGGAAACGGCCGTCCACCTCTACCAGATCGCGTACTCCGAGGCCTCGCGCGCGGCGCTCGAGCCGGGCTATCGGATGCTGGACAACCTGGCCAACGAGCGGCCGGACTGGTACGAGTACTGGCCGATCCGCCGCCACCTGCTGAACGAGCCGCTCGATGACGCGGCGTTCTACGGCTTCTTCTCGCCGAAGTTCGGCACCAAGACCAGCCTGAGCCACGACCAGGTGCAGGCCTTCGTGCGCGAAGCCGCGCCGCACGCCGACGTGGTGCTGTTCTCGCCGCAGCCCGACATGGGCGCCTTCTTTCTCAACGTGTTCGAGCAGGCCGAGGCCTTCGACGCCGGGCTGATCGCCGCCTACGAGGCCTTCCTGCAGCAGATCGGCCGGCCGGTGCCGCTGGCGCAGCTGGTGATGGACTCGCGCCAGACGGTGTTCTCGAACTACTTCGTTGCACGGCCCGCGTTCTGGCGCGAGTGGCTGACGCTCAACGAGGCGATGTTCGCGGTGTGCGAAGGACCGGACAGCCCGCTCAAGGCCGCGCTGTGCCATGCCACCACCTACACCGGCCCGAACGGCGCCGCGCAGCGCAAGGTGTTCCTGATGGAACGCGCCGCCTCGCTGCTGCTGACGATCCAGCCGCAGTGGCGCAGCGTGGCGCACAACCCCTTCGGCATGGGCTGGTCGATGTCGCGCTTTCGCGAACATCCGAACGAGGCCTACATCAGCGACGCGCTGAAGATGGCCTGGCGCGACCAGCACTATCCGCAGTACCTGCAGGCCTTCATCGCGGTGCGCGAGCGCTTCCGCGCCGGCGCGATGCGCTGAGGCTTCACTCGTAGCGCAGCGCCTCGATCGGATTCAGGCGCGCCGCCTTGCGCGCCGGGTAGTAGCCGAAGAAGACGCCGACGACGGCCGAGAACAGGAAGCCGCCGGCGATGGCCGCCGGCGAGACCACGGTCGGCCACTTCGCCACCCACGAGATCAGCTCGGTGGCCAGGGTGCCGGCGGCAATGCCGGCGATGCCGCCGATCACGCTCATGAACACCGCCTCGGCCAGGAACTGCAGCAGCACATGCGTGCGCTGCGCGCCGATGGCCATGCGCAGGCCGATCTCGCGCGTGCGCTCGGTCACCGACACCAGCAGGATGTTCATGATGCCGATGCCGCCCACCAGCAGCGAGATCGAGGCCACCACCGCCAGCAACGCGGCCATCACCTGGCTGCTGCCCTCGGCGGCATCGGCAATCTGGCTCAGGTTGCGCACATTGAAGTCGGCCGTGGCGCCGGGCTTGATGCGGTGCCGCCGGTCGAGCACGCGGGTCACTTCGGCGATGGCCGCATCCACCTGGCCCGGGCTGGCGGCCTGCACGTGGATCTGGTTCACGTAGCCGGTCATGCGCGCCTGCAGCCCGAAGGGATTGGGCGCCTGCGGATACTGCGTGCCCACCGCCGAAGGCTGCTGGTTCGGCGTGGCCACGCCCAGCACCCGCCGCTCGGCCGTGCCGAAGGGAATCATCACCAGGTCGTCCTGGTCCTGCCCGTAGGCGGTCTGTCCCTTGGGCGCGTAGAGGCCGATCACCCGCAGCGGCACGCCGCGCACCAGGATGCTCGCGCCCACCGGGTTCTCGTTGGCGCCGAACAGCTGCTTGCGCACCGTCTCGCCAATCACCGCCACCAGCGCCGTGCCGCGGTCGTCGTCCTCGCTCAGGGCCCGGCCTTCGGCGATGCGCCAGTGGGTGATGGGCGGGTAGCTGGCCGTCACGCCCTGGATGCCGGTGGTCCAGTTCTGGTCGCCGTACTGCACCTGGCCGGACTGCCGGATCAGGTAGCTCACGGCATTGACGGCGCCGGCCTCGCGGCGGATGGCCTCGGCATCGGCCACCGTCAGCGTCGACGCGCTGCCGAAGCCGCCGCGCACGCCGCCGCTCATGCTGGCGCCGGGCACGACGACGAACAGGTTGGTGCCCAGGCTTTCGATCTGCTTGCGCACCGCCTCGTTGGCGCCCTGGCCGACCGCGATCATCGCGATCAGCGCGGCCACGCCGATGAACACGCCCAGCATCGTCAGCGCCGAGCGGGTCTTGTTGCGCACCAGCGCCTGCACCGCGGCGGCGACGATCATGCGCGCGAAGGCCCAGGACGAAGCCACATGCCGGCCAGCGGGTGCCGTGCGTTGCGCCAATGCCGCCAGGTTCGGCAGCGCCACGCCCGCTTCGGCAGCCGGCGCCGTCACCGGCGCCGCATGGCGCTGGTCCGACAGCACGCTGCCGTCGCGCATGGTCACCACGCGCTGCGCGTAGGCGGCGATGTCCGACTCGTGCGTGACGACGACGATGGTCACGCCCTGCTCACGGTTCAGCCGCGCCAGCGTGGCCATGATCTCGTGCGAGGTGCGCGTGTCGAGGTTGCCGGTGGGCTCGTCGGCCAGCAGCACCGCCGGCGCGTTGATCAGCGCCCGCGCGATCGCCACCCGCTGCTGCTGGCCGCCGGACAGC
>CAZXLI010000105.1:0-18794 GCA_964641795.1 uncultured Bordetella sp. | reverse complement strand
CCGACCTCGTGCTCACCGTCACCCAGATGCTGCGCAAAAAAGGCGTGGTCGACAAGTTCGTCGAGTTCACCGGCTCCGGCCTCGCCGCGCTGTCGCTGCCCGACCGCGCCACGATCGCCAACATGGCGCCCGAGTACGGCGCGACGATGGGCTTCTTCCCGGTCGACGGCAAGACGCTGGCCTACCTGCAGGGCACGGGCCGCACCAAGGCCGAGCTCGAAGCCTTCGAGGCCTACTTCCGCGCCCAGGGCCTGTGGGGCGTGCCGGCCGCCGGCAGCATCGACTACTCGCAGGTGGTGCAGCTCGACCTGGGCACGGTTTCGCCATCGCTCGCCGGCCCGAAGCGGCCGCAGGACCGCATCGAGCTCGGCCAGGTGGCGCGGCGCTTCGAAACGCTGTTCAGCGCCCCGGTGGCCGAAGCCGGCTTCGCGCAGGCCCCCGAGAAACTGGCGCAGCCGGTGGCCGCCAGCCCGAGCATCACGCTGAAGAACGGCGACGTGCTGATCGCCGCCATCACTTCCTGCACCAACACCAGCAACCCCGGCGTGCTGCTGGCCGCCGGCCTGCTGGCACAGAAGGCGGTGGCCCGCGGGCTGAAGGTGGCGCCGCACATCAAGACCTCGCTCGCGCCGGGTTCGCGCATCGTCACCGAATACCTCGAGAAGGCCGACCTGCTCAAGCCGCTGGCCAAGCTGGGCTTCAGCCTCGCGGCCTATGGCTGCACCACCTGCATCGGCAATGCCGGCGACCTGGCGCCCGAGCTCAATGCCGCGATCACGCAGCACGACCTGGTGTGCGCCGCGGTGCTGTCGGGCAACCGCAATTTCGAGGCGCGCATCCACCCGAACCTGAAGGCCAACTTCCTGGCCAGCCCGCCGCTGGTGGTGGCCTATGCCATTGCCGGCACCGTGCTGCGCGACCTGATGACCGAGCCGGTGGGCCACGACCCCAAGGGCCGGCCGGTGTACCTGGGCGACATCTGGCCCAGCAGCGAGGAGATCTACGCGCTGATGAAATATGCGCTCGATCCGAAGGCCTATCGCGCGAATTACGCGCAAGTGAAGGCGCAGCCGGGCAAGCTGTGGGACAAGATCAAGGGTGTCTCGGGCCAGGTCTACAGCTGGCCGAAGTCGACCTACATCGCGCAGCCGCCGTTCTTCAGCGGCTTCACGCTGCAGCCGCCGGCGGATGCCAACGCCAGCGTGCGCGGCGCGCGGGTGATGGCGCTGTTCGGCGACTCGATCACCACCGACCACATCTCGCCGGCCGGATCGATCAAGGCCACGTCACCCGCCGGCCTGTACCTGCAGGCCCAGGGCGTGATGAAGGAAGACTTCAACAGCTACGGCGCGCGGCGCGGCAACCACGAGGTGATGATGCGCGGCACCTTTGCCAACGTGCGCATCCGCAACCAGATGCTCGACGAGGAAGGCGGCCTCACCGTGCACCAGCCCTCGGGCGAGCGCATGGCCATCTACGACGCGGCGATGCGCTACATCGCCGAAGGCGTGCCGACCATCGTGCTGGCGGGTGAAGAGTACGGCACCGGCTCCAGCCGCGACTGGGCCGCCAAGGGCACGCAGCTGCTGGGCATCAAGGCGGTGGTGGCCAAGAGCTTCGAGCGCATCCACCGCAGCAACCTGGTCGGCATGGGCGTGCTGCCGCTGCAGTTCAAGGCGCAGGACAGCTGGCAGTCGCTGGGCCTCACCGGCCGCGAGACGCTGGACGTGCTGATCGAGGGCGACCTGGCGCCGCAGCGCGACGTGCTGTTGCTGATCCATCGCGAGGACGGCAGCACGCAGAGCGTGCCGGTGGTGCTGCGCATCGATACGCCGATCGAGGTCGACTACTACCAGCACGGCGGCATCCTGCCTTTCGTGCTGCGCCAACTCCTGATGTGAGCGGGCCCACCCCCGTAGCGGCCTTCGGCCGCCTCCCCCTCGAGGGGGCAACGCCAGCGGCCCGGCGCAGCCGGTTCCGCGGCGTTTGCTTGGAGCGTGTGGCATGCGAGTCGTGATCGTTGGTGGCGGCGCGGTTGGCGCGGCCACCGCGCTGTACCTGAAGCGCCTGGGCGGCGCGGGCGTCGAGGTGCTGGTGGTCGAACCCGACCCCGGGCTGGCGCGCGCCTCGTCGGCGCTGTCGGCCGGCTCGATCCGGCAGCAGTTCTCGAACGCGATCAATGTGCGCATGTCGCAGTTCGGGCAGTCGGTGCTGGCCCACGCGACGGCCGAACTGGGCGTCGATGACGAGCCGGTGGACCTGGGCTACGTGCCCTCGGGCTACCTGTTCCTGGCCACGGAGGCCGGCGCGCCGGTGCTGCGGGCGAACCATGGGGTGCAGCGTGCGCTCGACGCACCGGTGGCGCTGCTGGCGCCCGATGAGCTGGCGCAGCGCTTCGCGTGGCTGAACGCCGAAGACCTCGCGCTGGCCAGCCTGGGCCTCGCCGGCGAAGGCTGGTTCGACGGCTATGCCTTCGCCCGCGCGCTGGCGCGCAAGGCGGTGGCCCTGGGTGCTAAACCACAAAAGGCGCGTGTCGTCGACTTCGAGCGCACCGGCCCCCGCCTGCTGGCCGCGCGGCTGGATGACGGCCGCCGCCTCGAGGCCGATGCCTTCGTCAACGCCGCCGGCCCCTGGGCGCGCGACGTGGCCGCGCTGGCCGGCATCGACCTGCCGGTGCGCGCGCGCCGCCGAACGGTGTTCAACTTCAGCTGCCCGACGGCCCTGCCCCGCACGCCGCTGGTCATCGACACCACCGGCGTCTGGTTCCGCAGCGAAGGCCCGCACTTCATCGGCGGCTGGTCACCCGGCGCGGGTGACGAGGATCCCGACGACCTGCCGCTGGACCAGCCCGACCTGGCGCAGTTCGACGAGCGGCTGTGGCCGGCGCTGGCCCACCGCGTGCCGGCCTTCGAGGCGCTGCGCATGCGCCATGCCTGGGCCGGCTACTACGAGGTCAGCACACTGGACCACAACGCGATCATCGGCCCGCACCCGGCCATCGAGAACCTGGTCTTCGTCAACGGCTTCTCCGGCCATGGCCTGCAGCACGCGCCGGCGGCCGGCCGCGGCGTGGCCGAATGGCTGCTGCAAGGCCGCTATGCGTCGCTGGACCTCGGCTGCTTCGGCTGGCAGCGGGTGCTCGAGAAGCGACCCTTCCTGGAACAGGCGGTGATCTGACGCGGCCCGTGCCGGCACAATCGCGCCGACACAGCGGCCGTCACTGACGCGGCAGCGCAGCGGGAGGGCAGGCATGCAGACGATCTGGGGCGTGGTGCTGGCGCTGGCGGGCGCGTGGCTGGCGTTGCTGCTGCTGCGCATCGTGCTGATCCTGCGCCCGCTGCTGCGCACGCCACTGCAGCCACCGGCCGACCCCGCGCTGCAGCGCCAGACGCCGCCGCCCGCGCTCAGCAGCGACCAGCAGGCGATGGTGGACGAGGTGCAGGCGCTCGGCTTCGAGCTGCTGGGCATCGAGTCCTTGTGGCGGCAGGGCCGGCACTGCGCGATGGCGCTGCTGCGTCACCGTCAGCAACCGGCCTATGCCGTGCTGGTGCTCTATCCGAACCTGCTCACCGGCTACCCGCTCGGCTTCTACAGCTTCGCGGCCGATGGCCGCATCATCGCCACCGGCAACCGCATGGCCTGGCAGGCGCCGCTGGTCGGCCACGGAACGGATTTCGCCGATGCCCTGGCAGATTCGCCCGCGTTGCATTGGCAGGCGCATGAGCAGCGGCTCGCCGATGCGGTGGCGCTCGATCCCGAGCCGGCCCGCGCCAGGCTCGCGCCGCTGGACCAGCAGGCTTTCGACTGGGCCCGGCAGGCAGGCCACATCGTGCAGCGCGGCGGCCAGTGGCACATCGCCGTCCCCACCGCCTGGCGCATGACGCTGCAGGCGCTGCGCCAGCGTCCGCGCCTGGCCCGGCCCTTCCACTGCAGCGCCACCCAGCCCGAGCATGCCGATGCCTACCTGCTGAACTGCTGGCAGGCGCGCCAGGCCGAACACAGCAGCCAGGCCGACCGGCCGCTGCTGAAGCTGGCGCTGCTGGGGCTCTCGGCCGCGGCCGCGCTGGCGCTGTGGGGCCTGAGCTTCGACTGGACCTTCGCGCTCGGCCTGATGGGGGTGCTGCTGCTGCACGAGTTGGGGCATGCGCTGGCGATGCGCGCCTTCGGCTGGCGCGACGTCAGCATCTTCTTCATCCCCTTCGTCGGCGCCGCCGCCAGCGGCCGGCCGGACCCTTCGCGAGAGGCGCGTGCCTGGCAGCAGGTGGTCGTGCTGCTGGCCGGCCCGCTGCCCGGGCTGCTGCTGGGTGCGGCCGCGCTGCGCTGGGGCCCGGCCGCGGGCGGCGACGGGTGGGCAGCGGTGGCCATCCTGGCCGTGGTGCTGAACGCGCTGAACCTGCTGCCCCTTCCGCCGCTCGATGGCGGCCGGCTGCTGCAGCTGGCGCTGCCGGCGCATGGGCCGCGGCCGCAGCTGTGGCTGTCGGCGCTGGGTGCGGCGGCCTTCCTGCTCGCCGCCTATCACTTCAAAGACGTGGCCATCGCGGTGCTTGGCGTGCTGATGCTGCTGGCGCTGCCGCACGAGTGGCGCGTGGCCACGCTCAATGCCGCGGCGGCCCGCGAAGGCGGGCAAGCGCCGACGCCGGCGCGGCTGCTGCAACTGGCGCGGGCGCGCTATCCGAAGCTGCGGGCGGCCGACACCCTGCAGCTGCTCGACGCCGTTCAGCAGCAGGCGCGGCACGCGGCCGTCCGCGGATGGGAGCGCATCGCGGCGCTGCTGCCGCTGGCTGCCGTGCTGGCGCTGCTGGGGCCCTGGCTTGTGCCCGAGATCATGGGCCCGGTGTCCAGCCCGCCCGACGGTCGCTCGACGTTCTCGATGAATGCGCCCGACGCGGCACAGCAGGCCTTCGACGAAGCCTGGTACCGCATCGACGGCCGCGATGCCGACGAGGTGTCGCCCGCCGAGAACGCCGAGCTGCAGCGCCTGGCGCAGCAGCTCAGCCGCAGCGACCCGCGCCACACCGACATGGCGATGCGTGCCGCGCAGGCGCTGCCGCCGGACCAGCGCCAGGCGGCGATCGACGCGCTGTTGCGCGGCCCGCGCGATGGGCGACACGGCACGCGCAGGCTCTGGCTGCAGAACGCGCTGGCCGAACGCAGCGCCGCTGCGGCCAGCCTGCCGCCGGCCGAGCGGGCCGAGCAGCTGCGCGCGGCCCTGGCCTGGGCCGACAGCCTGCAGCCCGGCCTGCTGGCCGCAACCCTGGACACCCGCCTGCGCCTGGCCGAAGCCATCGACCTGCAGGGCGACACCGAAGGCGCCGAACGCCTGTTGAATGAGTTGGCGCAGCAGGCCGGTGGCAGCGCCGATGCCGCGCTGTTGCTCGAGCCCTTGCGCCTGGCCCAGGCCTGGTGGGCGCTGAACCACCAGCGGCCGCAACAGGCCTTGCAGCTGATGGACGCGGCCATCGCCGCGCGCCCGAAAGGCGCGCCCGACAGCCATCTGCTGGCCGAACGGGCCTGGGTCCGCCTGCTGGCCGGCCAGGCCGCCGCCGGGCTGGCCGACATGGAAGCCAGCTCGCAGCCCGACGCGCACGGCCTGCCGCTGGCGGTGCGCCTCTTGATGCCCACCGCGAAAGAGCCGCCGGTGCGCAATCCGCTGGAACTGGCCTTCGCGCTGCAGCGCAACGGGCGCGAAGCCGAAGCCCGCGCCGCGTTGACCACCCCGCGCGGCCGGCGCCAGTGCGAACGGGTGCTGGGCGATGCGCTGGCCGACGCCTTCAACGCGCCCTGGCAGGCCCTGCGCCGCCAGCAGCTGAGGGCCACGGCCGAAGCGCTCTGCCCGGCGCGCTGAGCCGTCCTTCGGTGCCGCGCGGCGCCGACGATGCCAGCCCTTGACGCGCCGGACTGGTAAGCATATTCTTACCGTAAGACATTGCTAACCATGAAGCCAGCACGCGCCCTGACCGACACCGCGCAGCCTGCACGCCGCTTTGCGGCGCTGGGCGATCCGACGCGGCTGCAGGTCTTCGCGCTGATCTCGCGCTCGCCGCTGTCGGTGGCCGAAGTGGCCGAGCGCCTGCCGGTCAGCCGGCCCGCGGTGTCGCAGCACCTGAAGGTGCTGGTCGAAGCCGGCCTCGCGCGCTGCGAATCGCAGGGCACGCGCAACCTCTACCAGCCCGAACCGGACGGCGTGGCCTCGCTGCGCGACTTCATCGACAGCCTGTGGGACGTGGGCCTGGCCCGCTTCAAGGCCCAGGCCGAAGCGCTGGCCCGGCAGCGCCTGCACGGTGCCGACGCGTCCTCCATTCCCCCCGCCCCCACCCCTCACCGCAAGGAGAAACCGTGAGCATCGCCCCCACTGCCGACACGCTGCGTGTCACCAAGTCCGTCACCGTGGCGGCACCGCTGGCGCTGGCCTTCGAGGTCTTCACCGCCCGCATGGAAAGCTGGTGGCCCATGGCCACGCACCACATCGGCGAAGCCGACTGCGCCACGGTGGTGGTCGAACCCCAGGCCGGCGGCCGCTGGTTCGAGCGCGGTGTCGACGGTCGCGAATGCCAATGGGGCGAGGTGCTGGCCTGGGAACCGCCGCAGCGCGTGCTGCTGGCCTGGCGCCTGAACCACCGCTGGGCCTACGACCCGGCCCTGCACACCGAGGTGGAGGTGCGCTTCAGCGCGCTGGACGGGCAGACCACACGTGTCGAGCTCGAACATCGCGGCCTCGAGGCCTACGGCCCCGAAGCGGTTGCGATGCAGCAGGTGCTCGGATCGCCGAACGGCTGGAGCGGCATGCTCGACCACTACGCCGAGGTCGGCGCGGCCGCGCGCTGAAGCGCCCCAGCAGCGGCGGCTCAGCGCGGCAGGCCGAGCGGTGCCCCCAGGTCGGCCACCGACTGGCCGCGCTCGGCCAGCAGCGCCTCCAGCGCCGGCAGCAGCGGGCCCAGGCGCTCTTCCAGCGCGTCGCGCACGGTGTCCACCACCACCTGCGTGGCGCGCTCGATCTCGATGTTCAGCGCATCGCCCTCGGCCTTGTCGCCGAAGGTGGTCATGCGCAAGGTCTCGGGAATCAGCCACACCTCGAACCAGCCGGCGCGGCGGTCGGCCTCGGCCACCGTCAGGCTCGCGCCGTTGATGGCGATGTAGCCCTTGGCGAACACATAACGCATGTGTGACGCGGGCACGCCGATGCGCAGCACGTGGTTGTTCTCGGGCCGGCGGATGCCGAGCAGCCGCGCCTGGCAATCGACATGGCCGGAGATCGGGTGGCCGCCGATCTCGGCGCCGTCCTTGGCCGCGCGCTCGACGTTGAGCGGGCTGCCTTCGGCCAGCGTGCCGAGCGTGGTGAGCGAGAGGCTCTGCTGCATCACGTCGAAGCTGGCGCGGTCGGGCGCCGGGCGGGCGGTGACGGTGAGGCACACGCCGTCGCAGGCCACGCTGGCACCGATCTCCAGGCCTTCGTCGAAGCCGGGCGGGAACGCCAGCTCGAAGCTGCGCAGGCCAGGTCGGTCGGTGATGCGGGCCACGCGGGCCACGCCTTGCACGATGCCGGTGAACATTCAGGAACTCGGTTCGGCTGCAGGAAAGCCGGCGAGCTTAGCAGTGCCGCGACAGGCCATCGGGACCAGGGCCAACCCCGCTGCCGCGCGCGCGGGGTCGCGGCTATGCTGGCACCGACATGAGTTCGCCCCGGCTGCCGTCGCTGCTCTCGGACGATGACCTGGTGCTGGCCTTCGACCTGGCGCCGGTGGGCCTGTGCGTCTCGCGCCAGCGCATCATCCAGCGCTGCAACGAGGCCTTCGCGGCGATGTTCGGGCTGACGGCCGCCGACCTGATCGGCCAGTCGATGGCCTGCCTGTACCCCAGCACCGCGGAGTTCGAGCGCATCGGTGAACGCGGGCTGGCGGTGATGCGCGAATTCGGCCAGTACACCGACGAGCGCATCATGAAGCACCGTGACGGCCGGCTGTTCTGGTGCCACGTGGCCGGCCGATCGCTGGACCGCAGCGATCCCTTCGGCTGCGCGGTGTGGATGTTCGAGGACATCTCGCCGCGCCGTGCGGTGACCGCGCCGCTCACCACCCGCGAGCGCGAGATCGCGCAGTGCCTGCTGGCCGGCCAGACCACCAAGCAGATCGCGCGCACGCTGGGCGTGAGCCCGCGCACGATCGACGCCCATCGCGCGCGCCTGCTGCGCAAGCTGAAGGTCAACACGCCCACCGAACTGATCTCGCGGCTGGCCGGGCTGACCTGAACCCGGCGCGTGTCAGTTCGGGATCTTGATCGTCGAGCTGCTCAGGTCGATCATGTCGCCCGCCGCCGGCGCGCCCTTGATCGGCGGCACCTGTGCGGCGGTGATCGCCGGCGCGGCGCCGGGCGTGCCGCCGCGCACGCTAGTGCGCACCACCTGGCTGGGCGGCAGCGGGGCGTTGTTCTTCAGCCGCGCGTACATCTGGTTCATCGCATCGACGAAGTAGCCGTGCAGCGGCACGAAGCGGGTGTCGAAGCCCGAGAGCGGCAGGAAGGTGTCGAAGTGCTGGGCATGCTCGACCTCGATGTAGCGCAGCTGGCTGTTGGCCCCCTCGATGCCGCGGCTGAAGGCCGCGTACGCGCGTGACGAGTGGTTGATCGGCACCAGCGCGTCGCTGCGGCCGGCCACGATCAGCGTCGGCTTGCCGCGCAGGTTGCCGTTCAGCAGCACCTCGGCCATGCCGGCCTGCACCGCCTGGCTCTGCGCCAGTGTCGGCGTGCTGCTGGCACTCAGCGCTGCGCCGGTGGTGGCATCCTTGCCGGTGACCAGCGCACGCTGGCACAGCGCGGCATCGAGCGCGAAATCGGCCGTGCCGCTGCCGGGCGAGACCGCGAAGGCCCAGGACTTCGCGCCACCGACCGAGGCGTTGTAGACCACCGTGGCCGGCACGCCGTTGGCGGTGCCGTTGCCCAGCGCGAAGCTGGCGGCCTTGGTGGCCGCGCTGACCGGCACCACGTCGCCGGTGGCGCTCACCTGGGCCAGGCTCATGCCGCACAGGTTGTCGGCCACCGAGAAGCGGCCGAAGGCATTGGTGTACATCATGCTGACGATCGGTGCGTTGCCCAGGCCGTAGTGGGCGTTGTGCATCGTGTCGTTGTCGGCGGTGTAGCCGTAGGCGCGCAGCCGGGCCAGCGCATCGGCGGCCTGCTCGGCGGTGCTGCTGCCGCTGAGCATTCCCTTGGCCGCAAGCGCGGCGCAGCGGTTGGCCGCGCGCGCGTTCATCGCCGTCAAGGTCATGTAGTTGTAGACCGAGGCTTCGCTCATCGTCGCCGACGGGGCCAGCGCGGCGCAGGGCTGGTACAGGTTTGCGAAGGTGATGTAGTCGATCAGCGGCTTGCCGATCGTGGCCACCGCGGTGCCGCCCACCTGCACCGCGTAGCCGCTGGCGACATTGGGCTGCGCGCTGGGCTCGCTGGCCACCACGCCATCGATCAGGCCCTCGCTGTCCTGTTCGGCCGCGCGCAGCACCGCGGCGCCACCGTTGGAGACAGAGCCGGCGATCACCAGCGTGTTCGCGGCGGTGAAGCGCTGGGCGTGTTCACCGGTCGGAAGGGCAGTGCCGTACTCCAGGTTCAGCACATGCAGCGCGTAGCGCACCGAGGCCAGCGTATCGGTGCCCCAGTCGCGCTCGGGATTGATCTGCGAGTGCGCATGCTTGATGGCCAGGCGGTTCGGAAACGCGGTGTTGAAGGCCGTGCGGGCCGCCTCGCTCAGGTTGGCCGCGAAGTGCGCCAGCGCCCCGGCCGCGCTGCGCGTGGCGCGCGTGCCGTCGATGCGGTTGACCGAATCGTCGGCCGGGTCGTACAGGCCCATGCCCTTGCCGGCATCGGTGAGCACCACCGCACAGCCCTTCTTCAAGCCCCACTCGCCGGCGGTGGCGATGGCACCGTACACGCCGCGCGAACCCGACGACGGTCCGGCGACGATGCACGGCGAGGCCGGGTCGAAGCTGGCCGGCACCTGCACCGCGATGGCCACCTTCTTGCGGCCGCTGCCATCGTCCAGCGAGGCCAGGTATTCCTTGCCGGGGATCAGGCCCTCGCCGAGCCGGTCGGCGCCCGCCAGGTCGATGTTCGGGCCGTACAGGCGGCCATAGCCGCCGTTCGCGCTGGGATCGAGGATCGCGCGGTAGTTCGCATAGATCGCGTTGCGGCGCAGCTCCAGTGCGCTCGGGTTGGCCGGGTCGGCGTAGGCCGGCGCGGCCGCCGCGCCGAGGCCGGTCTTGCCCAGGCCCGCGGTCAGCAGGTCCTGCGTGGCGGCACTGCTGCCGCTGCCGGTGCTGGTGGCGCTGTAGCTGGTGACGCTGTGCTGCGTGATGCCCTCGGGCATCACGCTCAGCGGGATGGCGGGGTCGTCTCCGCCGCCGCAGCCGGTGAGGACCGCCAGGGCGGCCAGGGTCACGGTGCTCAGTGGCAGGCAGCGGCGGGAAGTGGGGCTCATGCAGGTGTCTCCACGGGGTTCGTTCGAACGGGCCACGGCACTCTAGGCAGCGCCGGCCGGCGGCGCGAGTCGTAGGACTACCTCAGGGCTGGCTCGGGGCGGGAAAACAATGAGGTAGTGCTACGCCCTGCGGTACACCCGTAGGCCGCACACGTGCTTTGCTGCCTAGCATCGCGCCCCACACCGGCCGTGATGGCCGGCGCGGGAGCGCGACGACGATGCAACACCGGGGAACGAGGCGCCGCCTGCTGGCGCAAGGGGCAGCGGCGCTGGCCGCTGTGCAGTGGCCGACGGTGCAGGCCGCGGCGCCGGCGCCGAACACGCTGGTGATCGGCCAGCTGGTGCCCTTGTCCGGCGTGCTGGCCAGCACCGGCCGGCAGATCGCGCTGGGCGGCCAGGTCTGCTTCGACAGCGTGAACGCCGTCGGCGGCGTGCATGGCGTGAAGATCCGCCACGAGGTGCAGGACGACCGCTACGAAGTGGCCGAGACGCTGCGCCTGACCCGCGCGCTGGTGGCGCGGCCCGAGGTGCTGGCGCTGTTCGGCTATGCCGGCAGCGCCAATGTCGGCCAGCTGCTGAAGGAGCAGGTGCTCGAGCACGCGGGCATCGCGCTGCTGGCGCCCTACACCGGCGCCGAGCTGCTGCGCAAGCCCTTCAACCGCTGGATCTTCCACCTGCGCGCCGGCTATGCCGACGAGGCCGAGCACATCGTCAAGCAGCTGGTCACGCTGGGCATCGAGCGCATCGCGCTGCTGTACCAGAACGATGCGTTCGGCCAGTCGGGCATGGCCGGCGTCGAGGCCGCACTGGCCCGGCGCCAGCGCAAGCTGCTGGTCGCGGCCCCGTACGAGCGCAATACCGGCGACGTCGCCGAAGCGGTGCGGCGCATCGCCGCGGCGGCGCCGCAGGCGGTGGTGATGATCGCGGTGAACAAGCCGGCCGCGTCTTTTGCGCGTCAGTACCGCGCGGCCGGCGGTGGCGGCCAGCTGGTCAACATCTCGGTGGTCGACCCCGCCGAGCTGGCGCAGCTGGCGGGAGCGGCGGCGGTGCGCGGCCTGGGCATCAGCCAGGTGGTGCCCTCGCCGTTCCAGCCCGCGCTGCCGGTGGTGCGCGAATTCCACCAGGCCCTGGCGAAGTTCGCGCCCGGCCAGGCACCGAACTACACCAACTTCGAGACCTACCTGGGCGCCAAGGTGCTGGTGGAAGGCCTGCGCCGCGCAGGCCCGAACCCCACGCGCGAGAAGCTCATTGCCGCGCTGGAGGGCCTGAGCGAGCTCGACCTCGGCGGCATCCGCATCGGCTTCGGCCCGCAGCAGCGCGTGGGTTCGCGCTTCGTCGAAGTCACCGTGATCGGTGCCGACGGCAAGCTGTTGAAGTAGGCCCGCGCACCGGCCAAGGCCAAGCGCACGCCGCGGATCCGGCTCCGCCGGTCCGCCAGCGTGGCCCCCTTAAGGGGGAGGCGCCGCAGGCGCTCCGGGGGTGGGCGAACTACTGCGCCGTCCAGCCGCCGTCGACGGCGATGGTGGTGCCGGTCACGTTATGCGCCCAGGGCTGGCACAGCATGGCCGCCAGCTCGGCGATTTCCGAGGGCGCCGAGGTGCGCAGGCTGGGCTGCTTCTCGCGCAGCAGATCGGCAACGCCGGCCTGGCGGTCGCCGCCGAACTTCGCGGCCCGGGCCTGGATCTGCGGCTCGATGATCGCCGTCTCGGTCCAGCCCGGCGCAATGCAGTTGGCGGTGACGCCGCCACTGTCGCGCGTGCCGGCCGCCGCGCATTCCAGCGCCGCCACGCGGGTCAGCCCCACCAGCCCGAACTTCGCCGCCACATAAGGCGCCTTCTGCACCGACGCCACCATGCCGTGCACCGAGGCGATGTTGACGATGCGCCCATAGCCGCGCTGCAGCATGCCGGGCATCGCGCGCCGCATCGTGTGGAAGGCCGCCGAGAGGTTGATGGCGATGATCGCGTCCCAGCGCTCGGGCGGCATGTCGGTGATCGGCGCGGTGTGCTGGATGCCGGCGTTGTTCACCAGCACGTCGATGCCGCCGCGCCAGGCCAGGGCCTGGTCCATCAGCGCGTCGACACCGCTGGTCTCGCGCAGGTCATGGCCGAGGAAGCTGACGCCCTCGGCACCGGCGGCCCGCAGCAAAGCACCGGCCTCGGCGGCTTGCGCCGGCGTGGCCAGCCCGTGCAGCACGATCGCCGCGCCGGCGCGCGCCAGACGTTCCGCCACCGCCAGGCCGATGCCCTGCACCGAGCCGGTCACCAGCGCCGTCTTGCCTTCGAGGTATCTGTCATTCATGGCCGTTCTCTGATTCAGGGTCGATCGATCGGAAACTGGCCGGCCGCCATGCGCGCGCGCAATTCGGTCTTCAGCACCTTGCCGTAGTGGTTCTTCGGCAGGGCATCGAGCCAGTGGTAATGCTTGGGTCGCTTGAAGCGGGCGATGTGGGCCAGGCACACCGCGTCGAGCGCGGCAGCATCCAGCGCGTGGCCTTCGCGCGGCACGACGAAGGCCACCACCACCTCGCCCCATTCGGGATCGGGCCGGCCGACCACCGAGACCTCGGCCACGCCGGGGTGGTGCAGCAGGGCCTCCTCGACCTCGCGCGGGTAGATGTTGGAGCCGCCGCTGATGATCAGGTCCTTCGAACGGTCGCGCAGCGTCAGGAAGCCGTCGCCATCCAGGCTGCCGACATCGCCGGTGAACAGCCAACCGTCGCGCAGCGCCTGCGCGCTGGCCGCAGCGTCGTTCCAGTAGCCGGCCATCACGCTGTCGCCCCGCACCAGCACCTCGCCCACCTCGCCCGGCGGCAGCGGCCGGCCCTGCGCATCGGCCACGCGCAGCTCCACCGCGGTCTGGGCCACGCCCACCGAGGCCAGGCGATCGAGGTAACGCGGATGCTGCGCGTCCATCAGGTGGCCGCGGCCGAGCGCGGTGATCGTCATTGGGCTCTCGCCCTGGCCATAGATCTGCACGAAGCGAGGCCCCAGCACCTGCAGCGCGTGGCGGATGTCCTCCAGGTACATCGGCCCGCCGCCGTAGACGATGGTCTTCAGCCCTTCGCCGGACTCACCCTGCGCCGCGGCCTGCTCGACCAGGCGCTTGACCATCGTCGGCGCGGCGAACATCGACAGCGGACCGAGCCGGCGCGCCAGCGCCAGGATCTCCGCGGCGTCGAAACCGCCCGAGGCGGGCACCACGTGGCGCGCGGCGGCGGCCACGTGCGGCAAGGCATACAGGCCTGCGCCGTGCGACATCGGTGCGGCATACAGCACGGCATCGTCGATGCTCACCGGATCGACATCGCTGAAGTAGCACAGCGTCATCGTCATCAGGTTGCGTTGCGTGATCATCACGCCCTTGGGCCGGCCGGTGGTGCCCGAGGTGTAGAACAGCCAGGCCAGCGCATCGGGCGCGCGCGACACCGGCTCGGCCAGCGGCTCGCCCTCGAACAGCGCGGCGTAGTCCGGCTGCTCGACGCACACCAGCCGCGGCAGCGCCGGCGCCGGCAACTCGGCCGCGGCCAGCGGCGCGCCGATGTCGGCGGTGCAGAACACCATCGCCGCACCGCTGTGCGCCAGGATGTAGTGCGCCTCGCGCGGGTGCAGCTTCGGGTTGATCGGCACCACCGCGAGTCCGGCCCACCAGCAGCCGAACAGCAGTTCCAGCACCGCCGGGTGATTGCTCATGAACAGCCCGACCCGGTCGCCTTCCTGCAGGCCTTGCCGTTCGCGCAGCGTGTGCGCCAGCGTGGCTGAACGGCGCGCCAGGCCGGCATAGTCGAGCAACAGGGTTTCGCCGTGCAGCACGGCCGGCCGGTGGCCGTGCGCGCGGGCACTGCGCAGCAGCAGGTGCGCCAGGTTCATGCCTTGCTCGCCTCCAGCACGCTGACGTACGAGGCCACGGCCGAGCCGCCCATGTTGAACACCGCGCCGAGCTCGGCCCCCGGCTGCTGCAGCGCGCCGGCGCTGCCGGTGAGCTGCATCGCGGCGAGCACATGCATCGAGACGCCGGTGGCGCCCACCGGGTGGCCCTTGGCCTTGAGGCCGCCGGACAGGTTCACCGGCAGGCGGCCGCCCGGCAGCACCCAGCCTTCGTCGATGGCGCGCGCGCCCTGGCCGCGCGGCACCAGACCCATCGCTTCGTAGCTCAGCAGCTCGGCGATCGTGAAGCAGTCGTGCACCTCGGCGAAGTCGAGGTCCTCGACGCCGATGCCGGCCTGCGCATAGGCCCGCGCGAAGGCCAGCGCCGGACCTTCGAACAGCAGCGGATCGCGCCGCGACATCGGCAGGAAGTCGCTGACCTGCACCGCGGCACGCCAGCGCACCGCGCGCGGCGCCGCGCGGGCGCTGTCGTCGTCGGCGAGCACGATCGCCGCGGCGCCATCGGACACCAGCGAGCAGTCGGTCTTGCGCAGCGGCGCGGCAATGAGCGGGTTGCTCTCCGACACGGTGTGGCAGGCCTCGAAGTCCAGTGCGCGCTGCAGGTGGGCCAGCGGGTTGCGCGCGCCGTTGGCATGGTTCTTCACCGCGATGCGGGCCAGCGCGGCCGACTGGTCGCCATGACGCTCGAAGTACGCGGCCGCGATGCGCGCGAAGATGCCGGGAAAGCTCAGGCCCTGCGCGCCCTCTTCCTTCACGTAGCTGGCCGAGGCCAGCGCGGCGGTGACGGCCGCGCCGCTGACCGCCGTCATCTTCTCGGCGCCCACCACCAGCACGCGGCGCGCCTGGCCCGCCGCGATCAGCGCCCGGCCGTGGTACAGCGCGGCCGAACCGGAGGCGCAGGCATTCTCCAGCCGCGTGGCCGGGACGAAGCGCAGCGCCGGGTCGGCCTGCAGCACCAGCGAGCTGCAGAAGCTGTCGGGCACCAGGCCGCCGTTGAGGTTGCCCAGTGCCACCGCGTCGATGTCCGAGAACTCGAGGCCCGCATGGGCCACCGCCTCGCGCGCCGCGGCGATGATCAAGGCCTCGAGGTCCTGGCCGTCGAGCCGGCCGAAGCGCGTGTGACCCCAGCCGATGATGTTGCTGCTGTTCATGCCATGTCTCCTGCGAATGCCGTCAGCCTACGAGGCACGGGCTCGGCGGACAACGCGAAGGATTACCCTAGGGAAAACCCGCCTCCGCACTCATGGGTCTGTGCGGCGCTGGCGCCAGGCGATCAGCTCGCCGATGAAGCCACGGCGGAAGGCGATCACGCAGACCACGAAGATCACGCCGATGATCACCGTGACCCAGGCGCCGACGCGGTCGGCCAGGTAGTCCTGCAGCCCGATGATCGTGAACGCGCCGATCACCGGCCCGGCGAAGGTGCCCATGCCGCCCAGCAGCGTCATCAGCACCACCTCGCCGGAGAGCGACCAGTGCGCATCGCTCAGCGTCGCGAAGCCCAGCACCAGCGTCTTCAGCGAGCCGGCCAGCCCCGCCAGCGCGGTGGACAGCACGAAGGCCAGCAGCTTGTAGCGATCGACGTCGTAGCCCAGCGAGACCGCGCGCGGCTCGTTCTCGCGGATGGCCTTGAGCACCTGGCCGTACGGCGAGTGCACCACGCGCACGACGAACAGGAACACGGCGACGAAGATCGCCAGCACCACGAAGTACAGCACCAGGTCGTTGGCCAGCGGCAGCAGCCCGAACAGCTTGCCGCGCGGCACGCCCTGCAGCCCGTCCTCGCCGCCGGTGAAGGGCGCCTGCAGCCAGACGAAATAGATCATCTGCGCCATCGCCAGCGTGATCATCGCGAAGTAGATGCCCTGGCGCCGGATGGCGATCGCGCCGATCACCAGCCCCAGCGCGGCGGCGCCCAGCGTGCCGGCGAGCAGCCCGAGCTCGGGCGACCAGCCGGCCGAGCGCACCAGCCAGCCGGTGACATAGGCCGCAGCGCCCAGGTAGGCCGCATGGCCGAAGGACAGCAGGCCGGTGAAGCCCAGCAGCAGGTTGAAGGCGCAGGCGAAGATGGCGTAGCACAGCGCCTTCATCACGAACACCGGGTACAGGCCGATGAAGGGCGCGGCGATCAGCAGCGCCAGCGCGGCGCCCCAGGCCCAGCGGCCCTGGCGCGACAGCACGGCCGTGGTGTCAGCGCCCATCACTTCTCCTTCCCGAACAGCCCGGCCGGCCGCACCATCAGCACGATGGCCATGATCACGAACACCACGATGCTCGAGGCCTCGGGATAGAACACCTTGGTCAGGCCCTCGATCAGGCCCAGTGCCAGCCCGGTGAGGATGGAGCCCAGGATCGAGCCCATGCCGCCGATCACCACCACCGCGAACACCACGATGATCAGGTTGCTGCCCATCAGCGGCGTGATCTGGATCACCGGCGCGGCCAGCACGCCGGCCAGCGCGGCCAGGCCCGCGCCCGCGGCATAGGTGAGCATCACCATCATCGGCACGTTGATGCCGAAGGCCTGCACCAGCGCCGGGTTCTCGGTGCCCGCGCGCAGGTAGGCACCCAAGCGCGTGCGCTCGATCAGGAACCAGGTGCCCAGGCACACCGTGAGCGAGGCCACCACCACCCAGGCGCGGTAGTTCGGCAGCACCATGAAGCCCAGGTTGGTGGCGCCTTGCAAGGCCTCGGGCACCGCGTACTGCTGGCCCGACACGCCGTACTGGTCACGAAAGAGGCCTTCGAAGATGAGCGCCAGGCCGAAGGTGAGCAGCAGGCCGTAGATCGGGTCCAGCTTGTACAGCTGCTTGAGCAGCGTGCGCTCGATCACCACGCCCAGCGCGCCCACCACCAGGGGCGCTGCGATCAGCGCCAGCCAGTAGTTCATCCCCAGCTTCTCGGCCCCGATCCAGGCCACGTAGGCCCCGATCATGTACAGCGCACCATGCGCGAAGTTCACGATGCCCAAGAGGCCGAAGATCACCGCCAGGCCCAGGCTCAGCATCGCGTAGAACGAGCCGTTGACCAGGCCGAGCAGCAGTTGGCCGATCATTTCCAGAGCTCGCAGCGCGACTCTTCCTTGGAGGTCCAGGCGGCCTCGCCCTTGATGGTCTCGACCACGTTGTAGTAGTCCCAGGGCTCGTTGGACTTGTCCGGGCTCTTCACCTGCATCAGGTACATGTCGTGCACCATGCGGCCGTCGGGTCGGATGTAGCCGCCCTTGGCATACATGTCGTTGACCTTGGCCTTGCGCAGCTCGGCCATCACCTTGTCGCCGTCATCGCTGCCCACCGCCTTGACCGCCTTCAGGTAGGTCAGCGCGGCGGAGTAGTCGGCGGCCTGGATCGACGAGGGCATGCGCTTCCACCGCTCGAAGAACTTGCGGCTCCACGCACGCGTCTCGGCATCGCGGTTCCAGTACCAGCTGTCGGTCAGGTACATGCCCTGCGTGGACTTCAGGCCCAGCGCATGGACGTCGTTGATGAACATCAGCAGCGCGGCCAGCTTCATCGTCTTGGTGACGCCGAACTCGGCCGCCGCCTTGATCGCATTGGTCAGGTCGCCGCCGGCATTGGCCAGGCCGAGGATCTGCGCCTTGCTGCTCTGCGCCTGCAGCAGGAAGGACGAGAAATCGCTGGCCGACAACGGATGCCGCACCGACCCGCTCACCGTGCCGCCGGCTGCGCGCACGACCTTCATCGTGTCGTTCTGCAGCGCGGTTCCGAAGGCATAGTCGGCGGTCAGGAAGTACCAGCTCTTGCCACCGGCCTTGACCACCGCGTTGCCGGTGCCCTTGGACAGGGCCACCGTGTCGTAGGCATAGTGCACCGTGTACGGCGTGCACTTCTCGTTGGTCAACACCGAGGTCGCGCCGCCCACCGCGAAGAAGGGCTTCTTCTTCTCGGCCGCCAGGCTCGCCAAGGCGAGGTTCACGCCCGAGTTCACGCCACCGATCAGCATGTCCAGGCCCTGGGTGTCGATCCACTCGCGCGCCTTCGAGGCGGCGATGTCGGCCTTGTTCTGGTGGTCCGCGAACAGCAGCTCGATCTTCTTGCCGTTGATTTCGCCACCGACCTCGGCAATGGCCGTGCGGATCGCCTCGACGCCGGCCGGGCCGTCGAGGTCCGAGTACAGGCCGGACATGTCGGTGACGATGCCGATCCTGATCACGTCACCGGAAAACTGCGCGTTGGCCGCGCCGGTGAACAGCATCGATAGGGCCAGCGCGCAGCGGGCCACCAGGCGGGTGGTCTTGAACATCGGGGTTGTCTCCTTCAGGGGAAAAGCGGCGCCGGCAGGTACTTCCTAGACGCCAAGGTACTCGTGCAGCCGCTCCATCCGGGCGGGTAGTTCGGCCTGCGTGAATTGCTGGATCACCTCGCCGTGTTCCATCACCAGGAAGCGGTCGGCCAGCGGCGCGGCGAAGCGGAAGTTCTGCTCCA